>JBMYQW010000071.1:0-15317 GCA_049601735.1 Spirulinaceae cyanobacterium
CCGTGGTGCTGGCGATCGCCTTTCTCCCCTGGCTCCCCTGGTGCATGGGTGCAATGGCACGATTGTGGCGGGAGCGGCGGGATTCTCCGGAAATCTGGGCTTGGCTGATCGCGGGCTGGCTGGGCTACGAACTGATCCCGAGTAAACTGCCGAGCTATCTGCTGGGGGCCTATCCAGCGATCGCCCTGGTCATTGCTCAACAGGTGCAACGGCCCCAAAATCCCAAAATATGGCGCTGGGGCGTCTGGAGTTTTGGTGTTTTAAGTGTTCTGGTGGGGATTGGGTTGGGCGGAGTAGCAGTATGGTTGCGAGCAATTCCGTTAGCAGTGGCTGCTGGTATGTGGTTACTTGGGGCGATTGGGTTGATAGCTGCATTTACATTAACCCCCCTTCCCAAGGGGGGTAGAGGGGATTTCACCACCACTTTTTACCTCGCTACAGTCCAAGCCCTCCTTCTGCTCACGTTGCTCTGGGGCTGGGTTGTGCCCAGTTGGCAGGTTCAGCGAACTGCGCCCCAGCGTTTGGCTGAGGCGGCGATCGCGGCCCTCGAACCCAACGAAACGCTAATCTTGGCGGGTAATTTCGATCTGCCCAGCATCCCCTTCTATCTGGCAATGCAGGGGCAAGACTACGAGGCGATCGAAAGAGAGCCCAAGGATCGCTGTAATGCGGTACAGCCACATCAAGTGTGGATCGTGCGAGATGAGGATAGAGCAGACGATGGAGCGACGATTCCTGATGCCACGCGAGCAACGATTACGGGCTGGTTTAGCACGTTTGGACAGTCGCAAACCTACCGGGTCGTGGATGCTGAGGCGTTTTGTTCGCATCGCCCAGAGTAGTCGCATCGTTCACCCGTGGACTTGGGCGGATGCAATCACTGGGTGCGAACTTAACGCTGTATTCAGCTCCTGGTGGGAGTTTGAGTGGGCTGACCCACCTCCCCCTACGGGTACTCCTCCCAAGAGGAGATCTAAATCCCCTCTCGGGAGGGGCGGTCGCGCGTAGCGCAGACCGGGGTGGGTCGGGTGTTTATCGCTTCTGCAACCCTTTAAAAAAGGGGGTTTTGTGCTTAAGTTCTTTGCCGGGCAACGCTTGCACCCTTCAGGATGTTTTGAGTTCTCGGGCGATCGCCACACAATCTTGCAAGGATGCATCGGTCTTAATCGCCTGGGCGTTAATATGCGTTGCCGCCGCCAGATATCCCTGTGCCACCAAGGCGGCGATCAAGTCATCCCGGCGTGGTAATGCTAGCTTGCCCCGTTTGCCGATTTCTCTCAAGGTGTAAAAGTAGGGTGGCAGTTCGGCTTCCGCCTGGAGAATACTCAACAGCTTCACGCGCTCTGGCCATTGCCAGTCCTGGGCTAGGGTCTGCACCGCGGCGAGAAAAGGGCGATCGTGGAGCGCCCCGAGCCACATCGGCCCTGTAACGGTGGCGGGGCGCTCGCAGCGCGAACAATCCACCCGACCCAGCTTGAGCCAGTCCACGGTTTGATAGTCACCGCAGCCATGGCAATAGCCCAAGCAGCCATAGTTTTGGGTTTGGAGTCGGGGTTGATGCACCAAGCGCACCATCACCCGGTAGGTCTGCCCGGTAAAGAGCGAGAGCACGGGCTCAATGCCCAGCCCCATGCTGGCGGCCTGTTGTTGCAAAGCCCCGAGCAAGATGCGCAAGGCTTGTTCCTGGGCGGCGGGGTGCGATCGCGCCACCACGCCATAGCTACGCAAACTCTTGAGGGGTAAATGTCCGGTCAAGCTGCGCCCATCGGTGCTGGTGAGGTAGAGCAAGCCGCCGATACGCACGGCTCCCAAGGCCAGCCGTAGGTAAGGCATGGCATCGCCAAAACAGTCCACATCCACGAGGTCAAAATAGTCCCGCTCGGCGGCGCAGCGACTGAGGAGGCGCTGGGTGTTTTCCACCGTGAGGCGTCCAGAAATCGAGGCTAAGTTCCGCCGTAGCAGGGGTTCGAGTTCCGGATTGCCCTCATTCGTCCAGACCCAATCTGCACCGCTCTCTAGGGCATAGCGCAAACTGCGCACCCCACAGGCCGCCATGGCATCGAGCACCCGCAACTGAGAGCGATCGCGCCGATACACCGCCGCCGCTAAGACGCCCAGATCTCGCACCACGCGGGTCGCGGGCCGAAAAAAAGCATCACCAACTTCAAACTCTGCTTGACCTTCCTGGTGCATAGGCAATGACGTGCCCTAGGGGCTGTTGTTATTTAGACTTCAAGCTCTGAGCGTGACGGGTTTGCAGCCCCTTTTCCTGTTGGTTGGGTCGGGTGCTCTATCCCTTGTCCCATAAGGCTTCTGAGCTTAATTGATGACGCGCCCTAATCTTCTTGCCACAATCGCCGCCGCGTCTTGCCCCGCAACAGCCCATGGGTCTGTCGCAATAACGCCGGAATGGGCAACTGCTCTGGGCAGCGCGGTAGGCAGTCACCGCAGTCGGTGCAGCGATCGCCCCGCCGCCCCGCAAACCAATGGCCTGCATTCTCAAACATTCGATAGCGATATTGGCCAAAGTCCCGCATTTCGTAGGCCAATGCCAAGTTGCGCAGACGCAGCACTTCCGGAATATTGATCGCCTCCGGACAGGGTAGGCAAGCGTAGCATTGCTCGCAGGCACTGGTTCCCAACCGATCGCGCCGTTCCTGGGCCAGTCGATTGGCGATCGCGCTCTCCCGCTCACCCCAATAGGGTGGCTTGGGCAATTGGGCGATCGCTCCCCGCAGTTCCGCCGGATTCGCTGGCCCCAGGCTCAAGGTGGTAATCCGGGGGTCAGCCAGCAGAAAACGATAGGTGAATTCTAGCGGTGTGAGCGGTTGACAGAGCTGCTGCAAGAGCAGGGGCGGGCGATGGAGCAGACCCCCTTTGTCCGCAGGCGAAATGATGAAAATCCCCATGTCCAGTTCATGGGCCAGCGCGATCGCGGGTTCGAGGCGCTGCCAAAAGTAGTAATAGTGCAAGTTAGCGAAGGCAAAGTGACCCGTTTGAAGGATCTGGAGAATCAAGGCCAACGGGCCATGGCTAGAGAAGCCCACCTGACCGATTTGGCCCGCAGCGATTGCCTCCCGCACGGCCACCATGCAACCAGCGGGGTCTTGAATCCAACCCAGGTGTTCGGAGGTATTCACACCATGGAGCGCCAAACTGTCAATCTGCTCAACCCCCAATCGCTGGAGCGACTGGTCGATCTGGTGGCGCATCTGGTCGGCACCAGGGCAGGGCGGGATTTTGGTCGTGAGCGTCAGGGCAGCAGCGGCACGCTGGCGATCGGGCAATGTTTTCAGCCAGCGCCCTAGATACTGCTCGCTCTGGCCGTAGCCCTGCGCCGTCTCCAGATGGTTAATGCCCAAACTCAAGGCGCAGTCTAAGGTTTGCCGAAACGTCTCCCAACTGCCCAAGCAGCGCATCGTACCCAGGGAAGCCACCGAAAGGGTGCGATCGGTACGACCAAAACGACGGTATTGCATCGCGTTAACCGAAGGGGAGTCATCGCAGCGATCATCGCTGCGCCTGCCGCGATCCAGCTTAGAGTACGTCATTCGTCCTTCATCCTTCTGCCTTCTGCCTTCTGCCTTCTGCCTTCTGCCTGCTTCGCACAGGCAAAGCCCTACACCCTTCCCCCTACACCCTTCTGCCTTCCCCCTTCATCCTTCTGCCTTCCCCCTACACCCTTCTGCCTTCCCCCTTCATCCTTCTGCCTTCGTCCTTTGCCAACGGACAGGTGAAATAGAACGTGCTGCCCTCATCCACCGCACTCTCGACCCAAATGCGGCCGCCATGCTGCTGAACAATATGTTTGCAGATCGCCAGACCCAAGCCCGTGCCGCCTTTTTGGCGAGAATCGGAGGCATCCACCTGATGGAATCGCTTGAAAATCGTGGCGAATTTATCGGCAGGAATACCACGGCCGCGATCGCGCACAGCGAAGCAAGCCTCCTGGCCCTGGACGGTCGCTTGGAGCGTAATGGTGCTCTGGGGTGGCGAGAACTTGATCGCATTACTGAGCAAGTTAGTGAGCACCTGCATTAAATAGTCGGGGTCAGCCCAGACCTGGAGGGATGGCTCGGTCGGCAGGTCGTTGATTTGGATGTGGTGGGGAGCGGCGATCGCCGTCATCGTCTGGATACTTTGCTCAAACAGTTCGACGACGCTGCAAGCCTGAGAGTTGAGGTTAAACTGCCCCGATTCCAGTCGTTGCAGATCGAGAATATCGTTAATCAAAGAGGTCAGACGGGTGGTGTTGTTGGCTGCAATATGGAGTAGTTGCTGACCTTGGGCATCGAAGTCGCCCAGCTTTCCGGTTTCGAGTAATTTAATTGCCCCATGAATCGAGGTCAGGGGGGTGCGCAACTCATGGCTGATTATTGAGACAAACTCATCCTTCATCCGCTCGATCGCCTTGCGCTCGGTAATATCCTGGTGCGTCCCCGTGATCCGCACCGGATCCCCCTGGTCGTCCCGCTCAAAAACCTTGCCGTGGGACAAGATCCAAACCCATTCACCGGAACGATGCCGCATCCGAAACTCGACTTGATATTCGGGCGCTTCACCCTGCAAATGTTTTTGGAGCATGACTAGGGTTGGCTCAAGATCATCCGGGTGGACGCGTGAGCGCCAAACCTCGTAGGTATTTGCTAGCTCATCCGGCTCATAGCCGAGCATTTGCTTCCATTGGGCATTGAAGTAGGTTTGGTTGCTGGGGAGGTGCAAATCCCACAAGCCCAAATTACTCCCTGTGAGCGCCAGTTGCAGACGCTCTTCGCTCTGACGCAGACTTTCCTCGTTTTGCAGGCGCGCTAGTTCTGCCCCCGCCCGCGCGGCAAAGAGCTGCAAGATCAGGCGGGGCAACTGTAAATCTGCCAAGGGCTTGGCGTCCATAATCGCCAGATGCCCGAGCACTTTTTGGTTGCTATCCACCAGTGGGATGGCGGCATAGCTCTCCACGCCCAGCATGACGAGGTCTGGATCGTTGGGGAAGGCCTGCTGCACCTGCTGGGGATAGAAGCACATATCCAGGTCAGTAAACACGTTGCCGCAGGGCGTGTCTTTGAGGTCGTAGGCAAAGTTCTCGCCAAAGCCGCTCCCCATCCAGAAGGCCAGGGTTTCGGCGCGAGTGGGGGGATCATCCAGGCAACGGGTCACGAAGGCATATTGAACTTCGAGAACGTTGGCTAACTCCTGAATCAGGGCTTGGAAAAATTCTTGGCCAATCTGGGCGGCCGTTTGCTGGATCAGCACTTGGAGGGCTTGCTCGGTGCGTTTGCGATCGCTGATGTCTTCAGCAATGCCAATAATCCGATAGACCTGACCTTGGTCATCTTTGACTGGAAAGGCGCGATCGTGAATCCAGCGCACTTGGCCATCGGGGCGGACAATCCGATATTCGGCATTATATTCCTGACGTTCCATTCGCCGAAACAGCTCTAACATTCGCGGGCGATCGTCCGGGTGAATGGTATAGAGGAGCTTGAAGTCGGTTTCTAAGAGTTCCGCGATGTTGCGCCCCCAGATCTGTTCATAGGCAGGCGAGACGTAGAGGAGTTTTTGAGCTTGAACATCTTGAATCCAAAAGACACTATCCACATTTTCCGCGAGTTGCCGAAAACGCTCTTCACTCTCCGCCAAGGCTAGCACGGCATTATGCCGTTCGAGCTCCCCGGCCAAGATCTCGCCCACAAGGCGCACTAGCACCAGTTCATCGGGAGTCCATTGCCGGGGACCACGGGTCATGTTGCAGGCCAAGCAGCCGAGCAGTTCGCCCCGAACCACCAGGGGGATTTTTAAGGTGGCAGTAATCTGGTGAGTCTGCCAATGGCGCTGGAGTATGGCGAGTTCGGGGGGAATATGGGTTACATCTGGAACGTTGAGCACCGACCATTCTCCCGCCCCATCCTGGAATAACAGATCGGTTAACGCGATCGATTGCAAGCGATCGCAACAGCTCAAGGCCGGGTCAACACACCATTCCTGTATACAACTGAGTTGCTTGCCCTCGCGCTGGAGCACGTAGCAGCGATCGATTGCCAGGAATTGCCCCAAATCAGCGATCGCGCTGCCAATTCCCCGCTCTAGCTCCGTGGGGTTGAGCTGCATCAACTGGGTGGAAATCTGCGCCACCAACTGCTCCCGTGCCAGGCGAGTTTGCAGATCCAGCTTCGCTTGCTTGAGTTCAGTGACATCCATCATTGTGCCGAAGACTCGAATCACTTGTCCGTAGTCACTCAAGATCGGTTGACCCTTGACCCACACATGACGAATTTCACCATCCGGTCGCACGACGCGATGGCCGATCTCATAGGGCTGGGCGTTAATGATCGCTGTCTGCAAAGCCCGTTGATTTGCCGCGCGATCGTCGGGGTGAATCTGCTTAAGGTATTGCTCCTGAAAGATCGTGGCGGAAGAATGAGACTCGGCCGCTATCGGTGTGTCGCTACTATCGCCCTGAGGCTCAAGACCAAAGATCCGAAATAACTCCTGAGACCAAGTCACTTGACCCGTGATCAGGTTCATTTCCCAGTCCCCCACATGGGCAACCCGCTGGGCGGCTTCAAGACGCTCGCGGCTGGCTTGACGCGCTGCTTCAAGTTCTGCCTGGGCAGTAATATCCCGCGCAACGGCATAAATCTTCTGTTCTTGGTCATAGGAGACCGCACTCCACTCAAGCCAACGATAGCTGCCATCGGCACAGCGATAGCGGTTGACAAAGCTGGCTACCTGGGAGCCTTGGGTCAGATGTTGGGCTTGGGTGATGGTGCTCGGGCGATCGTCGGGATGGATAAAATTGAGGTAAGGCTGATTCAAGAGATCTACTAGTTCGTAGCCCAGACAGTCTCGCCAAGCAAAGTTCAGTCGCTTGAAATACCCGTCAAAGTCGGCGACGCAAAAGAGGTCAGCTGAAATCATAAAGAAGCGATCGCGCTCCCATTCAGCCTGCTGGCGAGCTACATCGGTCTGGGTTTGGGCTGCTTTGAGCAGCATTGCTTGGCGCACCCCCGTCAAAAAATTCAGGGCGATGGCGTCTAAGGGGGCACAATCCATCACCATGACCCCATAGCTCTGCTCGGGCTGATGAGGGTGACTTAAGCTTAAGGGGAGCAAATAGCCCGAGAGCGCGTCCCAGGGGTCGGCCATTGGGCAGGGGAGGGCGACGGGCTTGGTATGCTGCCAAAAGGTCTGGCGGTTGACGTCTGCCGCTAGCGCAACGGTTTTGGGAATGGCGGTTTGCGGTATGGCAGATTGCAATGTCGTCTGGTCTTCCCTCTCCGGGTGTGGCGTCAAGGGCCAGATCTGACTTAGGTGCAATGTTCTGACCGTAGTCGTCGGCTCACTCGGTGTATACCAGTAGACGTGCCGGGCATTCAACGCCGTGCCGACTCGCGCTAAAACTGCAGCCAGGGTCTCGGGCCAGGTTGCTGGTGCTAACAGTAACTCTTGAACCTCTGTGAGCCACGCCACAAAATCCTGCTCACCCCCTGATCTCAAGCGGGCGTCATTCTCAATTGAGTTTGGAGTTGACGGTATCATGATCATCGCCCATCCCTGCCAAAGCTGTCGGGTAGAGGTCGCAGCAACAGTTACACCAACAGCAACGGAAAGGAAGGCCAGTCTTTGCTTCTCAAGCCTATAAGTTACCCGAGTTTATAGGGTAGCAGTCACTTGTGAAAAAGCTGTGAACCCGCTTGCTGCTCCTAAATCCGAGTTGTCTGCACCCGAAATAAATAACCCGCAGGGCAGGGAAACCTAGCACCTAAGGCAGGAGAATTCTTCGGCTTTAACGTTCGGATTGGGCCTGAGTCGGTGAGAGCGAGACGAAACCAAACGCGAGATGTGCCAAGCTGTCGATTTTGATCAGACAGCCAGGACGACTGCTCGGCCAGATGTTCTATGTCAAGCGGTTCTGGGTGAAATTGTCTGCCCCTGTCCTCAGGGGAGAGACTCGACGGGCTGGTTCAGAGTAACCTACAGTTATAGTCTGTACTCTCCTGCCCACCAAACACCATGCAAGTTGGACTCCAGCCCCTGCTGAATGATGGTCATGTTGATGCCCAGCAAGCCAATACCCAGCGTCAACTCTCGATTGGTGTGCGGGCGATCGCCACAGCGGGAGAAGCCGACCTGCCCCTCAACCTCTGCTTGGTGCTGGATCACAGCGGCTCCATGAACGGTCAACCGCTCAAAACGGTCAAGCAAGCGGCTCTGGAACTGGTCGATCGCCTCACACCACGCGATCGCCTGGCTATTGTCGCCTTTGACCATCGGGCCAAGGTCATTGTCCCCAACCAGCCGGTCGAAGATCCCGCCGCGCTCAAGCAGCGCATCCAGCGCCTCGAAGCCGATGGCGGCACGGCGATCGACAAAGGAATGCAAATGGGCATCGAAGAAGCGGGCAAGGGTCGCAAAGATACCATTTCTCACCTGTTTTTGCTCACCGATGGCGAGAACGAGCATGGCAACAATGGGCGCTGTCTTCAGCTTGCCCAACTGGCTCTTGAATACAACATCACCGTCAATAGCCTCGGGTTTGGTGCCCATTGGAACCAGGATGTGCTAGAGCAGATCGCCGACCATGCGGGGGGAACCCTGGCCTACATCGAAGCGCCGGATCAGGCCCAAGCCACCTTTGAGCAACTCCTCCAGCGGGCGCAGTCCGTGGGGCTGACCAATGCCCACCTCTATCTCGACCTCGCGCCCCAAACGCGTCTGGCTGAACTCAAGCCCGTCGCTCAAGTGGCTCCCGAAACCGTGGAACTGACGGTCCAGCAAGAGGGCAGTCGGGCGATCGTCCGCCTCGGCGACCTGATGCGGGAGGAGCGGCTGGTGTTGGTGAACTTGTATCTAAGCCAACTGCCTCCTGGCCAGAGCACGATCGCTACCCTCTCGGTTCGCTACGATGACCCCGCCTCAGGGCAAACGGGTTTAGTCTCAGAAACGATTCCTGTCACAGTCGAGAGCCAAGCCCAATACCATCCTCTGGTCAATCCTGCTGTCGGTGGGGCGATCCTCGCCTTAGCAAAATATCGCCAGACCCAAATTGCTGAAGCCAAGCTCCAGCAGGGTGATGCGGCGGGGGCAGCCACCATGCTGCAAACGGCAGCGAAAACCGCTTTACAACTCGGGGATGATCAGGCGGCGACCGTACTCCAGCGCAGCGCTACTCAACTCCAATCTGGCGAAAAGCTCTCTGCCGCCGATCGCAAGAAGACCCGGATGGTCTCGAAGACACAGTTACGCGGTTCCTAGAACGACTTATTTACCCATCATTAGCCAAGGCAGGCGGGACAGCTGTGCTACGGTTCTGAGGATTGCTGCTATGACCTGGATCAAGATTAATGGTCTTAAGCGCCGTCTGGTTAAGGGCGTTGCGCGCTGGATTCGCGGTTGGCCGTGGGCCGAACGCAGGCTTGTTGAGTTGTGTCATTTACCCTGGGCCAGACGGTATTTCAAAGTAGGGGCGATCGCCTACGCTTATCTAAGCCTAGAAGCCCCGGAACTCCGACTCGCCCGGCTCCAGGGCTACCAACTCTGGGTCAACCTCACGGAATATCAGGGCATTTTCTTGTATTTTTTTGGCCGCGATCTAGAGCCCTTCACCAGCGTAATTGCGGCCCGTTTAGTCCAGCCGGGCCAAACCTGTATTGATCTCGGCGCAAATATTGGCAGTTATACCTTTTTGCTGGCTCGCCAGGTGGGGCAGACTGGTCAGGTCTATGCTTTTGAGCCCCAACCGAATCTGTATACAATCTTGCAACGCTCGGTCGCCGCGAACGGTTGGAGCGATCGCATCCAGCTCGAATCCCTGGCTGTGGCCGCCCAATCCCAGCAACGTTTACGGCTCTACACCTCCGGCGATACGTGTAATTCGGGCATCACCTCGATGGTGCGCTATGGGGAGTTTTTAAAAAGCGATCGCTTCATTGATGTAGAAACCATTGCCCTGGACGACTACTGCCACCAACAGTCCATTCAAGACATTCACCTGCTCAAAATTGACATCGAAGGGGCCGAACTTCTGGCGCTCCAGGGCGCAGCCAACCTCTTCGCTCAACAGCGAGTGCAGCATCTTCTGATTGAACAGGCCGCAGCCAGCCCCGCCCAAAAACTCCTCTTGGACTGGGGCTATCAGGGTTGGTTTATTGATGAAGCCACTCAACAACTTCGATCGCTCGATAGCCTAGAGCCGGGTCACTTTGGTAATTATTTGTTTGTGCCGGCGCAGGAGCAGGGGGCGATCGCTGCCCAGTTTACTGTTGCGGCTTAGAGCCTATCCGAATATTTCATTCCCCTATTTGAAGAATGCCGAAGAAAGATCTTTACCACGACATTGTTAAGACGGCTTTGATCAAAGAAGGCTGGACAATTAATTACCTATGACAACTACCATATACGTTACGGTGTAGCGGATATCTATATGGAAACCTTAACCCAGAATTATCGCCGTATTATTTGTGAATTCCTAGCGGAACTTGCCCATGAAGATGAAGGTGCCGTCTTGGTATTCGACAAGGAACGCGATCGCTATCTGTTGCTGCACAACCAATGGCGTAAAGATGAGAGTCGCGTTTATGGATGTGCTATCCATCTCGATTTGATTGACGACAAAATTTGGGTTCAACACAATAGTACTGAAATTGCCCTCGATCAAGAGCTATGCGATCGCGGCGTTAAACCAACAGATTTTGTCTTGGGCTTTCGTTCACCCTCAGCACGTTCGCACCTGGCCGCAATGATGAGTTCCTAGATGCCCGTCTCTAAAAAAACAAAAACTGCGAGTCTGGGCAGACCCGCAGGGAGCAGATATTCAAATTCAAACAGGATTCAAGCCTGCATTTAAGCAAACTGGGCCGCCTCTTGTTGCAGCAATTGCACCAACGCCTGATCGCCCCGCTCACAAGCTGCCCGTAGACGCCGAGCCAGGGTTTGACAGATATTTTGGTGATGTAGCTGCGCGAGGGGATCAACCTGCACTGCCGGCTGGGCGAGCTGGCATTGATGGGCCAGGGTTGCCATCTGGAGGGCAACAGCGCCGTGGGTTTCGACTACAGGACATTGGGGCGATCGCACCTGCAAACTGCTCAAGGGCGATGACAGTAACATCTGGGGCATATGGTGGGTTGCCCCTCGCTCGACCCGAGGTTGGCCGAGGAGTTCTCGCTCACTGATCTCCAGAGAGAGACGATTCGGGCGCTGATAAGCACCATGAAACTGATGGGGAGTTGAATTCAGCATTTCGTTGCATCCGAGACAGTCAAAGAAGGGCGTACACCACCATTGAAGAAAAACGGCATCAACATTGGGTCGCCCCAGTGGGGTTCATTCAAGCGGGGGGGCGCTAGTTTTGTTATGGCACAGTATCAAACGGCCCCTCGCTCGTTTTCTGGGCATCACCCAACCTAACGGTTGTAGGTAATACCGCGATAGGTCAGCGCCTGATCCGCCTGCTGGCGAGACTGCTGCTTATGGTGATGGGCACGCCAAGGCAAGCCCCGATAATGCCCAGCGATTTCACCTTGGCTGGTTTCCACATTCTGGTGGTGGGGTTCGTAAGCCTGGCCGCGATAAGAGAGTTTCATTGTTTACCGTCCTTGAAAATCAGAAATTTCCTTAATGTATTCAATGTAACACTTGCATCAAGTTAATGTATCCCTTGTTACAAAAATCAATGCGCCTTTTGCAAAAGTGTTTGTGCATTGTTCATCAACTTATCTCGTATCGCGCCATCATTCAGCGGAACAGGCGCGGATAGATGCTCCGCCAGGCCAAGACAACGCAGGCCACCGCCCAAGCCAAGAGCCAGGCTAATGACCAAAGCCAATGACCGGGCAAACCCAGCGGCCAGCGCAAGAGATCGGCTAAAGCGGCCAGGGGTAAGGCACTGGCGATTTCATTTAATGGGGGCGGCAAGGTCGTCCGGGGAAAATACGTCCCACAGAGCGTGAACATCGGCACAACCGCCAGAAACAAGGGCACATTCACCTGATCGATCGTCCGCACTAGCCCCGCCGTGAGCAGCCCCGCCGCGCCAAAAAGTAAACTGCCCAAGAGAATCAGCGGTAATGAGAGCAGCAGATAGGGAATCGAGAGCAGGCCCCAGGCGATCGCTACAATTCCGGTTGCGATCGCCGCAATCACACCCTTGGTTGCTGCCCAGAGCAACTCCCCCGCAAATACCTCGCTAAAGGTCAGTGGTGTCGTCAACAGAGCAGTCCAAGTGCGTTGATAAGAGAGGCGAATATAACTGGCATAGGCCCCTTCGCCGTAGGACTGAAACAGAATGCCCACCGCCATCATGCCCGGTGCGAGAAAGCGCAGATAGGCAATCTCTTCACCGTTATACGTGACCTGACCCACCAGCGGCGTCAGGCCAAAACCAAAGGCCACCAGATAGATCAGGGGCTCCGAGAGGGGCGGCAGGCTGTTCACCAGCCAGGTTTTTTGATAGACCCGTGCGTTGCGTCGCCAGGCGGCGTAGACGCCCCAGAGGGTCATGGGGGATTGTTGTTGCATGGTTGGGAATTGGGGGGATTGGGTTTAGGGTGTGGAAATGTGGGTGTAGGGTGAATGCCCACCAGGAGAAAGGTCTGACGATTGCCTTTGGCATTGCGCTTGAGCGCAATCGCGGTATGACTCTATCGCCTGCATAGCTCACGCATTCTCCATAAAAAGATCTCTAATCTTCGCTGTTGAGAACATGGCCCGTGAGCCGCAAGAACACATCTTCAAGGTTGGCTGACCGGCGGCTAAGGCGTTGGGGTTGCAGGGCGCTCAGTCGTTCCCAGAGGAGTTCACGATCGCTGGTGGGCAGCGCAATGAGCTGGCCCATCCCCAGCGATCGCCACCAGGTTTTAAATTCCGCCGCCAAGGGTTCGATCGCTTGAGCATCGAGACCGTCCACCTCGATCACTTCCTCGCCCACAGTTTTGGTGATTAATTCCTCCGGTGTCCCCGAGTCGATCACTTGGCCCTGCTGGAGCAAGAGGAGGCGATCGCAGAGTCGTTGGGCTTCATCCATATAATGGGTGGTCAGCAACACGCCGCAGCCCTGCTGCTTAAGTTGCGTCACCATGCGCCAAAAGTCCTGTCGGGCATCGGGGTCGAGGCCGGTGGTGGGTTCATCCAGAAAGACCACCTGGGGTTGGTTGAGCAGCGCCCGCGCCAGTACCAGACGACGCTTAAGCCCACCCGAGAGTTCATCCACCCGATGCTTGGCATAGTTCTGCAAACCCACCTCCGCCAGCAGTTCCCCGGCACGAACCTGGGCGGCTTTGCCCGTGAGGCGATAAAAACTGGCAAAGTAGCGGAGATTGTCAAAGACATTAAAGTCGGGGTCGAGGTTGTCTTCTTGGGTGACAATGCCCATTTGGTAACGCGCTTTGCGTCCCTGGCTTTGCACATCTAAGCCGTTGACCTGTACAAACCCCCGTGAGGGAACCACTGCCCCATAGAGCATCCCCACGGTTGTGGTTTTGCCTGCGCCATTGGCCCCCAAGAAGCCCAAGACTTCGCCGCTATTGAGCGTGAAATTCACGCCCTGCACCACAGCGCGATCGCCGTAATTTTTCCATAAGTCATCGGCTTGCAGCACCATAGAACCTCATCCCACCGTTTTGCTTTATTGAGTGTAATACAGGATACTACAAAACGGGGCAAGTAATATTTATCGTCGGGTTAACAAAACTCAGCTTGGATCTCCGCCATAATCAAGTAAGACCGCCAGTGAATCCAAATGCCGACCATGCCTTGGTTTGTCAAAATTGAATCCGGACTTGTGGATAAAGCCACGTTTGATCAGTATGTACCCGCCCACCGTGCCTATGTGCAGGGGCTAATCGAGCAGGGGCATCAAGCGAAAACTGGGTATTGGGCAGAAAAAGGTGGCGGGATGTTGCTGTTTAAAGCTGATTCCCTGGCAGCGGCCCAGCAGATTGTCAAGAATGACCCCTTGGTTAAGAACAAATGCGTTATCTACGAACTGCATGAATGGTGTGTGGTGGTTCCTAAGGAGAAAGGGTGAAGGGTGCGGGGCTTTGTCCGTGCGGAGCAGGCAGTATCAAAACTTTCTGGCAGCGCCTCGCAAACCATTAGCCGTTTTAAATAATGAAACGCCCTGACGATCGCCATCATTGCACTCTTATCATCAAAGCATCACCCCTCATACTGTCAAAGCCCCATACCGTCAAAGTTAGGTTATCAAAATGATGCTCAACCGATCTCAAGGTCTCTTGGTAATGTTAGGGAGCATAATGATGCTCGGGCAACCATTGGTGGCCCAGGCTCAAACGTCCCCCACTCCAACTAACCCATCCCAAACCGACCCATCCCAAACGATTCAAGACTGGTTTGAACAACTTGAACGTTATCCCAGTGATGCGCTTAAGGTACCGGTGATCGGTTCGACAGAGCAGCCAATGGTCGGTGATACACAGTTAACCTCAGTTGAGGATGTTGCTGCGCTCGTCGAGTTAGTGCGCCGCTACGACTGTCTTCCGGATGCACCAAACTATCAGTTTTCTGAAGATAAACCAGCGGGTCGCTATCGGTTCGCCTCGGCCCTCGCAGCCTGTGCGGAGCACTTGCATACAGTTGCTATCCAGACCAGTTCGATCGAATTCATCAGCCCTGGAGATCGAGAAATCTTCCAACGCCATGTGCAGAGATTTGAACCCGAACTAACCTTCTTGGATATTTCTCAAGAGAATTTTGCCTTTCTGGCTGGAGCGACGGAAGCTGGAGAAAACAATGTCTCTTTTTCCATCACAATATCCATCGTGCCGATGGCAGAAGTTGAATTTGTAGATGCTCCTTTATTCACAGGCTATAGAGAAGGGGTTGGGAACTTGCTTGGTAATAAGCGACCCGCGGATCACGTTTCGACTCCGCTCAACGCCCAAAGTGGCGACCGAGTTATGAGGACATTATTTGGCAGCAGGTACGTTGGTGACCAATCCCCTACAACTTTTCCCCTGGACGACGATGACGATCGCTTAGTAACGCGTCTTCGCCCAACAAGCTGTCCACCCCCTCTACCGCTGGTCTCTCGTCCCACCTCTGAAATAGGTAATCGGGACATCCTGCCGCAGTTCGTTGTTTCTGATGATTTTGTAGGGGCTGATCAGGACGATCTTGATCTCACTGGCATAATCAATCACCTGAACAATTCCATGATTCAAGAGTTGATCCAGAATTGAGGGGCGACGTGATTCCCATCCGTATGAACTTAAGCGTGAAATCCTTTATTCACAAGGCTTCCATGGCGTCCCACACCCGACCCACCCCGGTCGGCGCTACGCTTGACCGCCCCTCCCGAG
>JBMYQW010000072.1:0-15187 GCA_049601735.1 Spirulinaceae cyanobacterium
TTTGCCGTAGGTTTTGAGTAAGCGCTTAACTTCCTGTAGGGTTTCCTCTCGCTTGCCGATTTTTTTGTACGCCTTGATAATCTCTACTTGATAATCAGGACTACGTGGGCTTTGTGGATTTTCAGTCCCTGATGTCATCAGGTACACACCATCACCGTATGTAAAATTTATTGACTTCAAAAATGCTCTCAAGAAGGTAGTCAAAGTTACTAGTATGACTTATCGTATCCTCGACAAGAAATCTCATGATTTAACAGTTGCAGATAAGAGAAGTCAGTTACTCAGAGATGCACCGATACAATCTCGTAATATCAATATCACTCTTGAACCAGGACAACATTTTTTTGTGCCAATTGAATTTGGCTTCAATACTAAGCCTCAGAAGTCGCGAATTAAGAATATTATCGAAATTGATAGTGAAGTAGATCATCACATTAGCAAAAGTCTCCTTATAAGGAAAGCATCACATTTATCCAAAAAAGACTATGAGATGTTACAGTCTGACAACTTTTCTTCTAAGGAAGAAACAAGTTTATTGATGGAAAAGTTGCATCTTGAGAAGGAATTTATGAATTCAATGCCCTCACTTGACGTTCTCTTAAAGAAAATTCCTGAGCGCATCGCTGTAGGTTCAATAATTAATATTGAATCCATAGAAATTGACGACTCTTCTCACCTTGTAGATCCTCCGAATGACTCTCCAACTGTTTACATTTCGAAGTATCTGCAAGCTGGCTGTTGAGTTAAGTGGAACAAAAGCCATAGTAACTTGAGTTGATATGGCAACCAAAGTGGTTGATAATGCCCCAGCCATCGGCCAGGGCACAAACTCAAGAATCAATTCACGATCGCGCCGTCTCTACATCCGCTCTGTCACCTGCGTCAACAACGCATTAGACCGCTCCACAAACGCCTTCATCTCATCCGCCCCAAACGGCTTCTGAGAAATTAACGCCAGATCATAAATGTGCTGACACATTTGGTTGACCAGCTCACCCTTCGACGACGACCCACTCGCATCAATGATGCTGCCCTGCGACATCGTGAGCAGATTCTCCACCATCGGATGCGCCGTATTCACCAGCAACGTGTGCATCGCCGGGAACTCCATCCCCGCCTGCTGCTGCATCATCGCCGTCATCTCCTGGATGCGCCGCAACTCCTCCGGAATAATCACCATCGCCGGGGGCGTCCCTTGGGACTTCAGCGCCTCGGCTTTAATCGTGATCTTCTCATCACCCAGCGCCGTCTCGAAGAGTTCCTTGACCACCTCGCTGCGGGTTTTATTGGTTTTGGGATCAACGATTTCCGAATTCTCGCTATCGACCAGCTTTTCATCCAGTTCCGAATCGACGCGGGAGAACTTCACATCCGTATATTCCCGCTCCAGGAAAGGAATGAAGTAGTTGGTGTCGATAAAGGAATCCATAAACAGGATTTCTAAACCCTGGCTCTTGTAGAGCTCCACATAGGTGGCTTGAGAACCGGGATCGGTGCAATAGAAAACGCGGTTTTCGTGCTTCTCCTTGTTGCGCTCCAGATAGTCCTTCAGGGTGGTGTAACCGCTGGTATCGGCAGTGTTGGTTTCTGCCCACTCGTCATCCCCCTCGGCTTGAACTTCCACCTTGGGTTCCTCAGTTTCGAGGCTGCTCTTGTAAATGATGATGTCAGCGACCTGATCCTTGAACTTGTCGTCCTTGAGGGAGCCAAATTTCACAAACGTGCCGAGATCCTGCCAGGACTTGACGTACTTGTCGTACTCATCGCGGAACATCGCCTTGAGGCGATCGGCGATCTTCTTGGAGATATGGCTCGAAATGCGGCGGACAGTGCGATCGTTCGTCAGGGCACTCCGAGACACGTTGAGGGGAATATCGGTGCTATCCAGCACGCCGCGCAAGGGTCGCAGGAAGTCCGGGATGATTTCATCGCAGTTGTCACTGACGAACACCTGGTTGCAGAAGAGCTTCATCTGGCCCTTGTTGATGTCCATATCCGGCTTGATCGGCGGGAAATAGAGCAAACCATTGAGCACAAAGGGATAGTCGGTGTTGATATGCACCCAGAGCAGGGGCTCTTCCTGGAACGGATACAGATAGCGGTAGAACTCTAGATAGTCTTCGTCCTTGAGGTTCTGGGTGGACTCTTTCCAGAGGGCTTGCTGCTTATTGATCTGCTCTTCACCGAGCATGATCGGTACGGGCATAAAGTCGCAGTGGGTCTTGATCAGGTTCTTAATCCGCGACTCTTCGAGGAAGTCCTCTTCCTCTTCCATCATCGTCAGGGTGATGGTGGTGCCAGGGGTGGTGCGCTCCGACTCGACTAGCTCAAACTGAGGTGAGCCGTCGCAAGACCAATGCACCGCAGTGGAACCCGTACGGTGGGAGAGGGTATCGATCTCCACATTCTTGGCGACCATGAAGCAGGAGTAGAAGCCGAGACCGAAATGACCGATGATCTGCTGGTCGGGGTCTTTTTGGTACTTCTCGACGAACTCCTCGGCGCTGGAGAAGGCAACCTGGTTGATGTATTTCTTGATCTCGTCGGCGGTCATGCCGATGCCGTTGTCGGTAATCGAGAGGGTCTTTTTCTCCTTGTCCACAGCCAAGGTGATTTCCGGAGCGGGCAGTTCACCGTCTACCTCGCCGGCGTAGGACACCATCTTTAACTTGGCGATCGCGTCCACGCTGTTGGAAACCAATTCCCGCAAGAAGATTTCATGGTCGGTGTAGAGCGACTTCTTGATAATCGGGAAAATATTCTCGGTATGGATCGTAATGTTGCCTTGCTCAAGTACGGTCGTCATGGTTCTCTATCAATGAAACGAACAGTTAAGGATCTTTAGGGAAAGGGTTGGCTCTATTTTCGCTCAGGGCTTGGCCCTTGGCAGGATGCGGATAACCCTACCTGAGTCGTGACGTTGACGCAGCGCGATACAATAAAGATTAATTGGGACGGGGTTAGGGGCTATGAGCAGCAGCGTGATCGATGAAGTCGTTGAATATCTAAATCGCCTCTCGCGGGAGCAGCAGCATCAAGTGCTCCGCCTGGCCCAGACCTTGGCTCAAAGCCATGCGAGTCAATCTTTCGGTTTGCCTAACACCTGGTTTGAGACGCCGCCCTCGGTCAGCGAGCAGGAATTGCAAGAAATCGCCGCTGAATGCGCTGTTTCGGCCCATCATCCAGACTTTGAAGATGAGTTTGGCGAGATGGGCAATTGGATCTATGACGAGTAGGGTGCGTCATCATCAGGCGAATTTGATTGGAGCGCAAAACTATGACGCAGCGTTGGACGGATGAAATGCTCGATCTGTTGGCCGAGAAGGTCGATCGCCTGGTTGAGAGTGAGAAAAAGCGGGATCAGGATCTGCGCGAGATGAATATTCGCATTGATGCCTATCAAAAGTCCGCCAGCCAGGTCGTTAACCTTGCCTTTGCTCTGCTGGCCACCGCAACCATCACGGTGATCGTCAGCAGCGTCTTGAAATAATTGTTTTGAAATAAGCGTTTTATGTCTGCATCCCGCGACCCACGCTTTGATATTCTGCGATCGCTGGTGATCCTCAACGCGATCGCCATTCATTTCCATTTGGAATTTGACCTCGGCAAGCTGGTCTTACCTGCCTATATGCTTCAGGGTGGGCTGTTTTCCGTGGGCAGTTTTTTCTTCTTTACGGGTGGCTACATGGCCGAGCGGGTGTACCTACCCCGGTTTGCCACCCAAGCGTGTCGCCTCAGCCGCCGCCTAGTGCAAAAGGGGCTCTCGATCTTGGGGATTTATCTTGGGTTTCTGGTGGTGATGTATGCGATCACCGATGTTGCGTTACCGAGTCAATTTTTGCCTGTCCTGTTTCAGGAGCAGTTTTATACCGAAGTGCTGCTTACGTTTGGGCTGCTCTTTATGCTCATTCCCGGACTCTTATGGTTGCGATCGCGCTTCGTCGGTGCAATCTGGCTGCTGCTGTTTGGGGCGATCGCAATCTTTGCAATCTATCCCCAACTTCCTGAAACTCCCCTCTGGCTCGACTATCTCTGCGATCGCCAGACGACGCTCTATCCCCTGCTGACGGCGCTGATCACCTTTTTCGTGGGCTTCCTCTGTGCCGAGCTAGATAGCCGTAGCCAGCTCTCGGGGCAGCGATGGTTGCAATGGGGCGCGATTGTGTTCGTTACGCTGCATCTTCTGGTTCTAGTCAGCAGCAAAGCCTACCTCGCTTTCATTTTGCAAGACCCTTTGAATACGCTTTTTGGTTCCGTGACGCCCTATCTGGCGATCGCTGCCCTGGGCCCCTTTGTCCAACTCCCCCGCTTGAGGGCCATCCTCTGCTGGCCGCCGTTTCTGGCCCTGGGGATTCAGAGTCTGCTGACATTTGTGCTGGCAAATAGCCTGATTTTGGTGCTGCCGCTTTCGTCAGAGGGGGCGATCGGTGTGAAAGTTCTGGTCTGGTTCTTGCTCTCGGTGGGAGTGGCGGCGGTGGGGCATGGGCAATGGCGGCGACAGCAGCGAGCAAAGTCGGCGATATCCTAAAACCATTTTCCCGTCTCGTACAATTCAGGGTTTGTAGACCTTGCTTCGATGCGCGATCGCTACAACCCAGACCTTTGCCTCTTGATTATTAATGATATACAGCACTCGGTAGTTTCCCAAGCGGTAACGATGATAACCCGCCAGCTCACCCTTCAGTGCCTTTATATTAGGATGAATTTGAGGATTTTGCTCTAACTGCATCAAGCAACGCGCAATTTTTTTGGCTAATGCTCTACTCGCTTTCTGGTAAACTTTCTGAGCATCTGGGCTCAAGAGAACGTCATACATCGGAACGGAGAGTTCGCCAGTTTTTATAGTTTGCTTCAGGTATTTCTGTCGTTTTTTGAACTTGCTCTAATAAGCCGGGAATACTCAAGATTTCTTGGGTTGCCGCCTCACGTTCTGCCTCAGCTAAATAAGTTGCGCAGTCCGTCAACAATTGCAACTGTTCTAGTGAGAGTTGCTTAATCAAGCCATTGATCTGTTGTTGAAGGTCTGCTGCCGATGTCATTTAATCTTTCCTCATGTTGACCAGTATTACTGTCTTATACCAGATCTGCACAGCCAACCTTCACCTTCACCCCACCCGAAGGCACGATCGTAATGCCGCGACGCACGGGCTGGACGGTTTGCGGCAACAATTCCCAGGTGGCCGCCTGCAATAGCGTCTTCAGGATCAAGTGCATCTCAAAGCGTGAAAATGCCATGCCGATGCAGCCGCGATGACCGCCGCCAAAGGGGAAAAACTCATGGGGGGAGAAGGTGCGCTCTAGGAAGCGATCGGGCTTAAACGCCAGCGGCTGGGGAAACACCTCAGAACGACGATGGGCCAAATAGATGCAGGGCACGAGCACCGTATCGGGTGGACAATCGTAAGCGCCCAGCTTGTAGGCCGCTTTGGTGATGCGGGGTTGAGCGATCAGAGCGATCGGGTAAAGCCGCAGGGTTTCGTTACAGACGGCGCTGAGATAGCCCGCGCTCGGTACATCTGGTGCTCCGGCGGCAGACTTCGAGAGTTCCGCCCTGACCCGCTCCTGTATCCCTGAATCGGATAAAATCCAGTAAAACGCCCAAGCGAGGGAAGAGGCGGTGGTTTCATGACCCAACAGTAGTAGCGTCATTAGTTCATCGCGCAACTCCTGATCGGTCATTCCCTGACCGACTTCATCCTCAGCCATCAGCAACAAACTGAGCACATCAGTGCGGGATGTCTGCTCGTCAGCCTGAAACTCAGCCCGCCGTTCCCGAATCTCAGCATAGACCAGGGCATCGATCGCCCCCATTTGCCGGACAAAATGTCCCCAAGGGCTCCAAGCGCCCCAATCTTGCTGCAAAAAACTAAAGAAAAAACAACTGGAATAGAGGGGTTGGGTAATCGCCTCAAGCATTGCTCCGATGCGCTGTTCGAGTTCCACTGCGCGGGGGCCGGGTTCCAAACCAAACACGACGCGCAGAATGATTTGCAGCGTGATCTGCGCTAGGTAGGGGCGCAGGGTGACGGGTCGATCGCGCGGGATTGTCGCCAACACATCCAAGCTAATCTGGCTAATTGCCTGGGCGTAGAGTTGCATTCGTTGCCCGTGCAAGGGCGGCATCAGTAGCTTGCGCTGGCGCAGGTGTTCGGTTCCATCGAGGCAAATCAGGGAGCGATCGCCCGTCAGGGGCCGAAACACATGGGTCACTTGCCCGAGCTTGAAGGTATCGAGGGGCGCAGTGAAGATCTGCTCAACACCAGCGGGGTCGCCCACGAAAACCACCGCTGGCCCCCCGGGCCCGAGCACCCGGCTGGTAAAGATATCACCTTGCTGGGCCTGGTGATGGTCAAAGAAGGTCAGGGGATCGCGCACCAAGTTCAGCACCTGGAGCAGGGCAGGGGTTTTAAGGGTAGGGGGCAGTTGCATCATTATTGATAGTGCGGTTCTTCAGCCCTAACACAATTGCTGCGACCTCAGCCAGGCGATCGCGCCGTGACAGCAATGAAAACGGTTCCGAAAAATCGTATTGCTCATGCTCTAGCTTGCAAAAAATAAAATCACTGCCGTTGGTCACCAGACCAAAACTCGGTTGTTCCGGTGCAGCCGCCAGGTACGCCAAGCATTGCGGCAATGCCAGATCCGCTGCAAACTTCGCTCGCTTGGCTTCCACCGTTAACACCCACAACTGCTCCCGAACGATCAACACATCGATCCGACCGCGATAGACCTCATCTCGATCGACAACTTCAAGCTGCACGGGCAGTTCTGAACGCACAAAAAAAGGCGGTTCATGACAGCCAAGATGTTCTAGCAATGGCGCGACAATCGACAATAGCACTGTGCCCTCAGTGAGTAAGCCTGCCTCGTAGTAGTAGGTGTAACGCTGCTGAAGTTGCTGGAGAAAGCGCGTGAGATCTTCACTGAGATCAACAGTGACCTTTTGCCATTCCGAGAAAAACTCGGGGGTCTTAGCCCGCTGTAATCCCAACCGATCATGCAGTTCTTTAAAGGTAGAGACGGTCTGTTCGATCGCAAGAACTGTGGTCATAGCTTCGGTACAGATGTTGGTGAGCCCATTGTATCCGTTCTAGCTGGGGTGATGGATACCGCGCCCTAGGCTTGAGCTAACCCGACCTCAAGGGAAACCTCGAATTCCCCTTCAAAGACCTCTTTTTTGTAACCGAGGTTCCAGATTTCGAGTTCACAGCGATCGCCCGGATTGCTTGGCGTTAGGTAGAGATAGGCTTGGCGGTGCTCGGCGTCATAGGTGCAATGAATCTCGGCCACCGCGCCTCTTTGACGGCGATCGAGGCCTACGGCGAGGCGGAGGATCGCACTGAGCTGCTCGACCAGTTGGCGCGATCGCTTGTCCGGTAGCGCCTGAAAATTATCGTGCTTTTTTTTCGGTTTGCTCTTGCGATGGTAGCGGGCCAGGTTGGCCACAATTTCCACCTCATTTTCACTGTAGCCCAGCAGTTCCCCATGGCGAATCAGGTAATAGGAATGCTTGTGGTGGGCGGCGTGGGAGATATAAATGCCACTGTTGTGCAGCATCGCCGCCGTCCAGAGTAGCGATCGCTCCGGTTCTTGCCAAAAATGTAGCTTACCTTGCAGGGCATCAAACAGCTCGAGGGCAAAGCGGGCCACGGTTTTACTGTAGTCATTGTCCACGCCGTACCGCTGGGCGAGCTGTTGCACACTGCGCTGCCGAATGTCGCTTTGGTAGCGCAGCTTGTTTTCGATTAAGCCATTCTTGAGCATCCAGTCTACGATCATGCCCTCCCGGAGCGCCCGTTCGCAGAGGGTCAGCTGCTCTAGCCCCAGCATTTGCATCGCTTCAATGAGCACCACCGCCCCGGCACCAATGATTTCGGCGCGGCGCTCGTTGAGCCCCGAGAGTTCCAACCGCTCTTGATAGCTCATTTCGGCCAGTTGGGCGGCGATCGCTTCAAGCTGCTCCCGGCTGACCGTATAGCCATTGAGCAAGTTGGGCACACCTGCCTCACTGGCCTCGGCGCAGAGCGTTATCAGGGTTTCGATCGTGCCGGAGGTGCCAATCAGGCGTGGAGCGGGCTCCTCGGGCTGGAGGTGGGTGCGAATCTGTTCCACCGGACGCTCCAACATCCCTCGCACATAGGCATGGAGATATTGCAACTCCTTCGGGGTCATCGGGTCATGCTCCACGAATTCATGGGTGAGACGCACCGCCCCCACCTTCGTGCTACTCAAGAAGCGGGCATCCTGGCGATCGGCCAAAATGAGTTCGGTCGAGCCACCGCCGATATCGATGATGACGTGGGGCTGCGGGGTAAATTCAATCCCGGAAAAGACACCCAAATAGATCCGCCGGGCTTCTTCTGGCCCCGAGATCAGATCAATTTGGAGCCCCAATTCCTGTTCAACCTGCTGAATAAAATCCTTGCCATTGGGGGCTTCCCGCGTGGCACTGGTGGCGGTGGCAATAATTTGCTGGGCCTCAAAGCTGTTTGCCAAGTCTTGGCAGCGCCGCAGCGCCCCCAGCGCCCGCTCGATCGCCGCCGGGGTGAGGTGATGGGTTTTCGGGTCGCGATCGCCCAAGCGCACCGTGTCCTTCTCTCGGGCGATGATCTTAAAGGTCGAGAGCGTGGCATCGACCCGCACAATCACCATATGGATGGAGTTGGTGCCAATGTCGATCGCCGCCAAAATCAAGGGATTTCTCTTCAGGGGGGACTCAGGGGTTGGTGAGGAGGAGGGCAGCAGGGCAGAATCAAGCATGAGGAAAACCAAGCATGGGAAGAACAGGCAACGGAAGTGGGTTCGGTGCTGGTGTGGCAGCGGGCTCCATCAATTGCACGATTTCACTACGATCCCAACAGCTAATATTATGTTCCCCTGGGTGGAACCAACCTAGGGAAATTCACTGATTTTTGAGATGACAGAGCGCATAATAGAAACAATACAGCCTGGCTTGTTCGCTATGGTATTCACTCGCTGCGCTCCGTCATTCTCGACCCTGTGGGTCTGCTGCTGCTCTACTGATAATGGCTGAGGCGCTGCTGGCAATTTTGGAATTCCCCATGGGTCCCGCTAAACTCCCCCCTAAGCAACATCACAGTCCGCCAACGACTCAAGCTCAAAACGCCACCACCACCTTAACTCCTGAGCAACGCTGGCAGCGCCTTGCGGCCAACCTACCTGGGGTTCTGTTTCAGCTGCGCCTTGAAGCGTCGGGTCAATATCGCTTTCTCTATGTCTCTGCTGGGGCGCGTGAGTTGTGTGAGCTAGAGCCCGAAGCCATGGTGCGCCTCTTTGAGCTAATGCCGGCTGATGATGCGACCACGCTCAAGCAAGCTCTCCAGGCTTCGGCGCGATCGCTAACCCGCCTAGAGCATGAGTTTCGCATCATCACGCCATCGGGCCAGCTCAAATGGTTGAAGATGGTGGCCAGTCCCACCGCTGCTGCCGAGACCAAGGATGCTGCTGAGACCAAGGATGCTGCCGAGACCGATGGCGCGATCGAATGGGACGGCACAATCCTGGAAATCACAGAACGCAAACAAACTGAAATGGCATTGCGCCAGAGTGAAGCCCGCCTCCAAGGTTTCTCGGAAAACTTTCCGGGTGTGCTCTACCAGTTTCGGCTGGCGACCGATGGCGCGATGAGTTTCCCCTACGTTTCCCAAGGTGGCCGGGAGGTTTACGAAATCGAACCCAGCGAGATGATGCGGGCTTTCGAGATGATTCATCCCGATTATCTCAACGACTTTCAGCAAGCGATTGATATCTCAGCCCGCACTCTGAGCCGCTTCTCTAGTGAGCACCCGATCACAACGCCTTCCGGTCAACAAAAATGGGTCAAGGTGTTCTCTCACCCGCGCCCCCAAACCGATGGCTCGATTCTTTGGGATGGTTTGGTTTTGGATATGACCGAGCGCAAACAGACAGAGGAGCAACTGCGCCTGAGTGAGCAGCGGCTGCGGCAGGTGTTTCAAAATTTGCCCAGGGTGGCAATGCAGATCTATGACCGCGATCGCCGGGTGCTGGATTGGAACGATGCGAGTACTCATATTTACGGCTATAGCCGAGAAGAGGCGATCGGGCAAAAAGTTGAAGATCTGGTGATTCCGCCCGAGATGCAGGCAGACGTGATTGCAGAGATCGTGGCTTGGCTTGCGGGTGGCCCACCGCTGCCGCCGGGAGAGATGAGTTTACTCCATAAAGATGGCTCCAGGGTCTCGGTCTATTCCACCCATTTCATGCTGCGCAACGCCCAAGGTGAACCGGAGGTCTATAGTCTGGATTTTGATTTGCGCGATCGCCAGCAGGCCGAAGAAGAACTCCGACGCTCAAAGGCCCTACTCGAATCGGTGATCAATACCCTGCCGGGGGGCGTTTTCTTTAAAGATCGTGACCTCAACTATTTGGGCTGCAATCAGTTTTTTGCTGAGGTTGCAGGCAAGGCTACTCCGGCAGAACTCATCGGCAAAAGCGACTACGAGATGCCCTGGAAGCGGGAAGAGTCGGACTTATTTCGGGAGGTCGATCGCCGGGTCATGGAATCGGGCCAAGCGGAACTCGGCATGGTCGAACCGCTGCAACACGCCGACGGCAAACAGGCTTGGTCAGAAACCAGTAAAGCGCCCCTGCGGGATGAAGCAGGCAATGTTATTGGCATGGTGGGCATTTTTCAAGATGTGACGGAACGAGAGAAAGCGGCGATCGATCTACGGCAAAAAACCCAGGAGTTGCAACAGACCAAAGATCTCTTACAAATGGTCATCAACACCTTGCCAGGAGCAGTCTTTTGGAAAGATCGAAATTTGGTTTTTCAAGGCTCAAATGAGTATTTTGCCCAGGTTTCGGGGCTAGAATCTGCCGCTGCGATTGTTGGCAAAACGGACTACGACTTGCCCTGGAAACCGAAAGAAGCTGAATTTTTCCGAGACTGCGATCGCCGGATTATTGAGTCTGAAACTGCCGAGATCGGCATTATTGAACCCCAACACCAAGTGGATGGAAGCCAGAACTGGCTGGAGACTAGCAAAGCCCCCTTGCTCAATGAAGCGGGGGATGTGGTGGGCATTGTGGGGATTTTTCAAGATGTGACGCAACGGGAAGAAGCGGCGATCGCCCTGCGCCAAAAAACCGAGGAACTGGAACAGGCGCTCACGGAGTTGCAGCAGACACAATTGCAACTGGTGCAAACCGAAAAAATGTCCAGCTTGGGTCAAATGGTGGCAGGCGTGGCCCATGAAATCAATAATCCTGTCACATTTATCTATGGCAACATTACCCATGCCGTCAGTTATGTGGATGATCTGCTGGAACTCATTGAACTGTTTCGTCATGAGATGGCCGATCCACCGCTGAGTATTCAAGAGCGGATCGAAGCCATTGACCTAGACTTTTTGCAGCAAGACTTCCGGGAGTTGATCCAATCGATGCGGGTGGGCACGGAACGAATCAAAGAAATTGTCAACTCCTTACGCAACTTCTCACGGCTCGATGAATCGGCCGTTAAGGCGGTGGATCTTCATGAGGGCATTGATAGCACCTTGACAATCTTGCAAACCCGTCTGCGGGCTCAGGATTGGCGACCGGCAATTGAAGTGATTAAAGATTACGGTGAACTGCCGTTGATTGAATGCTACGCCGGCCAACTCAATCAGGTCTTTATGAATATTCTCAGCAATAGCTTGGATGCCTTGGAGGAGGGCGATCGCAGCCGTTCCCTGGCGCAAATGCAGGCCCATCCCAGCCAAATCCAGATCACCACACGCAGTCGGAAGGCGGGGGTGGAAATCTGCATTCAAGACAATGGCCCCGGTATGGATGCAACAACCCGCGATCGCCTCTTCGACCCCTTCTTTACCACCAAGTCTGTGGGCAAAGGCACCGGGCTCGGTCTTTCAATTAGCTATCAAATCATTACCGAAACCCATGGGGGCAGTCTGAGCTGCCAATCTGAGCCAGGAGCTGGAGCAACGTTTATCATCACCCTCCCCCATCAAAATCATTCCCCCGCATGAGGGCGTGTCCTACTCTTTCTGTGCCTGCTCCGGCTAAAACCCTTGACTTTTGTTGAGAGAACCGGAATTTACACAAAAATCAGAACCCTCCCAAGAACACAGCCCTTCATCCTTCATCCTTCGAAGTCTCCTCCCAATCTGTCCCCTCGGTATCGCCCGACATCATTGCCGGGTCGATGAGGGTGATGTCGAAGGGATCATCGCTGCCGTGAATTTCCACCCCATCGTCGGTCAAGGTTTTCTCCAGTTGTCGTGACTGGTAGGTGGCCCAAACCTGGGGGCCAAATACGACCTGATCGCCGTGCTTGAGACGGTGCTGGGACTGTTTGTGACCATTGATCATCAGGCCATTCACACTGGGATTGCCCTCGGGATCACCGTCCACAATTAAATACGTGAAACTGCCATCACTCTTGGCTTGACGACGTAGAACGGCGTGTTGCCGCGAGACAAACAGCGAGGCAATGTAAATATCACAGTTGCGATCGCGGCCAATCACATAGGACGGCTCAACCAAGGGCACGGCCCGCCGCCCCTGACTATCCTCAATGATGAACACGTGTTCTAAAGGTGGGTTGGGTACGCTCATGTAGATTATGCACCAGGTGAAAATTGGGATGGAGACAGCCACCGGACACCCTTGCGCTACGCTGTGGGTCTAGGGGCTGTCATCATTGTTTAAAGACTCAAGTTCTGCTAGGGCAACGATTACAGCTCCGATCGGTTGCTGGGTCGGATGAATGGGCGTTGATCTCACTCGGGTTTTGTCGTGAATGAATGATCTGCCCTCAGCCGAATCATTTTTTCCCATTGTGTCATACCCCTTCCCGAATGCGGCGACTGAGCAGCGCGTTACTGGCGCTGCTGTAAGAGCAGTGAATTGAGCACAACCGCGATCGAACTCATCGCCATCATGGCTCCGGCGACGGGGGGGGTCAGCGCCCAACCTTGGCTGGGGAGCAAGACACCCGCTGCGATCGGCACGAGCACCAGGTTATAGCCCAAAGCCCAGAGCAGATTTTGCCGAATTTTGCCGAAGGTGGCTTGGCTAATGGCGCGGGCGCGGGGCAAGAGGGCGAGTTGGCTGGCGCTATGGGGCTCGGCCATCAGCACCACATCGGCGGCTTCGAGGGCAATATCCGTGCCGCTTTGGAGGGCAATGCCCACATCCGCTTGGGCCAGGGCTGGGGCATCGTTGATGCCATCTCCGACCATGGCCACACAATGGTGCTGCTGGAGCTGGGCAATGTACTCGGCTTTGGCGGGGGGTAAGACCTCGGCTTGCACCTCGGTAATGCCCAGTTGAGCGGCGATCGCCCCGGCCACCGTCGCCCGATCGCCACTCAGGAGCACCGTGCGCAGACCTTGGGCCTGGAGGTCAGCTACTGTTGCTGGCGCATCGGGACGCAGTTGATCCGTGAGGGCGAGCGCACCGCGATAGTCTCCGGCAATGGCGACATAGACCAACGTCTGGATCGCTGCTGATTCGTCGGCATCGGGAGGGGATTGCGCGATCGCAATCTGATGGTGCTGTAACCAGGCGGCGTTGCCGAGAATGACTTCAACCCATTCACCTCCAGGCGACTGCACATTAGCCCGAATGCCTTGACCCGGACGCAGCTCGAAGGTTTGCGTGGGGAATAAGGCTAGCTCTCGCTGTTGCGCGGCTTGGAGGATGGCGCGGGCCAAGGGATGCTCGCTGCCCTGCTCCACGCTGGCGGCATATTGCAAGAGTTGGCTGGTGCTTCCATCCGCGACGGGCCCATCGTGAACAGGATAGATATCCTGCACCTGGGGCTGACCCAGGGTGAGGGTTCCGGTTTTATCAAAGACCACGTAGTCCACGCGCTGGAGGGCTTCAAGACTATCACCCCCTTTAAAGACAATGCCTTCCTGGGCAGCCACGCCTGTGCCGACTAGGATCGCCGTGGGGGTAGCGAGGCCCAGGGCACAGGGACAGGCCACCACCAGAACCGCGATCGCTAACTTCAAGGCCAGCATGGTGGCGGGGGTTTCGGCGGGGAGCCACGCGGGCCAGAGCCAGGGGATCAGGCTGCTCCAGATCGTAAAGGTGAGCAGGGCGATCGTCAGCACCCCATAGGCAAAGTAGCCCGCGACGGTATCGGTCAGGTTTTGAATCGGGGCTTTGCGGGCTTGGGCGGCTTCGACGGTGGCAATGATTTGCGCGAGTAGGGTGTCTTGGCCGGTTTTAGTGACCTGGACGGCGATCGTCCCGGCATGGTTAATCGTCCCGGCAATCACGCGATCGCCCTTGTTCTTCTCCACTAATCCGGCTTCCCCCGTGAACATCGACTCCTCAACCTCCGTTAAGCCAGCGGTGATCTGGCCATCGACGGGAATTTTCTCACCGGGTAGCACGCGCACCCATTCCCCCACACGAACGCTACTGACCGGGATTTCAATCCCGGTTTCCTGACCGCTCGGGCTGGCTTGGATGACCCGTGCTCGCACGGGTTGCAGGGCGAGCAGTTGCTGGATGGTACGGCTGGCCTGCTGACGCGCCCGTCCCTCTAGCGTCCGCCCCAAAAAGATAAACCCCAAGAGCATCACGGGCTCATCAAAAAAACAGTCCCAGCCGAGCCCCGGCCAGAGCAATGCCGCACAACTGGCCAGGTAGGCGCTCAATGTGCCCAGGGCAATGAGCGTATTCATGTTGGGCGATCGGTATCTTAGGCTGCGCAGCCCCTCCGTCAAGATCTCTCGTCCGGGAATCAGCAGGGCCAGGGTTGCCGCCAGCCAATGGGTCAGGATATGGCTCAAAACTGGAATATGGGGCCCGCCCCAATGGTGCCAATGGCCCAAACCGGAAAACAGCAACAACAGGGCGGCAATGACCAGGCGGCGCTGCTGCTCGGCCTGTTCGGCGCGATCGCGCTCAATCCAGTTGGGGGTGGGGTCGGCGATCGCCTCGGCCTGGCGCGGGGTGCTGGGGAAGCCGCGTTGGGAGAGGTGGGCGGCGAGGGCATCCGGGTCGGCTTGTTCACTGTCGTATTCCACCACTGCCAGGGCGGTCAGCAAGTTCACCCGCGCGGACTGCACGCCGGGCTGCTGCTTCAGTTGCCGCTCGACGGCGCTCACACAGCCGGCACATTGCATCCCGTCTACGTCGAGGGTGGCGAGGGTCAGGGTTGGGGGGGCAAGGGGGGGCGCGG
>JBMYQW010000073.1:0-15180 GCA_049601735.1 Spirulinaceae cyanobacterium
AATGAATCGTAAGGAGCGACGTTTAGCCCTGCGCACCGCCCTGATGAGTCGGGCCGAGGACTTGGTTGTGGTGTCAGCGTTCAGCAAACAGCTTACCCAACCCAAGACCAAAGAGCTTGTTCAAGCCTTGGCCCGCTGGGGTGTCTCGACGGACGAAAAGGTTTTGTTAATTATCCATGAGAAGAATGACAATCTCTACCTTTCGAGTCGGAATCTACCGAAGCTGCGCTTGATGCTCGCAACCCAGCTCAACGTATTTGATTTACTCCATGCCGATAAGGTGGTGGCAACCGAAGCGGCGATCGCCAAAATCCAGGAGGTGTACGGTGTCTAATCCCAAAATCATGGTAAATGAACGCAACTTAGCGGACTTGATTCTCAAGCCCATCGTCACCGAGAAGGCGACGATTCTGCTAGAGCAGAACAAGTATGTCTTCGATGTGCAACTCAAGGCGACTAAGCCCGAGATTCGAGCGGCGATCGAGCAGTTGTTTGATGTCACGGTGACCAAAGTCAATACCCACCGTCCCCCCCGTCGTAAAAAGCGAGTTGGCCGATTTGTGGGCTATAAGGCCCAGCACAAGCGGGCGATCGTCACCTTGGCCGAGGGTGATGAGATTGTGCTCTTCCCCGAAGTTTAAGCCCTCTGTTTAAAGCTCTCTGCTCCCCTTACTGTCTGTTATTTCGTAGCTCACATTAGAAGCTCATGGGTATTCGTACTTTTAGACCAATGACTCCCGGCACTCGCCAGTCGAGTGTCTCCGACTTCTCGGAAATCACCAAATCGAAGCCGGAAAAATCGTTAACCAAATATAAGCATCGCAAGAAAGGGCGCAATCATCGGGGGGTTATTACCAGCCGACGGCGGGGGGGCGGTCACAAGCGTCTCTACCGTCAGATTGACTTTCACCGCAATAAACTCAACATTGCGGCTGAGGTCATTGCCGTTGAATACGACCCTAATCGCAATGCCCGGATCGCCCTCGTGCAGTACGAAGATGCGGAAAAACGCTACATTCTCTGTCCCGAAGGGATTGGGGTCGGCGCTCGCATTATTGCTGGCCCTGAAGTGCCCTTTGAAACGGGCAACGCTCTGCCCCTGAGCAAGATTCCCTTGGGGAGTGAGATTCACAATATTGAACTGTTACCCGGTCGGGGGGGGCAAATGGTGCGTGCCGCTGGTGCTGCCGCTCAACTGGTTGCCAAGGAAGGCGACTATGTGACGCTGAAGTTGCCCTCCAAAGAAGTGCGCATGATCCGCAAGGAATGCTACGCCACCCTGGGGCGCGTAGGCAATGCCGAAGTTCGTAACCTCAAGCTGGGCAAAGCAGGGCGTCGGCGTCATTTGGGCCGTCGTCCCAAGGTGCGAGGCAGTGCCATGAACCCGGTAGATCACCCCCATGGTGGGGGGGAAGGGCGTGCACCCATTGGTCGCAGTGGCCCCGTGACGCCGTGGGGTAAACCGACGTTGGGACGGAAAACCCGCAAGAAGAAAAAGCCCAGCGATCGCTTCATTGTGCGGCGTCGTAATGCCTAAGTTTTTGTTTGCCAACTAAACACCCACCCCAGCCAACATCATTAGCCAAAATCATTGAGCTTCTAGACAGTAACTGCTATGAGTCGTTCTTTAAAAAAGGGTCCCTTTGTGGCCGATAGTCTCCTCACCAAAATTGAGAAGATGAATGCCAAAGGGGAGAAAAAAGTAATTAAAACCTGGTCCAGGGCTTCTACGATTTTGCCCAACATGGTTGGCCACACAATCGCTGTCCATAACGGCCGTCAGCATATCCCGGTCTACGTCAATGAGCAGATGGTGGGTCACAAGTTGGGCGAATTTGCCCCGACACGCACCTTCCGGGGTCATGCCAAGGGTGATAAGAAGGCTAAACGCTAAGGAGAGGAACTCGTCATCATGAACTTTTATTCAGACATTGAAGTTAAGGCGATCGCCCGCTATATCCGGATGTCCCCCCGCAAAGTTCGCCGGGTGCTTGACCAGATTCGGGGCCGCTCCTATCGAGAAGCCCTCATTATGTTGGAGTTTATGCCCTATCGAGCCTGTGAGCCGATCCTCAAAACGCTGCGATCGGCGGTTGCCAATGCCGAACATAACAATGGCTACAACCCCGCTGAGTTGTTCGTGAGTAGCGCCTACGCTGATCAAGGTCCCAAACTCAAGCGGTATCGTCCCCGCGCCCAAGGGCGGGCTTACCAGATTCATAAACCAACCTGCCACATCACCATTGCTGTGGCACCACAAGAGGACATCTAAACAGGGGAAACAATCGTGGGACAAAAAGTACATCCAACTGGCTTTCGGCTCGGTGTTATTCGCGATCATCGCTCGCGCTGGTTTGCGACGCGGAAGCGATATCCGCAGCTTCTACAAGAAGATCACAAAATCCGTCAATACGTCCATGAAAACCTCAACAATGCGGGGATTTCTGATGTGCGGATTGAGCGGAAAGCCGATCAGGTTGATCTCGAAATTCATACCGCGCGACCCGGTGTAGTGGTGGGCCGTGGCGGCAGTGGCATCGAGTCGTTGCGCACGGGCTTACAGAACTTTCTCGGTGGCGGTCGTCAGATCTCAGTCAATGTGATCGAGGTGGCGCGGGTCGATGCCGACGCGGTGCTCATTGCGGAATACATTGCCCAGCAGTTGGAGCGACGCGTTTCCTTCCGGCGGGTGGTGCGCCAAGCCATTCAACGGGCGCAACGGGCTGAGGTGCAAGGCATCAAGGTGCAGATCAGTGGTCGTCTCAATGGTGCAGAAATTGCCCGTACCGAATGGACAAGGGAAGGTCGTGTACCGCTGCATACCCTCCGGGCAGATGTGGACTACGCATATCGCACGGCTCAAACCATCTACGGCATTCTGGGCATCAAGATCTGGATCTTCAAGGGTGAGATTCTCCCCGGACAAGAGGATCTGCCCAGTACCGCTCCGGCTCAACCGCAACGTCGTCAGCGCCGTCGTCAACAGTTTGAGGATCGCTCCGAATAATTCTGATTTAGCTTGTTCGACCTGTTTGACCCCTAGGGGTTGGACGCGAGGGGGTGTTTTTCACCCCAACCCTTGTTATCCCAGTTTTGCTAGCCCGTTTGAAGTCTCATGTTAAGCCCAAGAAGAACTAAATTCCGTAAACAGCATCGCGGCCGGATGCGGGGGTTTGCCAAGGGAGGAACCACCTTTAACTTCGGTGACTTTGCCCTCCAAGCCACCGAACCCTCCTGGATCACCTCCCGTCAAATCGAAGCGGCCCGTCGTGCCATGACTCGCTACGTACGCCGGGGGGGAAAGATTTGGATTCGCGTTTTCCCAGACAAGCCTGTCACCATGCGTCCGGCTGAAACCCGTATGGGTTCGGGTAAAGGCAACCCCGAGTTTTGGGTGGCTGTGGTCAAACCGGGACGCATCATGTTTGAAATGGAAGGCGTCTCGGAAGCGATCGCCCGCGAGGCAATGCGTTTAGCTGCCCAAAAGTTACCGATTAAGACCAAGTTTTTGGTTCGTCGCAAGGAGGAAGAGTAGATTATGGCTTTATCCAAAGCTGCCGATGCCCGCAAACTGAGCGATGAGGAGCTAGCGGCGGAAATTCTCACCGCCAAGCAGAAGCTCTTTGAACTGCGTCTCCAAAAGGCGACCCGTCGGCTGGAGAAAACCCACGAGTTTAAACATATTCGTCATTGGGTGGCCCAGTTGTTGACCGTGGAGCATGAACGTCAGCAGGCTGCTGCATCGGTTGAACCTGACGCCGAACCTGCTGCTGAACCGGCCAGCGATGCGGCCGAAACGACTGAAGAAATCACCCCGGAGGAGGAATAAAGTATGGCTGTTAAAGAACGTGTTGGCATCGTGGTCAGCAACAAGATGCAAAAAACTGCGGTGGTCGCGGTGGAAAACCGCTCGCCTCATCCGAAGTACGGCAAGATTGTCGTCAAAACCAAGAAGTACAAGGCCCACGACGAAGACAACACCTGTAACGAGGGCGATCGCGTCCGCATTCGAGAAAGTCGTCCCCTGAGTAAAACGAAGCGTTGGACGATCGCTGAGGTGATTGAAACCGCCCGCACCTAAGGCGCTATTCTGCTCCCTTTTATCCCTAACCCGATCATGATTCAACAGCAAAGCTATCTCAATGTGGCCGATAACAGTGGTGCGCGGAAGCTCATGTGTCTCCGCGTCCTGGGTACTGGCAACACAACCTATGGTGGCATCGGCGATCAGATCATTGCCGTGGTCAAAGATGCCCTGCCCAACCAAGCCGTCAAGAAGTCTGATGTCGTGCGGGCGGTGATCGTCCGTACCAAGCATTCGCTGCGGCGTAACAGTGGCATGAGTATTCGCTTTGACGATAACGCTGCCGTGCTGATCAGCCCAGAGGGCAACCCGAGAGGCACACGGGTCTTCGGCCCGGTTGCCCGCGAGTTGCGCGATCGCAACTACACCAAAATCGTCTCACTCGCCCCGGAGGTACTCTAAATGGCTACCGTTAAAATGCACGTCAAAAAAGGCGACACCATTCAAGTGATCTCCGGCCAAGACAAGGGCAAGGTCGGCGAAGTCCTGCGGGCATTGCCCAAGGCAAGCAAAGTGGTGGTCAAGGGGGTCAATGTGCGTACGAAGCACGTCAAACCCCAGCAGGAAGGTGAGTCTGGGCGGATTGAAACCTTTGAAGCCCCGATTCATAGCTCCAATGTGATGCTCTATTCCACCAAAGAGAAGGTTGCCAGCCGCGTCGGTTACATCGTTAATGATGACGGTCGTAAGGTTCGCCAACTCAAGAAAACGGGAGAGATCATTGACTAATCCCAGCCCCGACCGATGCCGACATTTCGATTCAACTCAACTTTTAATTAACCCTCTGGTTCTGACCCCGCCCAGAACCTGTGCTGCAGGAGGATGCCCCTTATGGTTCAACGCTTAAAAACCCTCTACCAAGAGACCATTGTTCCGAAACTCAAAGACGAGTTTAAATATACCAATGTCCATGAAATCCCGAAGGTCACGAAGGTGACGGTTAACCGGGGCTTGGGTGAAGCCTCTCAAAACGCCAAAGCCCTAGAGGCGAGCCTCAGGGAACTGGGCGTGATTACGGGTCAGCGTCCCGTGGTTACACGTGCCAAGAAAGCGATCGCGGGCTTCAAGATCCGTCAAGGAATGCCCGTTGGCGTCATGGTCACGCTCCGCTCTGAGCGAATGTATGCCTTCCTCGATCGTCTCATTAATCTTGCCCTCCCACGGATTCGTGACTTTCGCGGCATCAGCCCCAAAAGTTTCGATGGACGGGGCAATTACAACCTCGGCATTCGCGAACAGTTAATCTTTCCCGAGATTCAATATGACAGCATTGAGCAAATTCGCGGTATGGACATCGCCATCATCACCACCGCTAAAACGGATGAAGAGGGTCGCACCTTGCTCAAACAAATGGGAATGCCATTCCGTAACTAACCACGTTCCGTTCAGAAGGAGGATAACCGAAGCTTATGGCGGCTAACGACACTATTTCGGATATGCTAACCCGCATTCGTAATGCAGGTGCGGTGCGGCATTCCGTCACTCATGTTCCCTCAACCCGCATGACCCGCGACATCGCCCGTGTGCTCAAAGCCGAAGGCTTTATTGCAGACTACGAAGAAGTGGGTGAGGGGATCAAAAAAGAGCTGGTTCTGGCCCTCAAATACAAGGGTCGTAACCGGAAACCCATTATTAGTAAGCTCAAGCGCATCAGTCGACCGGGACTACGAGTCTACAAAAACCGCAAGGAACTCCCCCGGGTGCTAGGCGGGATCGGTATTGCGATCATCTCCACCTCGAGCGGCATCATGACCGATCGGGATGCCCGACGCAAGGGTGTGGGCGGTGAAGTGCTCTGCTATGTTTGGTAGCCCTTGGCGACACAATCTTTTCTCTCTGCTGATGGCTACGACGACACCCCAGCGACTCACATATTCCAGGAGGTAAACAACGATGTCACGGATTGGCAAGCGTCCCATTGAAATCCCCAGCAAAGTTTCGATCACCATTGAGGGGCAACATATTGCGGTGAAGGGTCCCAAGGGCAACTTGGAGCGAACCTTACCTGAACTGGTTCAGATTGTCCAAGAAGGCAATGCTCTACAAGTCATTCGCCAAGATGATTCTCGTCCCTCGCGGGAGCGTCATGGTCTAGCTCGTACCCTCGTCGCCAATATGGTTGAAGGGGTCGCCAATGGGTATGAAAAGCGTCTCCAAATCCAGGGCGTTGGCTACCGGGCGCAGATGCAGGGTAAGACGTTAGTGCTTAATGTCGGGTATAGCCATCCGGTGGAAATTGAGCCCCCTACGGGAATTGAGTTTGCCATTGTGGACAAAAAGACCAATGAAATCACCGTAACCGGCGTCAGTAAGGAAGAGGTGGGTAATGTCGCCGCCCGTATCCGTGGTGTTCGCCCCCCCGAAGTCTATAAGGGCAAAGGAATTCGCTACAAAGGTGAAGTCATTCAGCGTAAGGCGGGTAAAGCAGGTAAGAAATAAGGGTTCATGCCGTAGACCTTTAGCAGGCAGATTCAGCAGACATTCATTTTCAGATCATCAAGATACATCATGGCTACGAATCGTCGGACTCAACTACAGAAGCGACACCGTCGCATCCGGAAGCGGGTCAGTGGCACTGCCGAGCGACCTCGCTTGGCGGTCTTTCGCTCCAACAATCATATTTATGCTCAGGTCATCAATGATGTAGAGCAACATACCTTGGCCGCTGCATCAACCCTGGATAAGGCGTTGAAGACTGACCTAGATAACGGCGCCACTTGCGCTGCTTCGGCGAAGGTGGGTCAAGCGGTCGCACAGCGGGCGATCGCCAAAGGGATTCAGCAGGTCGTTTTCGATCGGGGCGGCAACCTCTATCATGGCCGGGTGAAAGCCCTAGCGGAAGCAGCACGGGAAGCAGGTTTAGACTTTTAGGTAAGGATTTAGACTCATGGCAAAAGAGAACAACGGTAAGAGAAAAAAGAAGGGCAACCGCTCCAAAAAGGAAGATGCCTTTCAGGAGCGCGTGATTCAAATTCGCCGCGTCAGCAAGGTCGTCAAAGGGGGCAAAAAATTGAGCTTCCGGGCGATCGTTGTCGTTGGTGATGAGAAAGGACAAGTCGGCGTTGGTGTGGGTAAAGCTGCCGATGTCATCGGTGCGGTGCGCAAAGGTGTTGCTGATGGCAAGAAGCAAATGATTGCGGTGCCCCTTAACAAGAGTAACTCCATTCCTCATCCCACTCTAGGCAATGCGGGCGGTGCCAGGGTGATGATGCGTCCAGCGGCTCCCGGTACAGGCGTTATCGCGGGGGGGGCAGTCCGGACGGTGCTAGAACTGGCCGGTGTCAAGAATATTCTGGCCAAGCAATTGGGCTCTAGCAGCCCCCTCAACAATGCACGGGCGACGGTTGATGCCTTAGAGGGACTCCGCACCCTCCGCGAGGTTGCGAAGGAGCGGGATGTCCCCATTGAATCTCTTTACGCCTAGATTTTTGCTTGCTACTTGAACTCGCTACGCTTTACCACCCATAAATCCTAATTTTTACCAAGCCATGAGCATGACATTAGATAATCTCTCTCCCCAACCCGGATCGAAGCGACGCCGTCGTCGTGTGGGTCGGGGGATTGCTGCGGGCCAAGGAGCCAGTTGCGGCTTCGGGATGCGCGGCCAGAAGTCTCGCTCAGGAACAGGCACGAAGCCGGGCTTTGAGGGGGGGCAAATGCCACTGTATCGTCGCGTTCCCAAGCTCAAACATTTCACGGTTATTAACCCCAAGGTTTATACCATCATTAACCTCAAAAATTTGGCTGAGTTGCCAGCGGGGACGGAAGTAACCCTAGAAAGTTTAATGGAGCGTGGCATTATCACCGCCAACGATGGGCCGTTGAAAATCTTGGGGCATGGCGAGGTTACGGCGGCGCTCACCGTTAAAGCAGCGGCGTTCACCACCAGTGCAAAAACCAAAATCGAGGCGGCTGGTGGCATCTGTGAAGTAACCGGGCGCAATGCAGATTAAAGCCAATTAGGTTCGCTTGACCTGTTAAATTAACGATTAAAGCACAAACATCAAAATTCACTGCGGATTTATTGAGGTAAGCTCACCATGGTCGTCAGCCGCGACAAGACTCCTACAGCTCAAGAAACCTTTGCTCAGATGGCCCAGGCGGCTGGGCTGAGAGGCCGCCTGCTCGTTACGATCGGGCTCCTAGTTTTAGTCCGCTTGGGTGTATATATTCCGGTGCCCGGTGTCGATCTAGTTCGCTTCAACGCCGAGGTGCAAAATACGCCATTAATTGGTTTTTTGGATGTCTTTTCTGGCGGTGGTTTGTCGCTGCTGGGCATTTTTGCCTTGGGGATTTTGCCCTACATCAATGCCTCGATCATTATGCAGTTGCTGACCGCGGCCTTACCGGCCCTGGAGAATCTTCAGAAAAATGAGGGCGAGGCGGGCCGACGCAAGATCTCTCAGATTACTCGCTATGTTGCCCTAGCTTGGGCCGCTTTGCAGAGCACGATGCTAACCACTTGGATTCAATCGTTTGCTGATAATCCAGGGCCGGTCTTTTTCGCAGAAACGGTGCTGGCGTTTACCGCTGGCTCGATGTTTGTGATGTGGATTTCTGAATTGATTACAGAGCGAGGCATTGGCAATGGCGCTTCGTTGCTGATTTTTGTGAATATCGTGGCAGTGCTACCGAGCATCTTGGGGAATACGATTGAGTTGGCTCAACAGGGAGGACGTGAAGCGATCGCCGGTTCGATCATTCTCTTGCTCTCCTTCCTCCTGATGATTGTAGGGATCGTGTTTGTTCAAGAGGGAACGCGACGGATTCCAATCATTTCTGCGCGTCGCCAGGTCGGCAAACGTCTGTATCGTGAGCGCACCAACTATCTGCCCCTGCGCCTCAATCAGAGTGGCGTCATGCCAATTATTTTTGCCTCCGCTGTACTGTTCTTACCCGCCTCGCTGGCGCAGTTTACCCAGGGACGGGACGGTTTTTTGGGAGATCTGCATCAGATTCTGCTCCCGATCTCCAACGCGGTGCGCATGGATAGCTCGACACCATGGATCTATGTTTTCGTCTTTTTTACACTAATCCTCTTCTTTAGTTATTTCTATTCCTCCCTGATCGTCAATCCCGTGGATATGTCGCAAAACCTCAAGAAAATGGGGTCAAGTATTCCTGGCATTCGACCGGGTAAGGCTACGAGCGAATATCTAGAGCGGGTCATCAACCGCCTGACGTTTCTGGGGGCAGCCTTCTTGAGTGTGGTGGCAACCGTCCCCACGGCAGTTGAGAGTGCGCTGGGGATTCAGACCTTGCGCGGCCTCGGCGCGACCTCTCTACTGATTTTGGTAGGGGTGGCGATCGACACCGCTAAACAGATTCAAACCTATGTAATTTCCCAGCGTTATGAAGGAATGGTGAAAAAGTGAAGATGAGTAAGCGGTTGATCTTTTTGGGGCCACCGGGTGCTGGCAAGGGAACGCAGGCCCAGCGGTTGGCGAAATCTGCCCAGATTCCCCATATTTCTACGGGGGAGATTCTGCGCCAGGCGATCGCCCAAGGAACAGAACTTGGTCAAAAAGCCCAAGCATTTATGGACAAAGGTGAACTTGTCCCCGATTCGCTCTTGGTGGATCTGGTGCGGGATCGACTCCAGCAACCCGATGCTACCGAGGGGTGGATTTTGGATGGCTTTCCTCGCACGGTGGCCCAAGCTAAGTTTCTGGATCAACTCCTCGGCGAACTCCAGCAGTCACCCGTTACTATTTTGAATCTAGATGTGCCAGAGTCGGTGTTGGTTGAGCGGTTGCTCGCCCGTCAACGGGGTGATGATACTGAAGAAACCATTCGTCGGCGCTTAGTGATCTATCACGAACAAACTAAACCCCTGATTGATTTCTATGGTGGGCGTCAGTTGCATACCATTGATGGCAATAGTTCCCCTGACGCTGTAGCCCAGGCGCTGCACGACCTTGTGGTGGCCGCCTAGTCTTGGGAAGGTGCGCTCGCGCATTCTACTCAAAGCGGTGTTTGCAGCGCAGACGTTCTCAATTCTCATTCTCGATCAGCTTACTTTTCCAACGAGGGTTATTTCTTTGTCTAAACAAGATCTCATTGAAATGGAGGGCACGGTGACAGAGTCCTTGCCTAATGCCATGTTCCGGGTCGACCTGGACAATGGTTTTAATGTTCTGGCCCATATTTCGGGCAAAATCCGGCGAAATTACATCAAGATTCTACCGGGCGATCGTGTCAAGGTTGAATGCTCACCCTATGACTTAACCAAGGGGCGAATCACCTACCGATTGCGTAAGAAATAAATTGGGCAAGACGTTGAGAACATCATAAGAATCCTCTGCTAATTCATCTCTTTTTTGGTATAATTAATAGCTTGCAAGTGCGACTCCACCCAAACCCATGAAAGTTCGAGCCTCCGTCAAAAAAATGTGTGACAAATGTCGTGTGATTCGCCGCCGTGGCCGAGTTATGGTGATTTGTCCCAATCCTAAACATAAGCAGCGTCAGGGGTAGGCGCTGAAGCGAATCGTTAATTGAACTTACCTCAGACTCAGACTGTTGATATTGCTGTAAAGGAGACCTTAAGAACGTGGCACGCATTGCTGGTGTAGACCTTCCCCGGGATAAACGGGTTGAAATTGGCTTGACCTATGTCTATGGCATTGGTTTGGCGCGATCGCAAAAAGCACTCGCTGAAACGGGTGTTGATCCAGATATCCGCGTCAAGGACTTGGCCGATGATCAAGTCGTTGCACTGCGCTCTTATATTGAGTCGCATTTCCAGGTCGAAGGTGACCTGCGGCGCTGGGAGTCAATGAATATTAAGCGCCTGGTAGATATTGGCTGCTACCGGGGTCGACGGCATCGTCAAGGCTTGCCCTTGCGGGGTCAACGCACCCGTACTAACGCTCGCACAAGGCGCGGCCGGCGTATCGCGATCGCAGGCAAGAAGAAAGCGGCTAAGAAGTAAGCCCGAATCTCTTCGCTCTCCTTTGCGAATGGCTGACCATTGAGGGAAAGTCTTCAATTCATGCCATAAGATTCATGGGATAAGCGACAGAGCGCCCGACCCCAACAACAAAGAGAAGGGGCAATGAATTTAGATAAAACGTTTTAGACACAACGTTATAAGGTCTAAATCAACAGCCCTTCACTTGTGAATTTAGTTCCACTGTTACTCCACCCCTCATTCCCGACAAGACATCATGGCACGACCGACGAAAAAAGGCAGTCCGCGTAAAAGTAAGCGGAATGTTCCCAATGGCATCGCCCATATCACCTCGACTTTCAATAACACCATTGTCACCATCTCCGATACCAAGGGGGATGTTATATCTTGGGCCTCCTCGGGTTCGAGTGGCTTCAAAGGGGCCAAGAAGGGGACGCCCTTCGCCGCTCAAACCGCTGCCGACAGTGCCGCCCGACGCGCCATGGAACAAGGGATGCGTCAGCTTGAGGTGATGGTCAGTGGCCCTGGAGCCGGTCGAGAAACGGCGATTCGGGCGCTCCAAGCCTCAGGTCTCGAAATCACTCTAATTCGGGATGTCACCCCCATTCCCCACAACGGTTGTCGTCCCCCGAAGCGTCGTCGCGTCTAGCAACTTAATTTTAGGAGCGAGAGCATTATCGCTTATTGCTCACAGCTTGTGCGGTATGTGCGGTAGATGAATAACCTGCCCTAGCTAGGATGGCCGGTCTCCGGCAATCGCTCAAAGCCCATTCACCCCCCATTCGTAGGTAAACCCAGACTCGGGAGAAAATTTAGGCGTGGTACAGTTCCAGATTGAATGTGTCGAATCCAAGACCTATAAAAACCAGTTTCAATATAGTCGCTTTGTGCTTGAGCCGTTAGAGCGGGGCCAGGGCATAACGGTGGGTAACGCCCTAAGACGGGTGCTACTGGCCAATCTTGAGGGAGCAGCCGTAACGGCTGTGCGCATTGCCGGTGTCAGTCACGAGTTCGCGACCATTCCCTACGTTCGGGAAGATGTATTGGAAATTTTGCTCAACATGAAAGAGGTCGTCTTTCAGAGCTTTTCCTCGACCCCGCAAATTGGTCGCTTGGTGGCAATTGGGCCGAAAACCGTGATTGCTGGAGATTTTGATCTGCCCTCTGAAGTCAACGTTATTGACAAAAATCAATATATTGCTACCCTCTCGGAGGGCGGCCGCCTCGAAATGGAATTTCGCGTTGAGCAGGGCAAGGGATATCAAGCTATCGATCGCTCCCGGGATGACGTTTCGGCAGTGGACTTCATGCAAATCGATGCGATTTTCATGCCCGTCGCCAAGGTCAATTACAAGGTTGACGATGCCTTGGTGGATGGGGCAGCAACGAAGGATCGCCTCGAAATTGAAATTACCACCAATGGGAGTCTGAAGCCCGAGGAGGCGTTGTCTCAGGCAGCAGGCATTGTCGTTGATCTCTTCAATCCCCTCAAAGATCTGACCCTCGAAGCAATTCAAGAGGATCAGCCCGAGGATGAAGACCCCACCAGCCAAATTCCCATTGAGGAGTTGCAGCTCTCTGTCCGTGCCTACAATTGCCTCAAGCGGGCACAGATTAACACTGTGGCCGACTTACTCGACTATTCCCAAGAAGACTTGCTGGAAATCAAGAACTTTGGGCAGAAATCTGCGGAAGAAGTGATTGATGCGCTGCAACAGCGGCTGGGAATTACTTTGCCACAGGAAAAGGCCAAGGCTTAAACCGATCACTCAACTATTCAATCTAATTCGAAGGAGGCTCCCTATCATGCGTCATCGGTGTCGTGTTCCAGAACTGGGTCGCCCTGCAGACCAGCGCAAAGCGATGCTGCGGGCGTTAACCACTCAACTACTTGATAATGGTCAGATCAAAACCACCAAGGCTCGGGCTAAAGCCGTGCGCTCAGAAGCCGAACGGATGATCACTCTGGCCAAGGATGGCTCCCTCTCTGCTCGGCGGCGGGCGTTGGGCTATCTTTACGACAAGTCTCTGGTTCATGCCCTCTTTGCCAATGCCAATGATCGCTACGGCCAACGGAAGGGCGGCTATACCCGCATCGTCCGCACAGTGCGGCGTCGGGGCGACAATGCGGAGATGGCGATCATTGAGTTGGTTGGCGGTGAGAACGATTAGGATCGCGTCATGACGTGGGTCAAACCGAGTCAACGGATTGCCCTGATTGTGCAATATCAGGGAACGCATTTCCATGGTTGGCAATATCAGCCAGGTCAACGCACGGTGCAGTCGGCGTTAGAGCAGGCTTTAGGAAAAATTGCCGCCCATCCTGTTCGTATCCATGGGGCAGGGCGTACCGATGCCGGGGTTCATGCGGCGGCTCAAGTAGCTCATTTTGAAACCCACAGTCCGATTCCGGCGGGGAAATGGGCTCAGATTCTTAACCAACATCTGCCAACTGATATTATCATTCGCGGCTCGGCGTCGGTTGCCTCCCAATGGCACGCTCAGTTTTCAGCCCTGTGGCGGCGCTATCGGTACACCATCTATACTGAGCCCACTCCCAATGTTTTTCTGCTGCCCTACTGTTGGCATTACTACCAAGCGCCGTTGGATGCAGAGAAAATGCGGGCAGCCCTAACCCCTTTGCTGGGACGACATCATTTGGCGGCCTTTCGGCGGGCTGGCTCTCCCCGGAAAGATTCCTGGGTAACGGTACAGGAGGTCTGCTGCGATCGCCGCCCGCCCTTTGTGGAAGTTGAAATTCAGGCTAACGGATTTCTCTACGGGATGGTAAGATTGTTGATCGGCGTCCTCATTGAAGTGGGCAACGGCAAGCGATCGCTGGCGAGTTTTCACGACCTCTGGGTGAACCAACGTCGTGACCACGTTAAATATTCCGCACCCGCTAAAGGACTCTGTTTGTTGCGAGTCGGCTATCCCCAGTCCCCTTTCCCCCCATCGCTCTGGTTTGATACACAACCCCGATGGATGTTGAACGCTTTTATTTGACGCTATTTATGATGGTTAACTGCTATGGAAAAGACGCTAATCCCCAGCTCCGAAACCTTAGAAAAGAAATGGTATGTTGTTGATGCCACCGAGCAGCGTTTGGGGCGTCTGGCAACAGAAATTGCTTTAATTCTGCGGGGCAAAAACAAGCCGACATTTACGCCCCACATGGATACTGGTGATCACGTTATTGTGATCAATGCTGAAAAAGTGGTCGTCACCGGACGCAAAGGGGAGCAAAAGCTCTATCGGCGTCATTCGGGTCGTCCGGGGAGCATGAAGGAAGAGACCTTTAACCATCTCCAGAACCGAATTCCTGAGCGCATCATTGAGAAAGCGGTCAAGGGGATGCTACCGAAAAATGCCTTGGGTCGTCGGTTATTTACTAACCTGAAAGTCTATGCTGGTCCAGAGCATCAGCACCAGGCCCAACAGCCGGAACCCTTGACGATTAAGACCATTCCCGAGACTAAAGCCTAAGGAGACCTGTCATGAATACTGAAAATAACGCGGTTGTGTATTGGGGAACTGGACGTCGTAAGAGTGCGATCGCTAGAGTTCGTCTAGTTCCCGGTAACGGTGAAATCAAAGTCAATAATCGTCCGGGTTTTGACTATTTCAATCGCAACCCGAGCTATATTGCCAGCATCAAAGCCCCTTTAGAAACCCTAGGTTTGGAAGGGAGTTATGACATTCTTGTGCGAGCCCATGGGGGTGGCTTAACCGGCCAGGCCGATGCCGTGAAGTTGGGCGTTGCCCGAGCTTTATGTGAACTGGATCCCGAGAATCGTCAACCGCTTAAAAGTGAAGGGTATCTCACCCGTGATCCCCGAGCCAAAGAGCGGAAGAAGTATGGCTTGAAGAAAGCCCGAAAAGCTCCCCAGTTCTCGAAACGTTAATGCCGATTTGGCATTTAGGGCGTGTTATCAATTAATCTCAGAAGCCTCATGAGACAAGGGATGGAGCGCCCGACCCAGAAAACAACAAGGAAAGAGGCTGTAAGCTAGACATAGCAAAGGTTTGAAATTCAAATGATGACAGCCCCTAGATTTGCCTACCCTTAAAATTCGCTTACTTTCTTTAGAACCATGCCGAAAGCTAATATTCACCCCGAATGGTATCCCGACGCCAAAGTCATCTGTAATGGCGAAGTGGTTATGACGGTTGGTTCAACCCA
>JBMYQW010000074.1:0-15115 GCA_049601735.1 Spirulinaceae cyanobacterium
ACAATTGGGTGGATGTGGACTTTATCCAGCCCTTATCCCTGAAAGACAATCGGATTCGCCAGGGTCGCTTGCTCCAGGAACGGTTTGCCCAGTTTCTGAATATCCTCAATTCGTCTGGGCCGGGGGTTAATCTGGACTATCGTCTGGATGATAAATTCATCGTCCTCTACTCAGGCAACATTGGGCTAACGCAACCCATGCAGGAGGTCATCAAGGCGGCAAAACGGCTGGTGGACTTGCCGCAAATCCACTTTGTGATTGTCGGCCCGGCGAACCGATTAGCGGAACTTTGGGCAGATTGCCAAGCCTACCAGCTCAACAACGTAACCCTATCGCCCTTTGTGGAGCGTGCCGATCTCCCCGAACTGCTCGCCGCCGCCAATGTGAGCCTGGTGGTGCAAAAGCGCAATGTGATCTCGTTTAATATGCCCTCCAAAATCCAGACCATCTCGGCCAGCGGACGGCCGATTATTGCCGCTGTACCCAAGGAGGGAACTGCCGCCCAAGCCGTGCTCAAGAGTGGCGGAGGCGTTTGGGTTCCCCCTGAAGATGCCGAGGCCCTGGCGGGGGCGATCGCCCACCTCTACCACCATCCCCAAGAAGCTGAACAGTTGGGTGAAAAAGCCCGTCGCTATGCCCTAGAGCAATATAGCTATCAACGGGCCCTCGATCGCTACGAAGCCCTTTTTCAAGAGGTCTGCTCGCCGCGATCGCAACCGGCCGCAACCGCTAGAACGACGCCGCCCCCACAGTCGCCGGCCTCGGGAACCAAGCCGTCTAATGCCTCTACCCAGTGAGCAGAATCGCCCAGTGCTCGGCCAGCCCCTCCCCCTGTGGCAAAAGTTTACGTTAGGGTCGCATGACAAACTCTGAGTTTCGTTATGATGCGATATAGATGCGTTATTTAGCCCTTGCTGCATGATCCAATCCAACTCCACACCGCTCACGAGCTTACCGCCGAATGCCGATGCCAGCCTGCAATTGGCTTGGCTGATCGCCACCGCCGCCGACGATCGCAAGGCCGAGAACATTGTCTTGCTCAAGGTGGCCAGCGTGTCTTATTTGGCGGACTATTTCGTGCTCTGTACTGGGTTCTCGCGCACTCAGGTGCGGGCGATCGCCGACTCGATCGAGACCCAAGTTGAGGCGCAGTTGGCGCGGACGCCGCTGCGCAGTGAAGGACGCAGTGAGGGCACTTGGATTTTGCAAGATTACGGCGAGGTGATTGTCCATAGCTTTCTCCCCGAGGATCGGGAGTTTTATAACCTCGAAGCCTTCTGGGGTCATGCCGAGCGGATTGAATTCCCCTCTTCTTCAGTAGTCTGACGGTTGTGAAGATTAGCCCCTGAAGATTAGCCCCCGACGAATAGCAACTGTGGACTCTCCCTCTCCCCTGGAACCGCTCTCATCGGTCTGTCCGGTTCCGCCGGAACAGCAGCCGTTGCAGGAATATGAAGATCTCCAGGCTGCTTGGCTCTTTAACTGGGCGGTGCAGCCGCTGGGGGTCTATTGCCGTAAGCTGGCTTGGATTGCCCTCTGGAGTGGCTTGCTCCTCGCACCCCTGGCGGCAGCCAGCTTCCCCTGGGACAAGGCCCCCGTCCAGTTTGGGCTCACGACCCTGGCGGCGGCGATCGGCATGGTGCTCCTGTTGGTGCTGCGGCTCTATTCCGGTTGGGGCTACATCCGCGATCGCCTCGATCGCACAACTGTCACCTATGAAGAGTCGGGCTGGTACGACGGCCAGACCTGGACGAAACCCCCGGAAGTCTTAGCGCGCGATCGCTTGGTCATGACCTACCAAGTGCAACCCGCCCTCACGCGGTTGCAGCGGACCCTCGTCTGGGGCACGGTGCTGCTGGGTGGAGCAGTCTTGGTCGATGGCTTGATCGGCCGGTGGATTGCCTAAGCCAATTCTTCTCCCCTATCATGAACTGCATATTGTTCGCTCCTTTCTCCGTGGCAACTTCCTATGACGCGTAGTACCCGTCCCGCCTCCTCAGACTTCCAGATCACCCTACTGCGGGAAGGGATTACGGAATCAACCCATTTGGCTACGGTCGTGGTCTGTGACGATCGCAGTCGGACGTTAGCCCAGGCCGGTAATGCCGCCATGAGCACCTTCATTCGCTCCTCGCTCAAGCCCTTCCAGGCCCTGGCCGTCACGTCTACGGGAACCCTGGAACGCTACGGCCTTGGCGACCCGGATCTCGCCATTATCTGTAGCTCTCATCAGGGGGCGATCGCCCAAACCCGGCAGGTCTTTAACGTGCTCTGGCGCTCTGATGTAGACCCCACCGCCCTGCAATGTCCCATCCCGGCGGGCAAAACTAGCCCCCTGGAGCACAACTGCTCGGGCAAGCACGCGGGGATGCTGGCGGTCTGTCAGCAGCGGCTGTTCCCGCTGGAGAATTATCTCCACCGCACCCATCCGCTTCAAAAGCTAATCGTCGGTCAGCTCGGTGAGTTGCTTAAGATTCCGGCCGATGAACTAATCCGCGCCAAGGACGACTGTGGCGCTCCCACCTATGCCATGACCTTGAGCCAGATGGCCAGCCTCTATGCCCAGCTCTCTTCGGGGCAAAACCTAGAACTGGAGCGGATTGTCCGTGCCATGACCCACTGCCCCCAGTTTGTGGGCGGCAATGGTCATTTTGATACGGAACTGATGCGCCTGACTGAGGGGGAACTGGTGAGCAAGGCAGGGGCCGAAGGCATTCAATGTGTGGGTCGAGTGGGCCAGGGTCTGGGCCTGGCGATTAAGGTTCACGATGGGGCCAAACGGGCTAAATATGCGGTGGCGTTGCACGTTTTGCGTCAGTTGGGTTGGCTCAATCCGGCGATCGCCGAACCCCTCATTGAGCAGTTTATGCTCCTTTCCGAGGTGAAGCGCCTTGAAGTCACGGGTGAGCTGACGATGCTGTAGTTCGGGCAATTAAATTACCTTGCACAACTGTTCAGGCTCCCCTCTATGGTACTCAATCAGGGACTCACCACTGTGCATATACAGTTCCCTGGGTTTTATCCATAATGAAGTTGTCGCGAATCACAACAACGACGTTCTTCATTAACAAGAAAACAATCTTGCTTGTTAAGGAACTTATTGTTTGAGTCGGTAACTATTGTTGTCTCAATAGTTCACAATATCCTCTCAATTCGTGTGGGGTTGTGAGGGGTTAACGGGTTCAATGTCGAGCAATGTCTGCAACCCGTTAACGAGAATTTAGGGCTTGGAACCAGTCGGTTCTAAGCCCTAAATTTATGGGTTGAGGGGTGAGATGTTCTGCAATGTATTCACCAAGGGCTGCCCACGATTGTGAAGCCGCTCCAGAAGAAGGGATGCGTGAGGTCGCCTTGGACATTGACCAGTTGCGGCGGTAGGGGAATATCGCCGATCATGCCGTTTTCTAGGGCGACTTCGCCGCGTAGGAGGGCGAGTTGGGCTTGGCGGAGGGCTTCGGCTTTGATCGTGATGTCGGGGTCGTTGAGCTGCTCATAAAACGTGGCCATCAGGCCCAATGTGCCCACATCTGGAACTTGCCAGAGGCTGGCCAGGGCAGACTTCACACCGGTTTGCACGGCCAAGCCCGCAAAACCCAGTTCCGCATGGGGGTCGCCGAGGGCGGTTTCGCAGGCACTCAGCACCAACAATTCGACTTGGGGGTCGTTATGCCAGCCCAGGTCGCGCAGGTCTTGGAAGCCCACGTCTTGATCCCAAAATTGAATGTAGGAGTTGTTCTCGCCGTTGTTTCGAATCGGTAGGAATTTGGCGTGGGTGGCGAGGTGGACAATGCCGTAGCTCTGGGCTTGGCTCTCGCGGCGGAGGGTGTCAAGGGTAAAGGCTTCGTTGAGGAATTGGCGGCTGGCGGGGCGGGTTTGGGTGATGGCGGTGAGTTCGGTGGGGACGGCGGGGAGGGGGTCTAATGCTTGGAACTCAGATGCGCCCATGGCGACGATGGGGGATTCTTTGAGGGAGCGGTAGTCGCTGTTGGTGAGGCTGACGCTGGGAATCATGCCGAGGCTGTATTGCTCGATCAGGAATTGGTTGCCGTCGTGGAGGGCGGCGAGGGGGAGGGTGCGGAGTCCGGCGCTCATGGCGAAGATGAGGGTATCGACGCCGAGGCCTTCGAGTTCGGGTTGGATGGGGGCGATGAGGTAGGTGTAGAGTTTTTGGGCGGGGGTGAGGTAGGCGGTGCTGTCGAAGTCTTGAACGCTGCTGCCAAGGCTACTGGTTAAGCGGCTGAGTTCGCTGGCGGTGACTCCACGAACAACTTTGCGAATCAGTTGATCTTCGGGCGTAATAATCAGCAGTTCTAAGCTACTATTCAGTTCCAACTCTTCAACTAACCTGCGATCTTCTTCACTCAATTCTTCAAGATCATATTTATCTTCAATCAGTGCATAGACGATGACAGGGACAGTTCCCGTTTGTTCTCGAATCCGCCGTAAGGCTTCCCTCAAGTTGGCAATACTCCCTTCTTCTTCGCTTTCCTCCTGCTCCTCAAGTTCGAACACTTCTATAAATTGATTTCCAAACAAATCATCAATTCTTTCTAGTTCCCTCAAAACCTCGTTGTCCTCTAAAGAACCACCGAGAGATTTCTCTCCAGGCAACTCCCATCGAAAACCGCCTTGCTTGGGAAATATAGCATTGCCTCCGGCTTGACGACCAATACTATCGATTATCTCCTCAGTATCAAGCTGATTCTTTGGCGTAGTACCAGAGACCGCAGAAATTATTTCGGGACTGTGGAAGCCAGTTGAAATTTGAATACCAGGTTGTATGTGAGTGAATAAAAATGAATTTCCAGTAAAAATCGTGAAACCATTCCCTGCGGTGATGGCGTGAGATGTTCCATTGAGCTGTGCATCGCCAATTTTGAAGGGGACTAATCCGAAACCACCATGGCGAATTGTAATGGAGCCACCAGATAGTTCACCCACACTGGAGATACTAGCCCAGTTACTATCGAAAAAACTACCATATACAGTTCCATTTACACTTACAAATTGCTCACTTTCAAGAAATACACTTCCTCCACTACCGATTTCAGATTCTGTATTAATGGGGCCAGTTTTCATGGGCTTTTCTGCACGTAAACTTACGTTGCCTGCATCCCCATTTGCTGCTCTGGCGTCGATAGATCCTTGACTACCATTCAGGGTGTTAATTGAACCTTGAGCACTCAGGTTTACATCACCCCCATTACCGTTATTGAATGCTGCTGTAAACAGATTTCGTGTCCGTATATCTCCCCCAGCATTCATTATGACATCTCCCCCACTATCATCACTACTGGTCGTAAGAGTCAAGCTAGTTGTATCAATATTGTTTGCGGATTGGATAGTAAGAGCCTCACCGTTTGTTTGTACTTGTCCTGTTAGGTATACAGAGTTAGGGCTATGAATTTTAGTTTCTCGATTTACCCAAACATCTATATTTACAGAGTGAGAATTAGCGACAACATTAAGATCCACTATCCCAGTATCACTATAAACGTCCCCTCCATAGTAAGCATTATTACCTAATAAAGTAGAGTTTACAGATGTAATGCTTGAAGTTCCATTGATTCCACCACCAGAACCTGTAATCGAACTCATAAGTAGGGGGTTGGTATAATAAGCTCTGGCATTATTTGATGTAATCCGGGAGTTCTGTATATTGACATCACTTCCATAAATTCCTCCTCCTTTGCCAGCTAAATTGTTGGATATTGTAGAGTTTTGAATAATGACTGTATTAGTGCTATTGATTCCACCCCCGGAACCTATAGTAGAACTTGAAAAGAGTCCGCCGGTATAATACCGTGCACGATTTGATGTAACCAGAGAGTCTTGTATATTCACAATATTTCCATTAATTCCGCCTCCTTTACCAGCTGAATTGCCGGATATCACAGAGTTATTAATAGTAACTGTATTGCTACTATTTACTGCACCACCATCTGCACCCACATTTCGAGTTAATGAACCAGGTGCACCTGGATTATCAAATAAGTATGCTGTGTTCCCAGAGAGGGTGGAATCATAGACTTCTACTGTGCTGCCGTTAACCCCTCCTCCAGAACCTGCAACATTACCAGAAATTTCAGAGTTCACTACCCTTATATTATTACCATTGAGTCCGCCACCTTCACCTCCTGTACTCTCTGAGGGTATGTCAAAAGTACGAGTATATGCTGTGTTCCCAGAAATGATAGAGCCATCTATTGTTAGATTCATACCATTGACCCCACCACCATAACCAGAATGATTTGCTGATATTGTTGAATCTCGTATATCAATATTCTGACCATTGATTCCACCACCATAACCAGTAGTGATATTTGCAGTCCCTACATATCCACCAGAACGTGCCATGTTATCTAGTACTTGGGAGTTTACCACCTGAACCAAGTTACTATTGATTCCACCACCTGTCTGACTGGCAGAGTTGCCGGAAATGATCGAGTTGGACACTGTAGTTACATTACCGTGAATACCACCACCATATCGAGCATAGTTATTTGAAATATTTGAAGCGATTACTGAAATGGAATTGCCATTAATTCCCCCGCCATTACTACTGGAAGAACCATTCTGAACAGTCAAGCGTTTGATTTCGACATGATTCGCAGAGATATTGAAAACACGATTTGAGCTATTGCCATCAAAAGCAAGCCGATCGCGCCCCGTGCCCTCAATAATCAAATCATCAGAAATCACAAACTCACCTAAAGTCGTTGTAATCGTTTGCGGTGAAGCAAACACCCCCGCCGTATCAAACTGAATCGTATCCTCCCCAATCGTCCCCACCTGACCCTCAACTGTCGTTCCATTATTCGCCGCAACCAACGCCTCCCGAAACGTCAAAACCCCATCCGCCACCAAATCATCCGCCGCACTCTGCACCGTCAACACCGCCAACTTGCCATCCCAACTGTTTAGTGTTTCCGAAGTAAACGGATTCTCCGCCTCAACATCACCCACCCCATGCTCCAACTCCCAATTCCCCCCAGAACTCCCACTCCCCGTCACATCCACCGAAGCCGCCACATCCGCCCCCGTCAGGGCTGCAATCGAAGCCACCAACCCCTCACCCGTCGCCCCCAACGCCGTAAAACAGCTATAGAGCAAAATATCCGCACTCTCAGCCAGCGCCGCCCCCCACTCCTGCAACTGCGCCCCATAACCCGCAATATTCTCACCCCGAACCCAATCACGCCCCAACCAGAAATTCCCCTGATTCCCCTCAGCGATAACCGCAACAGAACCCAACTCCCCCACCGCCTCACTGATGACTGATAACTGCTCACTGACCCCCCCAACCCCATCCTCATCCCGCTCAATAATTTGTGAAACCGTCCCCGCCGCCGCCCCATACAGCAACTGCTCCGGATTATCCACCCGCTCATCAATAAACACCGCCTGATCCGGATTCTCCCCCGCCTCGCTAAACCGGATCACCCGCGTCTCGCCCTCAACCAAACCCGCATCCGTAGGCGACACCTGCCCCGCCGCGTAGAGGTCAACTTGTTCCGCCTCAACCGCACCCGCAATCACCACATCACCCTGTAGGGGTAACGCCCCCGTGCTTACCCCGGCTGGGTTTGGGGCAACCACGGGGGGATTGCCCCTACCTGAACCCGTCAACAACTCCGGCAACGCCAACGGATCAATCCCCTCCGTCAACACCGCATCCGTCACCTCCAAACTCAACAGACTCCCCGGCTGATTTAACCGAACTTGTCGCTCCCCCGGCACCGCCGCCACCGTCGCCATCCCCCCCGGCGCAACAATCTGCCCCAAATTCACCACCGTGCTCCCACTTAGGTGAATCGACTTGTGCTTCTGCACCTCCAGCCTCCCTGCATTGATCAAGCCCCCCGGCAGACCCTGCAAAAAGCCCAACGTCGTCGGACTGCCCAATAAAGCGGTGTAATCATTCACCCCCACCGCATTAAAACAGCCCCCCTCAAAACAAATCTGATCCGCCGTCGTCGCAAAAAAGTCCCCGCCCACATTGAGCTGCGCATTCGCGCCAAAGACAATCCCCGCCGGATTCATCAGATACAGATTCGGGTTCGCCCGGATCAAGCCATCAATAATTGACGGATCGCCGCCCACAACCCGCCCGAAGATATTCACCACCCCCGGATCGCTCCAAAAATTCGCCACCTCCCCCGCATCGAGATTAAACCGCTGGAACGACTGGAACAGATTATGCCCCGCCTGGGTTCCCCCCGTAATGTGGTACGTGTTGCCATTGTGGTGAATGATCGTGCCCGTGCCATCGGGGGCGGGCGTGATCGATTGGGCATGGGCAGAACGGGTAGTGAACAAACCGACGGTCACTACCGCAGCAGAGCAAAGCGCAAGACGAAATACAGACATGGGAGCTTAACCTCGGAGATGGGTAAAGATGGGACTCACTTCGTAGTCTGGTATTATCGTGGCTTTTTATGCAGCGTCGAGAAAAAAAATTTGCATTGACTACATCTCATGCACCACGCTCGCCATCAACCGCCGAATCGTCGGCGATCGATACCCCAAAACGATCTGCTCCTCAGCCACTCCTAGGCTCAGAAGCTGTGTCGCAATCCCTGGTTCTGTAAAGTCTCGCTGAATCCAAATTTTGTCATCTCGCACTTCCACATAAATCGGACAACCAAAAATCCGGTCTTCATCCTGCCATCCCACATTCAAGATGCTGTATCGTCCCCGCTCATCATCAAACATCGCCTGAGCCTCAACCTGTTCATCTGTGCCAATGAGTTCGAGATAGCGGAGTAAGGTTTGCTTGATAAGTCCTGAAAATTTTAATGTTTCCATTGGGTAATCATCTCCCTGTCTGCATGAAAAATGAGGAGCCTAACGTCGTAACGTTGAATTTAAGCCTGAATAAACGAATCTGAGAAAAATTCTTGGTAAACATCTGTTGGGATCGCTAAATACAGCGTTCGGTCTGGCTCCAACTGCTCCAAAGCTAATCGATAATTCAGGAATTGACCCAAGGCTAAATGGAATTGATGCAGATTAGAAAGACCGACAAAACTTTTCACTTCCACTGCAATTTTCCGTTCTGCCTGTTGAGCATTAATGATTTGATGAGCTGCTAAATCAACCAACATACCCACTTTTGGACTAACTCTGAGATAGAGTGGATCTTCCGTAATGATCCATGCATCTTTCTCCAGGGCATTACGAACAATGAGATGAAACAGATCTTTAGCAGCCATTCAGATGCAGTATTGATGGACTAGCTTTTACTGTAGCGTTCCGTTGCAGCGCGATCGCGGTCAGCCCCTCAAATCAACATAGTGCTGTCAATTGAGAGGGAGGGTTTGAAACCCTCCCCTACGACCTCAAAATAGGCAGGCCTATTCCTCTTGGCTTGTAACCCCAGCCTGCACGACCGTCAACACCTGCGCCATCTCCCCAGCCAATAATGCTGCCCGATCGAGCCATAGGCCCGGAAACACCTGCGAGCAGAGCAAACCCGCCTCGTTCACATCCAGTTGGACATATTCACCCTGATCTAAACGAAACCAATCCAACTCCTGGTCATAGACCCGCCAAACCACATATTCCTGCACCTGGTTCCGCCGATAGACTTGACGCTTTTGATGCAGATCAATCGAGACACTACTAGCCGCAATTTCCACGACCAACTCCGGTGCGCCATCCACATAGTCATCCGGCGTGATGGAGGACTGGCCGCCCGTTTCCACCCGTAAAATCGCATCAGGCTGGGGTTCATTATCTGCGTCTAGGCGGACTGTGGGGTTGTCCAATGCTTCCACATTGGAGGTTAAGGCAGCATATACCCCCAACCAAGCCATGATCTGCGCGTGGGGTTTACCGTGGGCGTGGGCATGGAGCGGTGAGGCCATATGTACAATTCCTTCGATGAGTTCGGCTTTTTTGAGGTTGGGCATGGCGGCATAACGGGCCTCAAACACAGGACGAGTGAGGCGATCGCCATTCTCAAGGGGGGGAGTGGCCAGGAGTTTTAGGGTTGAAGACATCGTTGAAGGCAGAAGGATGAGGAATGAAGGATGAATAGTTTTATGGTCTGGTTTTACGGCTCGACTTTGGGCAACCAACGCTGAATATCTGTCTCTAGTTCGGCTGCGGCTTGGGGCTGACCCATTGCGTTATAGAGGCCTTGGGCCCGTCGCCAGAAGGCGATCGCCTCCCCATACTCCTGCTTCACGATGTGCAGATGCCCCAACTGCGTCAGGGCCACCGCCCAGGCCAACGGCGGTGGTTCGGCCAGTCGCTCCAATGCCTGCCGATAATAGGTTTCGCTCGGCTCTACCAAGAGCAACCAGCCAAAATGAAGATTCCCCAGGCGCACTGCTAGCTCTGGACTGGGTTCCTCCTGCCTCAGCATTTCAAGCTCTGCGATGCCCTCAGCCAGTAGCTCGTGTTCAAGGTAGACGTTCGCGATTTCCAAGCGCAGACGGTTCGGATCGGTGATAGTTGCGCGTCGCTCGGCAACAGCGGCTTCTACGATCAGCCGCTCCTCGCTGGTCATCACCTCAAAACCATCGCCAACACCACCGCGATGGGCAGGTTCACCCCAGGAACGTGCCCCAGTGTCCGTTTCCACAAAGAATTGATAGGAGCCGCCGGGTTGCAAGGGGTCGCCATCGTATTGAATTGCGGTTGTGGTAACGTTTTTTTCCCAGCCCTCGACGCCCGGCCCTTCTAAAGTGACGGTGTAACTCGTTGCGCCTTCGACCGGGAGCCAACGGAGTAATGGTTGTGGGTTCAGTATCTTGCCATGACGGGGGCTGAGGAGGTAAGGAATTGGTGTGTTTGTCCAGGTGAAATAGTCGCCACGCACAGGGCAGCCTGCGATGTCGGGTGGACAGTTTGTTTCGGTGGCTTGAATTGGGAGTTGTTTAGTAAGGTGGGGCGTTTGGGCGTAGCTGGGGGAGGTGAGGAGGAGGGGGGTGGTGATGATGAGGGTGACAGGGGTGAGTTTCAGCATGAGTGGCAATGTTGTTGATTTGAATTTGCAATAACCTTCGGCAAGTCTCGCGTTACTCGCCAATGCAGTTCGCGGTTGGGACTACGATGTGTCCTGAGCTTCAAAGTTCATCAAACGCTGCTCTGCCAAGCCCATACAGCGATCATGTTCATCGATCTTTTCTGCTCCTTGCTGGAGGGTCTTTTGCCAATGGGGAAGGGCTGCTGTGCTTTGACCTTGTGCTTCAAGGGTTCGGGCGAGCAGGCAATGGGTGTGCGGTGCATCATCCACAATATCAAGCGCATCTCTTAAATGCCGTTCTGCTGCACGCCAGCGTTGCTTCCGAAATTGAATCCAACCTTTGTTTTTGAGACAACTGGCTTCGATCCATGGATATTGCGTTTTGGTTAGACAATGATCACTCAACGTCAGCATGGAGTAGTAGTTCTCCGCACCCGCGAGTAATTTCAAACGAACGTGTTCTGCGATCGCGGGAGGGTAGCCCAGAGCTGCGGCTTGCTCGTAGTAAATCACGGCAATATCGCGTTTGCCTAATTCCTGATCATGGGTGTATCCCAGGTTATACAGGGGCTGCGGATAGCTAGAATCCAATTGACTGGCCCATTCAAACAGTCGCTGGGCTTTGAGGAATTGGTTTTCACTTCTCGCTTTGATCCCTTGAGCATTGAGCCAACGAGCGGCTGACCCACGTCCAACCCAAAACGTAATTGTGCCCAAACACAAGAGGCTGCACGTGATCAGCACGGGCAGAAATCTAGGCGATTGCTTTGCTCTCATTTTTGGGAGGGCGATCGCTCCCTTCTCACCTTCAACACATCCCTCATCCGCCACTGCCAACCCCAAAGGCAGCGCGTAAGGGTTTTGCCAAATCACCGGGAGCCAGGTGGCGCAGGGATAGGTTGTTTCGAGGGCTTGTAACCGTTCCCGCGCTCGATTGGCGGCGATCGGAATGGGTTCACCCGCCACAAAATATTGCAGAAAGTATTTCAGGAAAGATTGGGCGATCGCATCAGGAACCAGATCCCGCATCACGATCATGTGAGGGATTTGGGCATCATCCTTGAGATTCTGAGCCAGGAGTCCTAAACCGAAGCATGAATTAAACAACGCCAACTGCAAGCCGCTCCGTACCGCCTTCCGCAAGCCGTACCAAATCTCGTTGAACTTGAGTAGTTCGCCCTGATCATTGAGTTCCAAAAAACCCTGCCCCGCCTCGTCCGTATCCCCATGACCCGCAAACACAATCATGTCCCAAGTTTGCTCCCAAAGCTGATCGCTCAGTTCATGGAGGTGGGGTTGATGAAGCACCTGCACATCAACGAGTTCAGCGGGCAGAGCTTCGAGTAATGCCCGGTCTGACGCTGTATCCAGGTCATAACTTGCGCCGACAATGCCGAGGATGCGGAGGCGTTGGGTGAAACGCTCCGGCGGGGAAATCTTCTTGGCTTGGGGGGTCTGGGCTTGGGGGCTAGTGGTGTCGATCGAGGCGTTGGGATAGCGTTGAAACAGATCCCAATCGGGCCAGGGCAGTTGTTGAACCCCTAGATCATCGGTTTGGATCAGGAATTGAATTTGCTCTTCTTTATTCAGTTCCTCAATCAGTTTTTCTCGCAGTTCTCGAAAGTCTGGCCCCTGTAGCCAGGTATTAAACGCCCGACTCAAATCCTGAGCCGATTCATCGCAAGCCTGCCGCGTGGGACGATTGAAACTGATATCTTTCATGACCAGCGCACGTCCTCCTTTGCAATAACGGCGGTACGTTTTCTGCCAATGGTGTTGCACCAACGCATCAAGTTCAGAGGGTACAGAGAGGACCGCGGCGACAATGCCAGAGGTATGGTTGCGATCGCCCCCCGCCAGAATCTCCAGCTCAACGGGCATTGCATCGGTCTGCAAACCGTTGCTGAACTTGAGAAAAACCTGCTTATCGGGATAACGAGGAATAAAGCCAGTCATAAGAGAAGGCAGAGGGAGGGAGGTAGAAGGCAGAAGACAAGAGTTAAAAATAGTTAAATCACAAAGGGTTCCAATAAAGTCATGTCTTTGTGTGTGACTTTCACATCAAAGCGATCGCCCGGTTCACCACTAAACCGAAACTGCAACCGTTCGCTGCCACCACCCTGAGCCTGAGCCATGGGAGTTTCAGACTGGGGCGCGAGCAGGCTCATGTGGACTTCAGCGGGGAGGCGGCGGTCGGGGTTAATTGGCCAAAGTTCGATGGCAATATCCAACCCCGAATTGGGCTGCGGTTCCACCCACACCACCAACGCCACGGGTTCTGTCCCCTCTTCAAGGACGAGAAGTTTGCCTTTTTCCACTGCACGAGAGCGCGAACGAATCGCCAGCGCAGGTTCGGGTTTACGGATCAGGCGATCGACCGCTTCCCAGGTGACGGCAATTTCGCCCTGAAGCCAATCCGTTAGGCGATTAAGGGCGGATGTTGCCACCGATTCAGCGATGTCTCTGAGGCTGACGCTGTCCGGGAGTTGCCCGTAGAGAACCGTGAGGTCTTGGAAGTTCTTCAGGGGAATCTCGCTCAAGCTCTCCGGTTCAACCGGGTAAAAACCCAGTAAGGTTGCGGTGTTGAACGCCGCATCCAACTGCACTGCCACACAGCCCGCCTGATCCGTCGCTGGGAGATAGCACGCCGTCTCGTCGGCCAGCACGGGTCGACAGGCTAAATGTCCGTAGCCTGGAATATGGAGATCCGCCACATCCTGAAGAGCACGGGCTGGGGCCTGCCAAGCGCGGCTCCCCGCCAGATCCGTGCGAATATCCAGCCCCGTCAGATGCTGATTCACCATCCACACCGCCAGCGTATTGCAATAGACTTGCTGGCGTTTGCGCTCTGAGGGGTGGGGCGCAGCAAAAGCTAACGCGGTTTGGTGGGCAGCAGGGGGAATGCCCAGTTTAAGATGGGGGAGTTGCATCGCAGTCTCCAAATCATTTAATCGGTTCATGGTGCGAGATAGGTTGTGAGTTGTGGATTGAGCTTGTCGAGTCCCCGTCGATAAAATCGGTAAATGGTACTCTGGGACACCTCAAAGTCAGCAGCAATTTCATGCCAGCGGTAGCCATCTAAGACGCGCAACCCCAAAACTTGCAGCGTGATTTCCGGTCGGCCTTGGACATGGAGCCGGGTTAAACAGTCATCAGGATCAGTCTCAAAATAGGTGCGAATGTCCGCCTCTGGGGTGGAGGGTTGCGCCTGAGTCACCGGGTCAGGCGGCAGGGTTTGCAGGTCTTCCACATTCAGCCACGGGGCACGATGGCTGCCGGGCTTGTAATGGGGAATCACTTCCTGACGTGCTTCGTAAAAAAAGCGACGACGAAAAATGAAGTTCACCCATTGCATCACCTCATTTTCGGGGCGATAGTCCTCAATTTTGCGGTAAATATGCGTATGGAGTCGCTGCCTGGCTTCCTCATAGATCTGGTCATATAAATGGGTGAAATCCTGACGATAGGGGCGGTTCAACCGACCCGATTTTTGAATCGCACGCAGCAGTTGGTTCACCAGGACTTGGCGTTGTTTGCCCAAGGGGTGCTTTTGGGCTTCAAGGGCGAGAGATTTTAGATGCTGATCAAGATCATCCATAAGTCCGGAACTGGATTATCCCCACCGTTTCGCAGGGCCTTCATTGTATGTTCAGGGACGAGTTAGGCTTTTTTGTGCAAGGACGCAAAAATTTTTATCGATGGATTTGGGGAGATGCGATCGCACCAACAGACATCGCAGTTGCCCCCCGACCCCAGTGACAGTAAACCCAGCGCCAATTTCAGGGCGCGATCGCTATGGTTCAAGACGCTCCAACTCGTTCGATGGCTCTGGCTGAGTTTTTCGCTCAAGCCTCTAATGGTGAGCGGTTTGACCTGTTCAATGGTCAAATCATCCCTAAGCTGTCTCCTCAACGCTTTCACTCGCGCATCTAGCGAGCCTTACTGCGAATTCTGGAAAATCGGGAAAATGCTCAAGGCGAGGAAGGGTTGTCTGTGGGGCCGGGGCAACTGCGCTTTTAGGAGCGAGATTTTCGGTGGTAGCGATCGCCCCGCTAAAATCAAACTAACCCACCCCCGCCCCGTGCCATGATCACCGAAATCCAAGTCAAAGACTTCAAAAGCTACCGCCATGGCGTGCTG
>JBMYQW010000075.1:0-15087 GCA_049601735.1 Spirulinaceae cyanobacterium
TCCGCCACGGAAGCCTTGGGAATAAAGGATTTCACGCTTAAGTTCACACGGATGGGTTTCCCTGCCCCTATATTCAGCGATCGCGCACCCTTGAATTTTCCGCACCCATCCTCTCTTAGAGCAGGCGTAAATCTGGGTAACAACTGAGCAGATCATCGGTGCTGAGGGTATCGCCTGAGGCTTGGGGTGTCCAGAGCACTTCAATGGCTAGGAGGCGATCGCTCCCCACTGCCCCGAGGGTCTGGATGGCCTGACGCAAGCTGTCGATATCCGTGATTTTGGGCAGTTGCACCTTATCTTGCGTACCGACGAGCAGGGTGACAACGAGGTATTCACCCTTTTCTACCGGGCTGGTTGCCGCTAAATCTTGCGCTGTATCGGCGGCGGGGAGGGCATCGCTTTGGCGATCGCCATCCAGATTCGAGAGGGTTTCCGCCGTGAACTTGCTACGCTCTTGCAGCGAATATTGATTAAACTGCGCCTCCGCCTGTTCTAGGGGAGCGGTTGTCGCTGTGGTTCGGCCATATTGCCAATATTCAGGATGGCGCAGCAGAGCCAAGCTGGTCTCTTGCAGCAGACGACCGCGACCGCTGGCGGTATCCGTATCCACCGTTCGCGCCAGCGCATCGAGTTCCGTTTGCAGCGATCGCGCCCCACTAAGCAAACCCACCTGCACCTGAGCCACGCTAATCTGGGGCATTGCCGTCGGGGCATTTTCTGCCGAGCCCCCCAAACCGCTATTGCGGAAGGCGTTGACGATGTAGTTGAGCAGTGCCAGACCAATCAGCAGGGTGAAAATACCGCCAAAGCCGCCGCCGAAGCCAAAGAAGGGAATCAAAAACGGGAAGCCGAAGCCGCCGCCATAGCCATAGCCCGTGCGGGCAGGGGGGGTAGAGCGATAGGTGCGGGGGGCGCTGTAACTGCGGCGCGGCATACTAAAGGAGCCACCGCCCATGCGTCCCCCCGTCCGTGCTGCCCAGGCTGGGCTTGGCCCTGACAGGGTCAAGACCAAAATTAAACCGATCGCCATCCCCACCTGTATTGCTCTGCGTAACCAGCGCCCAACCGTTTGCATCTTGAATATCCTCGCTTTTGAATTCGTAGCAATGCTTACTATTGTAGAAGTTCATCCCAGACGTCTGGGACGGATTCCCGATCAAACCCCAACCACGCCTTGGCTCATCTGAATCGCTACGGTCAGTAGCATGATGTCCAGCACAGGGAGCAAACCGCTCCCCTTTGAAGCATCTAAAAAATCTGCGGCTTTTAACCGATGACCCGGAAGCGGCAGAGCAATGGCGGGCGAAAGGGTTTAGCGTTTCAATGTTTGAATTGCATAGCGGAGGTGGGTAAATATTGGTGAGCTTTTAGCTTGGATTTGAAGACCCTGAATTTTGCTCGCCCTACGGTTAAACTCGCTGTAAATATTGCCAACTCGAATCCTTCACACACCCCAACAACGCCAACAACTTCTTCATCCGATATTGTCGAGGAGCCAAGGCTTCCCGCGAGACACCCGCATCCAGCTCCACCAACATCTGCCCCGTCTCGCTCAAAACCAACTCATTAAAATAAGCCGTCAATATTCCTCGCGTTGGATTTTCCAATCGCACTAAGGATAGCTCTTCTTCCTCACCATCCAAGACAATTTTTGTCGGACGAGAACGACTCACCAAGCCAAAATCCGCCTGAATCAACCATTCATAAAACTGCTCAGAAACCTGAATACAATGCGCTGATTGATCAGATGTTCCATAGAAATTAAAACTGAGCATATGCCTAATCTCCAGCACTTAAAATGGATTTAGCAAAATTCTGATCGAGGCACATTGGCAATAAAGGCAATTCCTGCCTCAATAAACTTCTTCTGGCTCGGGCGCGAAATCTTACTTGCACTCACCACCGTAATAATTGTCTCCTTCATCACAATCCATTCCGCCTCTTGTCCACAAAGATAACTCGTCTTGATCTCAATATGGGGGGGGTGAGGCGCTCGTGAAGACTGGAGCCGAACGTTTGACTCCCTCGGATTGAACATTTGGTGTTGACTCAATGCCCATAACTGCACTTTAGCCACATCTGATTCATCCAGTAACTGGATATCGCCGTTTGCATCATTCCCATAGGTCTCCTGACAAACCACGCCTTGGATTCTTAGCTGTTCCATCACCCAATATTTTAGATCTCGATGATCTCGTAGGCTATGGATCAGCTTATCTTCATCTGATTGTTGAGACATTAGTGAAAAAAGCGGGGGTCTAGCCAGAGCCAGATCTTGTTTTCTGAGCAGTCGCTAGGCGAATCCCCTAGCCCTCAAACACCATAATGCTGCCCGAATAACAAGACACCCAGACCTCGCTCTTCGCCGCATCGTAGGTAATGCCGATCGGCTTATCATTCACTGAAACCGTATGCACCACCTGCATATCCTCCGTGCGCACCTTAGCCATCGTATCCGAATCATAATTCACCACATAGAGGTGCTGACCATCCTGGGAGAGCACCATGCTGCGCGGCGCATTGCCCGTCACCACCTTATCCACTGTCTTGCCCGTTTTCAGATCAATCTTTGCCACTCGACCCTCACCATTGAGGCTGGCATAGAGATACTTGCCTTGGGCATCAATATTCAGGTGACGGGGCGATCGCCCCACATTCTTGAACCAGTCCACCTGGAAGTTTGCCAAGCTGATCTTGGCAACGTGCTGCGAACCCATCACCGCCACGTAAGCATTCTGCGACGCCTCGTCAATCACGATGCCGCGCGGGTAGCGCCCGAGCTTAATCCGGCGTACCTCCCGGTTGCGAGCCACATCCACCACACTCAGGTCATCCGTACACCAGTTCGTTACCAGCACATAGCGGTTATCCGGTGAGGCGGACACCTGCTTGGGCACCGACCCCACCTTCACCACCTGATCAATGGCAAAGTCCTGGGTATTCACCCGATATAAAAAGCTAGGGTCAGTCTTTTCACCGGGCTTGCATTTATCACTCCCCGGACGGCTAAACCCCGCGCCATACATTTGATAGTTCGATATCCAGGCATATTGACCATCGTGGGAGAAGGTCGCCTCGACCGGCGCACCGCGATAGAGACCCGCATATTGCGGATAGCCATACTTTTGCAGGTCGATCGAATCGGAGATCGTTTTGACGAGTTCGTAGTTGCGATCGTAGACCGTGATGCTGTGGGTATACATCATGTTCTGGGCGAAAAACAGCCCCTTGCCCGAATGCACAATGGATTTAGGCGCGATGTTGCCATAGATCGTGGTTTTGAGCGCCATGTGACCCGTTACAGTGCGGGCGGCCTCGGCGACGATTTCGCCATACTGAAGACCGTTCTTCTGGCTGGATGCCGCAGCCTGCTCATTAGCTGGCTGATTGCGCGGTGACTGCTGTTGGGTTTCTGGGCTCGGTTGGGCTGGCCCAGGGCTGGGCACAGGTGTCCGCCCTAGGCGACGGGCCAGCTCTGCTAGCTCTTCAGATGTCTGGCCCAGCCGCGCCGCAGGCTCAATAAACGGGATCACGCGACGGGATGTCGCATTGGCGGCTTCCGCGGATGCCTCATCGGTAAACCCTGACTCGTCTGAATCGGGATATTGCCAGTCTAGATTTGGCGCATTCTTGGCCGCCGTGTCCCAATCTGCAAAAGGATCCGTGGCGCTGTTCTCGCCGCCCTCACCATTGGTAAAGCCATCCATCTGGAAGGGGGTATTGTCGGGCTTGATTTCTCGCCCTTCGATCGCCGCCAGGGTTTTCGGCCCCGCCACGCCATCGGGGGAGAGCTTCTTGCTGCTCTGGAAGCGTTTGACTGCCGCCTCGGTCAGAGTGCCGTAGTAGCCCGTGGTGGGGCCATTGAAATGCCCCTGTTGCTTGAGCTTCAGCTGGAGCTGCCGCACGGCGTCACTGTTTTGGCCGCGTTTGAGGAGTTGGTTGGCCGAGAATGCTGAGGTTTCGGACGCGGCGGGTTCGGGTTTTGAGGCGGCGGCGGGCGGCGTCTCGGCTTGAGTCGGTGCAGGACGCTCGGGCTCGGATGGACTCGCTGACGGGGTTTTATATAGCTTGGTTTCGGTGCGATCGCCAACAATGCCATCTACATCGAGCTGATGCTTCTGTTGAAAACGACGGACGGCTTCAGCGGTGATCGGGCCGTAATAGCCCGTGACGGGGCCTTTGAAATAGCCCTCAGCCCTGAGGGTTTGCTGCAAGGTTGTCACCTCAGCGCCGCGATCGCCCTGTTTCATGATGGCAACGGCAACATTTTCAAGGCTGACCGTAAACAGGCCCACCGCCAAGAATAACCAGGTCAAAGAAACTACTTTCAACTGGGCATGACGCACAAACCCAGCGAAGGAAATTTCCCCCCAGGACACATCCCACTCTAGGGGGGCTTCGTTCTCCTCAAAAGTGAGGCTGTAGTAAAGAGAAGAAAGCGATTCCATGACAACTCACATGATAATTGTCCGCCATCGTACATCGAGATTCTCGTGATCGTCTAGGTGTTTGAGGTAGAGCTTAATCTTTTGATTTAGATTGTCTGAAAATGGCGATCGCTATTAGATACAAATGTCTTGTTTTTGTCCAGAATTTTGTCTTGCTGGGGGGTCGGAGAACACAGTGGGGAGCGATCGCTAGGGTTCAGTGACTGATACCTCACCCCTCTTTATATTGAGTTCAAATGCTTCATTTCTGGCATTATCAGCGCGAAAAATTCACTCCCTTTTTCGTTAGTATCTCTGCTCTAAAATAGGTCGAGGCATAGCCCCTTGGCCGCAAACTATCGGTTCATGCCCCTATCTGTTAGGAATCAGAAAAACTGCCTACGCTATATATAGGGGGAGCATCCGTTGAGCGCAGGTTTTCTTTTTAAGATCAGGCATTCTATCCCTCATCCCATCCGGCCGCTGGCATTCGGGCGCGTCATCTCAATCAACCGCAATTGAATTTTTAAGATTAGCTGTTAAACCTTCTCTCCATCTGCCAGACTTGCCACATTCACCCGTTTGATGTTTTTGTGGGCTCGCTTGAGCAAACCCGTGAGTACGTTGCCGGGGCCCACTTCCACCATCCTCGCCACCTCTAGGGTATTGAGCTGGGTCATGATCTCGCGCCAGCGCACCGGGCCGGTCATCTGTTGGCTCAGGCGAGTTTTGAGCGCGGCGGCGGCGATCTCCGGGGTGGGGTCAACATTGGAGAGTACCGGAATCTGAGCATCGCCAAACGCCGCCCCTTGCAAGATCTCGTTGAAGGTTGCGGCTGCCCCATCCATCATCGGGGAATGGAACGCCCCGGAAACATTCAGCGCCACGGCGAGCTTGGCTTCAACGGCTTGCTCGATCGCCGCCACGGCTTCGGGTGTGCCCGAAATCACGGCTTGGCCATCGCTGTTGTCGTTGGCGAGCACCACATCGGGAGTTTGGGCGATCGCTCCTTCCAACTCCGTCCGGTCAAAACCGATCAGCGCCATCATAGCCCCCCCAGCGGCTTGGCTCATCAGTTCGGCCCGCTGCTTCACCAATTGCAGCCCGGTGGCAAAGTCAAATACACCCGCTGCGTAAAGCGCCACGTATTCCCCCAAGCTGTGCCCGGCGACCAGCTCCGGCTGTTTATCGCTGGCACGCAGCGCATCGACTAAAATCGTCTCCACGGTGTAGAGGCAGGGCTGGGTATATTGAGTTTGCGCCAGTTTTGCCTCGTCTTGGGTCAGCTCTACCACCGACCAGCCGAGGATCGCTTCGGCTTCAGCCAGACGGCTTTGGGGATTGTCTTGGTCAAGCAAGTCGGCGATCATGCCGACTTTCTGGGAACCTTGGCCGGGAAAGACCCATGCAGTTTTAGTCATTTTCGTGTTTATCCGTATCCGTTGCTAAACCCCGTCTATTTTGAAACCCGGAGCCGGGAGGGTTTCAAACCCTCCCCTACAGGGTCTGATTTTATTGAAAAAGGAATCGAAATTGTGGAATTCTCGAAACTGTACTTTTCAAGCTGGACGAGGTTTATCGATTGTTCTGTAAGCGTGACATACTCCCGACAATCATGCGACTCATCGAGCGCAGGCTTCTCTAATTCCAAGGTTCAAGGCTCATGACTCCCTTTCTACGGCCCGTCGGGTTCAAGCCCTGCCGCTCTCAGTTGGGCTGCCATCTGCTCCATCTGGGCCCGAAGTCGATCCTGTTCGGCTTGGGACTGCTCGTACTTGACCTGGAGTTCATCTCGCTCCCCTTGAAGCTGATCGCGCTCTTGAGCTAATTCTTCAGGCGTTTTAAACGGCTCCCCGTCTGGATAGAACACAGCCAAGCCGTCCTCAAGCATTTCAAACCGAATTCCCAGTAGGGGAGACGTCCAAGGTAAGTGATCGAGAGTGATGGTGTTGGGCGCATCCGCTGCATTCTCTCTGGCGAGTCCCCAGAACTCCTGGGTATCAGGGTCATAAAAGTAGGCTTCCAAAACACCATGCTGAATGTAAAACACTTGCTTGGTGAGCATTTCGCTCATGGTGTTGCCTGGGGAAATAATTTCAAAGACCACTTGAGGCGCAATGCCGTCTTCTTTCCACTGCTGATAGCTGCCACGGTCTCCGTCGGGACGCCCCAAGACCACCATGGCATCTGGCGCTTGACGGGGTGCGGTTTCCCCCTTGCCCACTTGAACGGGATACCAAAGCAAATCCCCGGCAACAAAAGCGGTTTGCCCCTTGAGCAGGTGTCTCAGATTGGTGACGAGACGGGTAATCCATTGATACTGCTTAGTATTGTCAGCCATGGGTTTGCCGTCTGAGTCGGGGTAGAGGGTGTTGAGTTCAGGCTTGATGGGGATTTGAACCATGGGTCATGTTCTCCAGTTACCGATGCCAAAATTCCTGCTTAAAGGGGGGATCATCCCCTGCTTGGGCAAGGTTGATGATGTCCTGGTTATCTATCTCGCGCCATTATCTATCTTGCACCATTGCTTAGGGCGAATGGTGGCGGCATAAGCTGTCAACAACTTAAGACCTTACCGAGGGCGATCGCAATGGCATTCACCCTCTTCACAACAGACGCTGCCGGATTCTAGCCGAAACGGCATCAATAATCGACACTGTACTCACCAGAATCAGCAGCATGGCACAGGCCTGGCCGTATTGAAACGCCCGAAAACTCTGATACAGCGAAAAGCCAATTCCCCCCGCGCCGACAATACCCAAGACCGTTGCCGATCGCACATTCGCCTCAAAACGATAGAGCGTAAACGAGATCCAGAGGGGCATAACCTGGGGCAGAACGCCAAAAACCACCTCTTGGAGCGGCGACGCTCCCGTCGCTCGGATACCTTCGACGGGGCCAGGGTCGATCGCCTCCACCACTTCAGAAAATAATTTCCCCAATGTGCCCGCTGTATGAATAAACAGGGCCAGCACGCCCGCAAAGGGCCCCAACCCCACCGCCACCACAAAGATCAGGGCAAAGACCATTTCATTAATCGCCCGCATCGCATCCAAAAAGCGACGCACCGTAAAAATGACCAGGTGAGCCAGCCACCGCTCTAGGATGGCGGGCGATCGCAACGGTGGGATGGCGATCCCAGCGGTCAGGCGATTCCAGCCCCTGACCCCGCTTTGGAGCAGGGCGCTGACCCAGGCCGGGGCGACATTTTCCGCAGCCAGTAAGGCGAGGGGAACAGCGACGATCGCCGCCAGGACAGTGCCCCAGACCGCCATGCTCAGGGTTTCGAGTAAATCCGCCAGATAAATCCGCCAATCGCTGAAGTCCGGCGGGAAATATTGGCGGATGTAGTCGGCCATCGTGCCGCCGCCCTGGATCAGTTCGCCAAAACTCAGCTCGCTCCGGTGGCCGCTGTAGATTAAGATGCCGATCGCGGCGATCGCCCCCACCACACGTCCGGGGGTGATGAAATGTTTTTCCTGAGCCAGCAGCGTTTGCACCGCCGTTGAGGGCGCTGGTGAGGGGGGAGTTGCTGTGTCCGGGATTGTCAAAATGCTCTTGTGGTGGGCAATGCTCACCCTACTACTTTATTCACAGGGCTTCCGTGGTGTCCCACCGCACCCGACCCACCCCGGTCATCGCTACGCGAGACCGACCCTCCCAAGAGGGGATTTTAACTTGACCCTTGGGAGGAGTACCCGTAGGGGGAGGTGGGTCAACCCACTCAAATTCCCACCAGGGGCTGAATCCAGCGTTAAGTTCATGCTGATCGTTTGAAACCCGCCCTGGCGACCGCCTATTTTATTTTCGGGGTCTGTAAATCGGGATCGGGTGTGAGATGAATGTAGGGATCATTCAGTCGCTTGAGCTTTGGTCTGCAACGCCTCCAGCTCCTCCTGGAGCGGCGCAATTTTGGCCTGTTGTTCCGTCGCCGTGAGGGCCTCATCCTGCTCTACTTCCAAGATTTCTTTAGCCAGCTTCAGCTCCCGAATCACATCCCAGGTCGAGTCCTCGGCGGGTATAAACCGCTGCCATTTGAGATTCTCTAAAACCTCGGTGTTGTCATAACTCAGGAAAAAGTCCTCAATTTGGGTTTTGAGGCAGTCGGGCAGATCGCCGCGATAGGCGATCGGCTCATTGGGGATGAGCGGTGAAGTCCAGATGATCTGGATCTGGTCGAGGGCGTCGGGGTGGGTTTCCGCGAGGCGGGCGATATTTTGGCTGTTGTTGGTGGCTACATCCACCTGCTCGGCAACTACGGCCAAGGCGGCGGCTTCATGGTTCCCCGCAAAGAGCACCTCCTCAAAAATCTCCTCGGCATTCACCTCTTGCTGGACAAAGATATGGTAAGTCGGCACGAGAAAGCCCGAGGTGGACTGGGGATCATTGAAGGCAAAGGTCAAGTCGGCGGCATTCTCCACCACGTATTCATCGCCGTTGCCCGCGTCGAGATCCAGCTCTTGCACTAGGGGATGATCGATGTGGGTGATCAGATGGGCATAGTAGCCCTCACTGCCATCGAGTTGGACAGTTTGGGCAAAGGCGGTCGCTTCGGCGCGCTCGGTGGCCTCCACGTAGGAATTGCCGCCGTACCAGGCGACCTGAACTTTATTGGCGCTCATGGCGGCAATGATCCCTGCGTAGTCCGTGGCATAGAAGCCCACGACGGGGCGATCGATCGCCGCTGTCATATCGGACAGTAAGGGTTCCCAGGCCGCCTTGAGGTTTGCCTGGGACTCGGTGGTCAGGACGGCAAAGGCGACCTCGGGTAGGTCGGGGGCGCAGGCTTGCGCCTCATCCGGAGATGCGGTTTGAGATGTGGGCGGTGATGCGGGGCTACCACATCCGGCGAGGCCGAGTAACAGGGGGACGATCGCCAAGTGTCGGCTAAGGGCAGGATGCAAGACAGCCATAATTAATTGCAGGGAAGAGGAGAAAAGAGCATACCAAAATCAAGGGTTATTCTATCGAATGTCGGTGCGGGCTTTCTCACTGGCTTCCCCGTGGCCGCGCAGCACCAGCTCGGCTGCCGCCGCGCCGTAGATGGCGGTGAGATGGCTGGCATCGAGCCCAGTTGTTGGGCCGTCAAAGCAAACCTCGCCCTGCCGTAAGGCGATCGCCCGTCCGAAATGGCGCTGTACCACCTGGACTTGATGGAGCGAAGTCACCACCGTGATGCCCTGCTGGTTGAGATGGGTCAATAATTCCATCACGATGTTGGCGGATTCCGGGTCGAGGGAGGCGATCGGTTCATCCGCGAGAATAATCTTGGCCCCTTGCATCAGGCAGCGGGCGATCGCCACCCGTTGCTGTTGGCCGCCGGAGAGCGTCCCGGCCCGCTGGTGGGCTTGGCTTAAAATACCCACTTGTTCCAGGGCGATGAGGGCCTGCCGCTTCTCGGCGCGGGTGAAGTGGCGCACCAGCGATCGCCCCAGGGGAATACGCGCTAAACGGCCGATCAGCACATTCTCCAGCACCGTCAGGCGATTCACCAGATTGAACTGCTGAAAAATAAACCCCACTTGGGCCCGGAGTTGATGCACCTGGGGTTGCAATTGCCCATCACGCTGGAGCGGACGGCCGAGGAGGTCAATCTGGCCGGCATCCAAGCGGTGTAGGCCGTTGAGACTGCGCAACAGGGTGGACTTGCCCGAACCGGATGCCCCCACCAGCGCCACCCGCTCTTCTGGCTCGATCTCAAAACTCACGGACTGTAAGGCCGGACGTCCCTTAAAGATCTTGGAAACCTGCTCAACTCGAATCGCGGGTTGACGATGGCAGATGGGGGTAACAGTTTTGGCATTGAAGGGCATTCTGGCTCCCCTGCGGTTGGATGGCATGGGTCGTTGAGAGCCAGCATATCTGAGCCGCTACCTCAAGATCTACCAGTCGGCTTGAGACCTCTGGTTTGAGACATTTAGATCGCAGACGAGGTGATATTTCCCCATTCTTTACTTTTGGCGGGTGTAATGCTTAAGTAAGCCACTCAATCTTAAGGACTCACGATGGTTTTCCGGTGCAACAGCGAGTGGTTGATCCTGATAGAAGGTGCAAAGAATCGCAATGAAAATATTGGTGGTAGAAGATGATGTGCGAATCGCGGCGGCGATCGCCGAAGCCCTCCGTGACCAGCATTACACCGTGGAGCTGGCCCATGATGGGGCCACGGGTCTGATGTACGCCCAAGAGGGTCACATCGATGCGATCGTCTTAGATTTAAACTTACCCCAACTCGATGGCATTGAAGTCTGTCGCCGCTTACGCCAGAGCGGGGACAAAACCCCAATTTTGATGCTGACAGCCCGCGACACCAGTCAAGACAAAATTGCGGGTTTGGACGATGGAGCCGATGACTATGTGATTAAGCCCTTTGATTTACCAGAATTAATGGCTCGGGTTCGAGCATTGCTGCGTCGGGGAGAGGTGACCTTTTCTCCAGTGCTAACCTGGGAAAACCTCAGCCTCAATCCGAATGAATGCCAGGCTCAGTACAACACCCAGCCCCTCAAGCTCACGCCCAAAGAATACGGAATGCTAGAGTTGTTCTTGCGCAATGGCAGCCGGGTGCTGAGTCGAAATTTGATTTTGGATCAACTCTGGGCCTTTGAAGATACCCCAGGCGCAGAAACCGTAAAAGTCCACCTGCGCGGCCTGCGCCAAAAACTCAAGGCCGCCGGTGCTCCTGCAAACCTCATCGAGACTGTTTATGGCCTGGGCTACCGACTCAACCCCAACCTCTGAAAAGCGTCAGCAGTTTCGCCGCCTGCGCGATCGCTTTCTCTTTACCTACATTGGCGTGATTGCCGCGACGATGGGCATCTTTGCGATCGTCACTTACGAAGTGGTCGCGGTTCATCGCAATCGCCAGCTGGATGATCAACTACGCCAACTCAGCGCCTCTGCCCTGCGCCTTTTCCCGATCTTGGACTATGAATACGGAGAGGTTTTGCGGGTGAGCCGGGGCGAATCATTAGAGGAGAGCGAAGCGGAGGAAGCTGAAGAGCGCGAAGCATTGCGAGCGGCGGGGATTACTGAGGAGGAAGAAGATGCGGCGGACGAAGCGGAAGCGGATGAACAAGCATTAGATCCTGATCCCCATGATCCAATTATCACCTTTGATGCAGAAGGCAACCCCCAGCCCGTTGAGCTGGCCGATCTCATCGAAGCGGAAGGCTCAGTGGATGCCTCTATGCTGGATCTCGGCGGTGAGATTATCGACCTGCCTCAAGGGATTGAATGGTATCGAGCGAATCGGGCGCTGATGGTCAAAGAAGGGAATCAGTTTCCTGAGCAGCCCCTCCCCAAGCGTCTTCCCCGCGAGGGCAAAATTACGAAACGACGGGCGTTTCACAGTCTGAGTCTGCCGATTTATGATGAGGAGCAACAAAAGAACGTCGGCTATGTTCGCGTCACTGCCTCCACCGCCCAAGTGGAAGCGGAACTCCAGCAACTCCGCTGGGGGTTACTCATCGGTGCATTGGGGGCAAGTGGTTTAACCGTGATCACCGGCATTTGGCTCACCCGCGCTTCTCTGAGCCCGGTGGTGCAGAGCTTTGAGCAACTGCGTCAGTTCACCGCCGATGCCTCCCATGAGTTGCGCAACCCGCTCACGGCGATTCAGGCTTCGGTGGCGGTGATGCAGAACCATCTAGAGCGGGTGGATGACCGGGATGTGGGCAAGCTGGAAGCGATCGCCTCCGCCTCAGACCAAATGCGCGAGCTGGTGGAAGATCTGCTGCTCCTGGCCCGGATGGATCACCATGCTCCCAACCGCAGCACCTGGCGCACCATTCCCCTGGATGAAATGTTGGAAGACCTGGTGGAACTGGTGCGCGATCGCGCCGCCCAAGCCCAAGTGGAACTCTCGGAGTCGCTGCAAGCCCTCAATATTCAAGGCGACGCCGATCAGCTCAAGCGGCTGTTTTTGAATCTGATCAGCAACGCGGTGCAATATACGCCCGCTGGCGGCTCGGTTCAGGTGGCAATGGAAACCGTCACGGGTTCAGCCATCATTCGGGTGGCTGACACGGGAATCGGCATTGCCCCCGAGCATCTAGAGCAAGTCTTTGAGCGGTTTTGGCGGGCCGATCGCGCTCGCCAGGCGGATCAAGGCGGCACAGGTTTGGGCTTGGCTATTTCGCAGGCGATCGCCCAACGCCACGGCGGGCAAATTACCGTGACCAGTGAGTTAGGGACAGGGAGTTGTTTTGAAGTCTGTTTACCCTTGATCAATTAACAATAATCTGGACAAAAAGTGTCCCCCTGTATTGCCTATAGCTCAGAGCAAACATTACCAGAAATATTTAAAACAAGGTCAGCCTGAAAGCTCACTTTGATTTGAATAGACGCTCGCTAGGGTACTTGCTCTGTAAGCCTTGTGATGCCAAATCCGGATTGTCTGCACAAAGAATTAAATACTCGGTAGGGGCAGGTTTCAAACCATCCGTGTGAACTTAAGCGTGAAATCCTTTATTCCCAAGGCTTCCGTGGCGGACAACACCCGACCCACCCCGGTCGGCGCTACGCTTGACCGCCCCTCCCAAGAGGGGATTTAGATCTCCTCTTGGGAGGAGTACCCCGGAGGGGGGAGGTGGGTCGGCCCACTCAAACTCCCACCAGGAGCTGAATACAGCCTTAAGTTCACGCCAGTGGGCCGCGGCTCTCGCCTACTCCGCCACCGTATGCAGCTTCATGAAGTTCGTGCCATGGGTCTGCTGCACCGGGGAGCCACCGAGGAGCAGAAAAATATCGCCCGGTTCAAGTAAATTGCGCGATCGCAGCTCTTCCTCGGCACGATGGGCGAGGGCTTCCACCGATTCGAGAGAATTGTCGATTAGCAGGGGAATCACGCCCCAGATCAGGTTCAGGCGGTGGTAGACCTTGGGGTCGGTGGTCAAGGCAATGATCGGCGCGTGGGGACGCTCGGCGGCCACGAGGCGGGCGGTATAGCCCTGGGTCGTGAAAGCGACAATCCAGCGCAGGGGCAAGATCTTGTCAATCGCATTCAGGGCCTCACTGAGGGCATGGGTAATGTCGGATTCGGCGGGCGGCAGGTTAATAAAGTTCAACTCTGGTTCCACCTCGGTGGCGATGCGGGCCAGCATCTGCACCGATTCGACTGGGTATTTGCCCACCGCCGATTCCCCCGAGAGCATCACCGCATCGGTGCCGTCGATGATGGCGTTGGCCACATCGCTGGCTTCAGCACGGGTGGGCCGGGTTGCCGTGATCATACTCTCCAGCATCTGGGTTGCGGTAATCACCGGAATGCCCTGCTGATTGCAAGCATTGATGATCCGTTTCTGGAGCAGGGGGACTTTTTCTGGGCTCATCTCCACGCCCAGATCTCCCCGCGCCACCATGATGCCGTCGCAGAGCGCGACAATTTCGTCTAGGTGGGCGATCGCTTGGGGGCGCTCAATTTTGGCCAGCACGGGCATATCGGCCGCGCCGAGGGCCGCTAGGCGCGATCGCAACTGCTCAATATCCGCCGCTTGACGCACAAAGCTCAAGCCCACCCAATCGACGCCTTGCTCAACGCCAAAGGCTAGGTCTTCAATGTCTTTCTCGGTCATCGAAGGCAGGCTAATTTCGAGCTCCGGCAGGTTCACGCCCTTACGGGTCTTGAGCAGGCCGCCGCGAATCACCCTTGCTTGGACATTCGGGGGGGCGATCGCCGTGACTTGCAGCTCCAACTGGCCATCATTGAGCAAGATGCGATGGCCCACCGCTGCTTCTTGGGCTAAGTCGGGGTAGTCGATGGGAATACCAGCGGGGCCAAGGCTCACGGTGTCGTGGGGCGTCAGCATGACTTGACCGCCGGGGAGGGAACCCACCCGAATCTTGGGGCCCTGGAGATCTTGGAGCAGGGCGAGGGGTACGCCCAGTTCGGCGGCGATCGCGCGCAGGTTGGCGATCGTCTCGGCATGGTCGGCATAGCTGCCGTGGGAAAAGTTGAGTCTTGCCACGGACATCCCAGCTTCAATCAGCGCGCGGATGGTTGCGGGGTCGCGGCTGGCGGGGCCGATCGTGGCGACAATTTTCGTGCAATGGGGCAGCAGCATGGATCTCTAGAGCACAACAGCGGGTTCGCGCCTAATCTAAAGCTAGTTGTTGCTGCCAGCGAGGTTTCTTAAGGGGTTCTTCAGGGTGGTGGGGTCGGTTCCATCTGAAGTGGAAGGTGGGCATTTTGGGGCGATGCTACAATGCACCTATAGCAAAGAGAGGGCTAGTTAGGACATAATAGAGTGGTTAGTAGCCGAGAAGAATGATGCCAGCCGCTTATAGTATAGACCTAAGAGAGAAGGCGATAGCCGCCTACGAGAGAGGAGCAAGAAAAACAGATGTATGCAGAATATTCGATATCAGCCGGAATACCCTAGATCTGTGGTTAAAGCGACGGAGGGAAACAGGAACAGTATCGCCAAAAACCTATCGTCGGGGTCCGCAGCCAAAAATCAAAGATCTAGAAGGGTTTGAAGCCTTTGTTAATGAGAATGGAGATATGACGCAGCAGGAAATGGCGGAGAAATGGTCAAAGGAATCAGAGCCGGTGAGTCGAAATCTGATCTCTCAAGCACTCAAAAAACTAGAGTATACCCGAAAAAAAAAGTTATCTGTATAAAGAACGAGATGAAGAAGAAAGAGCAAAATTCAAGGA
>JBMYQW010000076.1:0-15076 GCA_049601735.1 Spirulinaceae cyanobacterium
TGGGGGTAAGTCGCTGGGACAGATCAGTTCTAGCGTGGGGTTATCCTCCATCACCTGATCGCGAAAACGCTCTACCAGAGAGGTCAGGAGCGGCATCAGCTCCACTGCTTGCAAGGTAAGCGGCAAATGCCCCGCCTCCGCTTTCGAGAGATCCTGTAAGTCCGAGGTCAACCGTTCTAAGCGTTTGGACTCCCGGATCAAGCGGCCATACAGTTCCGGTGAAGGGTCTAACCGCCCATCGGCCAGCTCTTCGAGATAACCCCGCATCACCGTCAAGGGCGTGCGTAGCTCATGGGTGAGATCACTGATGAGTTCCCGACGGCGATGCTCGACCCCCTCCAGGCTCTGGGCCATGCGGTTAAAGCTCTGACCCAACTCGTTGAGCTCGGGAATGTTGCTCTGGGGCATCCGCGCCGTGAGCTGACCCGCCGCTAACTTTTGGGTAATGCCCGCCATGGACTGCAAGGGCTGGGTGATATGACGCGCGAGCCAATAGCTCAGGCAACCCGCTGTGCTTGCCCCAATCACAATCGACCAAAAACTGCTGGTATTCCAGGCGCTCTCAAAGCCATCGATTAAATAGGTTCGGGCCGATCGCACCGTGACAATCCCCCGCCGCTCCAACTGTTCCAGACGCAGCACAAAGAAGCGCGGCGAAGAAAACTTGGCAATGACGGTAAAGGTACTCAGACCCACGACCATCACCAACAAATGGGAGAGGAGCAGGCGCGTGTTGAGTTTCAGGTTAGCCATAGAACGTGAGGATTGGAACTCCGAGCTAGAGAACAGCGTCAGATATTAACATTGCAGAATAGGGGCATTGAAAATAGGACTGACGACCGTCGTCTGAAACTGGCGTCGTCTGAATCTGGCTTCAGCGTAATTCATCGCCGATCCCAATGGTTTACCTCAATCCGAAAAAACCGGGTAGAGGCAGGTTGCAAATCTGTCCCTCGGTTCGATTCCCTGAGTTCTGAAGTTCGATAGCCTTGAATTCTCTAAATTCTTTACTCCGCTACACCATTTATGTTGAACCTCCGTCAGTCCGCCACTGCAACGCTCCTCTCTCTCTCCTTTGGTTTGACCGGCCTCGCGCCGCTGCTCCTAGCGGCCCCCACCGCAGCCCAGCGTCTACCGCGCATCTCTCGCGGTAGCATCCCAGCGGGCACAACGCTGCCGACGGACGCGGTGGATGAAGAAACGGAAAAGATTTTGCTCGCGCCTAAAGAAGAAGAACCCATGCCCCTGACTCTCCTCTTAGCCGCCAATGTGCGGGATGGGGACGGTCGCATTTTGCTCGCCCAGGGGACGGAAATCGTCGGCTATCTGGAAGTGATTGAGGAGGAAGGGGTTCGCTTTGTGGGCGAAGAGATCCTCGTCGGAGAAAATCGCCTGCTGCTGGAGGGCACGTCTGAGCTGGTGACGACCACGGAAACCGTGAGAAAGGGCGCAGATGGTGGCGATATTCTCGAAGGTGCGGCGATCGGGGCCGGTGCAGCTACCGTGATCTCAATCTTGACGGGCGATAATTCTGTTTCCGTGGGTGAAGTCTTGGCCGGGGGTGCGATCGGGGCCTTGGGTGGACTGATTTTCGGCAAGAATAAGGTCGAACTCTACTCAGTTGATCCCAACGAAGATTTAAATATCACCCTGAGCGAGACCTTAGATCTATAGGTTGCGATCGCCGCCTCTCATCCTCCCCAGAGCCCGCCTACATCGGTCAGCCACGAAATGTCCGCATTTGACTTTACAAATGCACGCGGGCTTTGTACAACAATAGGGAGTTTAGGAGAGAGTGAGCCGCTACCGCCATGAGCAATGACAAGTTGGATTCTGCCCGTAAGATCGAGAATATCGAACTGATCCGGGATATTCTGTTCGGCCCTCAGCTCAATGACTACAGCACTCGGCTGAATCATTTAGAGAACGCCCACAAGGCGCTGCGCGAAGAGTCGGCCAGCAATATCAAAGGGGTCAAGGACGAACTCGACAAACGCACCGAAGAAATCAAGCAGATCTTGCGCGAGTTTCAGTCGGCGGTGAAGGCCATTCGAGAAGATATCAAATCGGCGTCCATGTCGAACGACACGGAAATTGCGGAGATGCGCCAGCAGCTCGATCGCCTCTCTAAGCGACTCGCCACCAATGTTTCCAACCTCGATGAGGCCATGGACAAGCAGGTGAGTTCTCTGCGGGATGATCTGATGTCGAGCCATCGGAAGCAGCAGACGGATGTGTTGTCGCTACGCAACGAAGTGTTTGAAGAGCTCGACAAGCGCCTTTCTAGCCTTGCTTCGATGAAAATTACCAACGAAGACCTGGCGGAATCCTTTATTGAACTTGCCTTTAAACTCAAGGGCGGTAATGTGACCCCGGCTCTGCCCAAGGCCGCCCCAAGTCGGAGCCCAGAACCGACTCGCCCCTATCTAGGCGCTGAGTCGGCAGCAGATGCAGAGTCTTTACCCGCCCCCCCCTCGTTGTCCTAAGGAAGATTACGTTCAATAATGGCCGATCGCGAGGGCTAGAAATCGCTTGCCCAGCGCGAATTCCCAGAACGGTGGTGTAGCATAGAGCAAATTCCTGCCGTGAGCGTTTTTAGACGGCATTGGGGCACTTCTCTTGACCTATGGCACAATCTTCTGACGCTTCAGCCCGGTCTTATAACCGAGCGGAAGAGCAAATGGATAGTCTGCTGGATCAACTCTCGGTTTTTCTGGAGCGGGATGATTCTGCTGCGCCTGAACCAGCTACACCCGAACCCGCTGCTCCTCCGTCCAATTTGGTTCCGTTCCCCCAGCCCGTCCCTCACCCGACCAACGTTCCCCAGCCCCAGGACATTCAGGCTCTGCCCTTGTCCCCGCCTGCGGTGGTTCTCGCTACCGAGACGACAGCGACAAGCCAGGTTTCAACGCCTGAACAACAGTTCACCCCGAACGTGTCAACGCCAGACTTGTTAACGCCAAACTCGTTAACGCCAAATCATGCCGCTGTCCTTGAGCAGAGCATTACTGAACTCCTCAACATTCTGGCTCCTGCCGAGCGACGGGAGACGACCCTAAATGCCCTGCAACAACTCATTGTCTTACTTGGCGCAGAGCCCGCCCTAGCTGACTCTCCCCTCACGCAACATCTGACCCAGGATCTTGAGATCCTCTCGACACAACAGCAGGAAATGCGATCGCACCTCGATCGCCTCGCGGCCCGCATCGAACAGATCAGCCAACTAACGACTCAACACCATACGCTCTTGGCAAATGTTCAACCTGAAACTGTTCAATCTGAAAGTATCCAGCCCGAAACAGTTCAATCTGCAAGCGTCCACCCCGAAAGCGTTCAACCTGAAACGGTTCAGACCGAAAGCCCTCAACCGGAAAGTCCTCAATCTGAAAGTTCTGACCCGGAACAGACAACCTTCTTAGCACCGACGCCGATCCCCTCCAACCCCAGCCCCAGCGCAGTGGCTGCCGCCGCGTCGTCTCTGCTGGCCATGGGCATTCAAGCTGCACCCGCCGAGTCCTCTGAAACGAAACCCGAACAGCCAGAACATCTCGAACAATCTGATGCAGACGGTACACCTGATGCGAACTCCTTGCCTGTCCAATCCAACGACGAATCCACTCCCGTGCCAGCCTCTAATCCGGTGCTGACCTCGCCCGACCTTGAAGCGATGACTGCGATGTTTGCATTGGCGGAGTCTGTATCGGAGTCTGCGCCCGAACCGCAACAAACGTCACCCCTTGTTTCTCCAGAGATGAACCCGATCGCGGCGATCGCGCCCGAATCCCCAATACCTGACACCGCACCTGTTGCATCACCGCCGCCTACGCTAGAGCTGGAGAATCCTGAAACAGATAGCTCGGTTGGTGCAGAACCTGGTGACACAGCATCCGTCACGACCGAACCTACCCAGACCGAACCCACCCAGACCCCAGCAGCCGATATCGCATCAACCGCTATCGAATTAGCCCAGGTCGGGGCGATCGCGCCTCAGCTCGCTCCCAATCCCACGTCACCAGACAGAGAAACTTCCCCGACAACTGCAATGCCAAACGCTACATCTGTCGCGTCAGCTCTTGCTGCGCCGGAAGCCGTGGCCACAAGTTCACCCCCCAACAACCCCACTCATCCTGAACCTACCACTGCATTTTCCACACTTCAGTCCCTCAACCCGGAGCTGACGAACGAGTTTCAATTTGTCCAAACCAAAGTAGAACCAACTGCGACCCCGACATCTCTTTGGGCTCGCCTGCGTCCCCGTCGGCGCTCCGTGGCCCTGGGTTTGGGCGTGGTTGCACTCGTGGTTCTACCCTGGGGGGGGTACCGTTGGTTTGTACATCCGCAGCGGGTGCTGGAAACTCAGCTCGCCCATACCTTCGCCGCTGACCCCCAACTAGCGATTTATCGCCTGGACGCAGCGGTCAAGCGTAACCAGATTGAGCTCTCGGGCATTTTACCCAGCCAGCAACTCCGTGATCATGCTAAGGATGTCGTCAGGGAATTAGCTCCTAACTTGAAGCTGCGAGATGAAACCATTGTGGTGGATAGTACGGTGATCCAAGCGGTGCAGCAGATGAGCCAGACACTCAATCAGATGTCAGGGATTGACCTAGAGACGACCTTTGTTGAGGGGACGGTGACGCTCACGGGCACGACCATCTACCCCAATGGCCGCGAAGACTTGACCAGTGCCTTTGCCCAATTACCGGGGGTGGAGACAGTGGAGAACAAGGTTCAGTTGCAGCCTCTTTCGATCGCCACCCGAATTTATTTCGCGCACAACACCACCGAGTTGCGGGATGGGGATGAAGCTGCAAAAATCCAACCGCTCGTTACATTGCTCAAGGAAAACCCCCAACTCCAAATCCGGATTGTGGGCTATGGCCACAGCAGCGAAAGTAACCCGAGTGCGATCGCGCTCGATCGTGCCCAAGCCATTCAAACCCGCCTTGAAGACCAAGGCATCGATCGTGGGCGCTTGCAAGTTGCTAGCCAAACCCAGAACCCACCGGGTATGGCTAAGGAAGGCGATCGCTGGCTCGGGCGCTGTGTGCTCTTTGAGGTGGCTGAACCTGCGTCTTAACTCACCTATTGCACCGATACTGAACCCTCAGGACAGTCGAGCGCATTCACAAGGCGGGGTCGTGTCGTCAGCATCGGCGGACGCTTGGAGGGAACTTCCGTTTTGCAGGCTTGCACCAACACATCCACCTGCTCGTTATTGCCCTTGAGATAGATCAAGCTAGCGTAGCTGTGGAGGTCGTCGTGTTTGGCGGCGGCTTCCGCCAGAATGCTGTGGGTCGGTTCGCCGTGGGAGGTGGCGGTCAGTTTATAGTCCGGGCCGTCAATACTGAGGTTGAGGTCAAGCTGTTCGATCGAGTTAGCGAACTCGCCATTGGCCTTGTAATAAGCCGTCTGGCTCTGGGCGATCGCATCGATATAAAACTTGGCCTGATTCTCAGGCGTGGGCATCTGGAGGCTGAGTTGGCAACCGCCCAGCAGCAGGGGTAAACCGAGTAGGGAGAAACGACGAGCTAAAGAGAATTTCATGGCATCCAAATCAACAATCACAACACCAACTACAGCAGCCATTGTGCGAATTCCCTAAGTGATTTGGCGGAGGGGGCGTCCAGTTTGGCGATCGTCTGTCAGGATTTGATATTCGATCTGAGTTGTCTGCACCAAAGATAAATATCTCGCAGGGCAGGGAAACTCAGCCCCTACATCAGGTGAATTCTTGGAGTTTACTTTCCAGGTTTGGTATCAGCTATGACGGATGGATATCAATAAAATTGAATAAAATATCAACGAACCTGATAGCCCAACTGCTTGAGCTTGGCGCAGATCTTTTCCCGATGATCGCCTTGCAACTCCAGCGTCATTTCCTTAACCGTACCCCCCGAACCACAGAGTCCCTTGAGTTGCTTGAGCAGCTTTGTGAGCGTGGCTGCCTGGCATTGAAATCCGGATGCCATCGTCACGGTTTTGCCCTTGCGACCCTTGCGCGAAACCTGGACTCGAATGGTTTGTTCGCTGGGGGCGGGGTCGGCGATCGGTGTTTCTGGTGTGGGTTGGGCCGCCGAGCCAAATTCGGCCCAGACCACACGGTTTTGAGGGGTGTTAGGGTTGCGTTTGGTCATGATTTCTCGTCAATATTTTGACAGCTCCTAAGCCACTCGCGATAGGCGCGAACTCTCTAGGCGATCGAGCCAGCCCTTGAGATATTTATGGTTGGCCGCTTGCTCTGCTGGGTCTTGGCTATCGAGAGAGTGCGGTGCGAGACCCCGAATCGCCGCCGTGGTGACGCAGAACATCGACTTTTGAAAACTCTCACAGATCTGCACCCGGATATCCTCGGTTTGACGGGTCGTCTTTTGGTAGACCGCCAGTAAATAATCTGGCAGAAAGTGGCGCATATCTTGCATCAGCAATGTGGGGGGAATGCCCGAGCCGCCGACAGGTAGCGGATCGGCATAGAGTGCGCCGTAGGCAAACAGACCCTGATCAAAGGGAATTTGATAGGCCTGGGCGTTGTAAGAAATCGTGCCTGGAAACGGTGTGCCTCGGAAAAAGATTGCCTCCACATAGGGGACACCGGTATCCATCAGAAACGTTAAGCCCTGAGACTTGGGCAGGAGAGCGTAGGTCTTGCCGCCCAACTCAACACTATAGGTGATCGGCTTGGCGGCATCTTTGACCAGACCATCAAGAATATGCTGCACCACCACCGGAATAGTTGTGACTTCACCCGCATCATAGCGATCGCTCAGGGTCAAGAAAATCTCACTCATTACCGTCCAGAACTGCCCCAGACCGCTGTAGTAGCACATCTGCCGCACCTGCTCGGGCAAGAAATTGGGGAAGACTTGGTGGAGGCCCAGCATCAGGGGGTTGCCGCGCCACCGGGCTTGGATCGCCGCTTCGGCAAACTCGGCAAACTCGGGCGTATCGAGATAGTCATCGAGACCGCCGCCCCCATGCCAGAACATCGCTTTCAGGCAATATTCGGCGTATTCATAGTTGATGCGATCGTGCCACCAATGCTTGAAGAGCTTTTGCCGCGTCACCTCACCGTTGCAATATTTAAAAAACGGGAACAGCTTGAGGAATTGATGCTCGGCAATGTAGCAGAGGTTGCGGGCGTAGGCGTCCAGCACCACCCCGTAGCTCTTGAGAATACCCACCACCTCAACCAAGTTATCGGGGCTGTCGTAGAGCAATGCCCCGCCCGCTTCAAAACGATGGAACCATTCTTCTGGGGTCAGCGGGCGGGCGGTGAGGGGATTGGGGGTCGGGGCGGCAGTAACCATGGTGGCGGGGGGCGATCGCAGTAGATTCAATCCTACCAGTTACGAGCAGAGCGATCGTGAATCGAGGGCGCGTTATCCATGAATATCAACACCCTGATGGGAAAAGTGATGGATCGCCCGATCCAAACAACAAAGAAAGGGACTGTGAGCTAGATACAACAGTGATTTGAGTTCCCAAGAATGACAGCCCCTAATGCACCTGCACCTGCATCGCACAGGCATGGGCTCGCTGCCGCGCCTCGCTGGCCGTTGCCCCGAGGGCCAGCGCCACCCCCATGCGACGATTCGGGCGCGAGGTTGGCTTGCTAAAGAGACGCAGCTTACTGGTGGGAACCCGTAGCGCCGCTTCAATGCCGCTATAGGCCGGGGCATCGCTGTAGTCTGCCGCCAGAATCACCGCCGAAGCCCCGGGGCCAATCAGTTTAATTTCACCAATCGGCAAGCCCAAAATCGCCCGGACGTGCAGCTCAAACTCCGAAAGGTTCTGGCTAATCATCGTCACCATGCCCGTATCGTGGGGACGGGGACTCACTTCGCTAAAGTAGACCGCTTGCGGCCCCGTCGGCTCACCCGTAATAAACAGCTCCACACCAAAAAGACCCCAGCCCCCCAGCGCCTCGGTAATCTGGGTGGCGATCGCTTCGGCCGCTTGCACCGTTTGCGCCGGTAACTCGCAGGGTTGCCAAGATTCTCGATAGTCGCCCTCCACTTGAATATGGCCAATGGGCGGGCAGCAGAACGTACCGTCGATCGCCCGCACCGTCAGCAAGGTGATCTCGGTATCAAACGGCACAAACCCTTCCACAATGACGCTGCTGCCTTTGCGACGCCCCCCCGACTGGGAATAGTCCCAGGCCTGGTGAATTTGGTGCTCGGAACGCACAATAGTCTGGCCCTTGCCCGAGGAACTCATGATTGGCTTCACTACGCAGGGTAAGCCCAGCTCGGCCACGGCGGCTTCGTATTCCGCTTGGGTATGGGCAAAGCGATAGGGCGAAGTCTTAAGACCCAACTCCTCGGCGGCAAGGCGGCGAATACCCTCCCGGTTCATCGTGATCTGAGTTGCCTGCGCCGTGGGGATCACGCGCCAGCCTTCCTGCTCTAGGGCAGCTAGAGTATCGGTGGCGATCGCTTCCACTTCGGGCACGATCAGATCGGGCTTTTCAGTGAGGACGAGCGATCGCAACTGCTCACCCGCAAACATATCAATCACATGGCTGCGGTGCGCCACTTGCATCGCTGGCGCATGGGCATAGGTATCTACCGCAATCACCTCTAGCCCCAACCGCATCGCCTCCAGGGTCACTTCCCGGCCCAATTCGCCAGAGCCCAAGAGCAAAAGACGTTTGCCGGGAGGTTGGAGGGGCGTTCCCCAGGGTTGAGGCGTTGAAGGAGCATTAGGCATGGGCCGATCTTATGAATAGCAGTCTTGCAAGCCAAGCAAATCAGGGTCATGCCCTATCCTACCCTGTTGGGGCAGGAGGGGAATCGCGGGGATGAACATTGGCCCAAGGGGAGAAGCACGCTATATTTGTAGATCGCCATTGTCCACATTAGTATTTGATTCACCACTGGAGGTCGCTCATGGCTCGCCGCTGCCAACTCACGGGCAAGAAAGCCAACAACGCTTACGCCGTTTCTCACTCCCACCGTCGCACCAAAAAGCTCCAGCAGGCGAATTTGCAATGGAAGCGTCTTTGGTGGGCCGAGGGCAACTGCTTCGTGCGGCTCAAGCTCTCTACTAAAGCCCTCAAAACCATACAACGTAAGGGACTCGCCCAGGTCGCCAAAGAAGAAGGCGTTGATTTGCAGCGGTTTGTGGTGGCCGCCTAAAGGCTGTCAGCCTCGAAACGAGGCAAAACAATTCAAGAGTAGATTGGCACAGTTTACATCTCTCCTGAAATTGAGATATGATCACTAATCGCGCTTAACGCTCGGATCAGGTGTAACTGCTGGTCAATTCATATCTAAATCCATCTTTATGGTCATCGCATTCGCTTTTGATCAAAACAATGGGTTTATGAAGAAACGCCCCATCAGCGACCTGTACGGCGATCGATTGAGAGGAATAAAAGAAATGACCTATGCCATTATTGAGACCGGCGGCAAACAGCTACGGGTTGAACCCGGTCGATTTTATGATGTTGAGCTGCTCCATGAAGACGAAGGGGCAGACTACAGCATTGACAAAGTTTTGCTCATTAGCGATGAGTCTGAGATTCATGTGGGCCAGCCCTACGTGACGGGTGCAACGGTTGAGGGCGTTGTTTTGCGTCATTTCCGGGGCAAAAAAATCATTGTCTACAAGATGCAACCCAAGAAGAAAACCCGTAAGAAGCGGGGGCATCGTCAAGAGCAAACCCGTTTGTTGATTAGTGCGATTAAGCTAAATGGTGAAGCGATCGCCGCGGCTGATGTCAGTGACTACACCCCGATGGAGAGCGACGCGGAACCGGATCTTGATGCGGAATTGACCGCAACCGAGGAAGCTACGCCGGAAGCGGTTGAAGCATAGTTAACGCATAGTTGAAGCATAGTTGAAGCATAATCACCTCTACACATTACTCACAAAAAACCATGGCTCATAAGAAAGGAACCGGTAGTACAAGAAACGGGCGGGACTCTAACTCCAAACGCCTCGGCGTTAAACGCTATGGCGGTCAAGCCGTCACTGCGGGTAGCATTCTCGTGCGTCAGCGCGGCACCAGCATCCATCCGGGCAACAATGTGGGCCGAGGCAAGGATGATACCCTCTTTGCGCTCGTCGATGGGGTCGTTAAATTTGAGCGTAAAGGCAAGTCGCGCAAGAAAGTGAGCGTCTATCCGGCTGCCTAGATCCTGACATAGCCGTCTTTATGAATTTGAGGATTCCGCAATTTCGCTTCCTTGTCTAATGAACCGGACTTCGTAGGGGAGGGTTTGAAACCCTCCCGCCTCCGGGTTTCAAAATAGACGGGATGTATCCAGGCAATTTTAAGACCTGACGATTGCTCAAAAACAGACAATTCCAGTTGGAGTTGTCTGTTTAGTTATGGCAGACTAGTGCCTAGTCAAGACTAAATTTTCGGATCGCCCTGGATGTCCAGAATTCAACTTGACGGTGCGTTACGCTCCGCTCTAGCGAAGCCATGCCTGAAAGGCTATACAGCACTCTACAAGTATTCTAATTCTTTGCTTTGACGCTGCACTAGCCGTAGGACGACCTGCCATCTGCTCCGGTCAATCGTTAAAATAGACATTAAGATTTTTTGGATATTGAGCCCCTGCTTGTTGGGTGATGATGATTCACCGTCCAGACCTGTAAGGACGTCTCAATTATCATCTATGACTTGTTGATTATCGATTTCTAAAGCCATGCGCATTCCCAAAGCCCTGCAACGATTAGCCACCCATTTACTCGCTCTGGTTGTCGGTGTTTGTCTTGCCTTTGGTACGCTCCGCGTTGCCTCCTCCCAAGCTGATCCTGTGGCCAACCTGGAACTGACGAATCCTCAGCCTGAAAACACCCTGCTTCTGGCCCAAGACACCCCTTCGCCCCGGCGACGCAGTTTTGTAACTGCGGCGATCGATCGTACCGGCCCGGCGGTGGTGCGCATTGATACGGCGCGCACGGTGGAAAATCGCGTGCCCTCTGCTTTTGAAGACCCTTTCTTCCGGGACTTCTTCGGCGATCGCTTCTTTGATCAAATGCCCCAAGAGCGCCGGGTTGAAGGCCAGGGCTCCGGCTTTATCATCGATCGCAGCGGTGTGATCCTCACCAATGCCCATGTGGTCAGCGGGGCTGATGATGTTTCCGTAACGCTCCAAGATGGGCGCACCATTGAAGCCTCGGTATTGGGAACCGATGAGATTACTGATCTCGCGGTGGTGAAACTCGATGACAATATTCGTGACCTACCCATTGCCTCCCTCGGTGACTCCGATGCCCTAGAAGTGGGGGATTGGGCGATCGCAGTGGGCAGTCCTGGTGGGCTTAACAATACCGTTACCCTCGGGATCATCAGTACTCTCGATCGCTCCTCGGCTCAAGTCGGCATCCCCGACAAGCGCCTCAACTTTCTGCAAACCGATGCAGCGATTAACCCCGGCAACTCCGGTGGCCCGCTCCTCAACGATCGCGGTGAAGTGATTGGCATCAACACCGCAATTCGCGCCAACGCCACCGGCATTGGCTTTGCGATCCCCATCAACAAAGCCAAGGAACTCAAAGATACCTTGGCGGCGGGTAAGCAAGTGCCCCACCCCTACGTGGGCATTGAAATGCGCGACCTGACCGCTGCCGATGCCCGCGAGCAAAACAGCAACCCCAACTCCACCTTCTTCCTGCCGGAAGTGGATGGGGTCTTGGTCTGGCGGGTGCTACCCAATACCCCTGCCGCTTCAGCTGGGTTGCGGCGGGGGGATGTGGTCGTGGAAATCAATGACAAGCCCGTGACCAGTGGTCTAGAGATTCAGCGTCTGGTTGAGCGATCGGGGGTTGGTGCTCGTTTGAAATTCAGAGTCATGCGCAATCGAGAAACCCTCACGATTAACGTCAAAACGGCGCAACTCCAGAATCAAGGTCGTTAGAGCTGGGCATTCGAACGGCTGGATCAGCAATAGACAAGAAAGGGCGCGATCGTAATCGCGCCCTTTCTTTTGTCGTATAAGGTTTCATGCTTAAGCTCACACCAGTGAAGGCGATCGCGCTATTGCTCCGATCCATCACTCAATTGTGAGAATGTCACCGAGAACGGTTCACCTTGCCGAAATTAGATCAACAATGATTGTGGGACTCAACCAGAAAAACGTTGCATAATTTGCCATCTGCAACACCACAAACCCAATAGCTGCCCGTCACTACTTTTTCATCATCTGCATCCACCCTTTTCATCATTATCATGTCTCGATTGCCCTTTCCCACCTGGCTCCCCTGGGTACTGACCATGACGAGCCTGATTGCAACAACCGGCCTAGGTGTTGCTTACTATAGCCTCAACCAAGAACAAACCGATTTAACCGCCCATAAAACCGCCCTAGAACGACGCATTAGCCAACTCAATCAGGAGGTGGATGCCCTAGAACGGCATCAGCAAGCAGTCAAAACATCCCTCCAATTTTCCTCGAATTGTGTTACTGAGCTTGAGTCGATGAGTAATTGTGGCGATCGCTTATCCGTTCACTAAGGCTGTCATCATTTAGATTTCAAGCTCTGACGGTGACTGGCTTACAGTTCTTAGATTTTCCTAGCTCCTCAATCTCTCTCTTGCGCATCGTAAGGAGAGATTTTTTTTAATGCGTATAGTAGAGATTGATCTGGAACATCGAGATGATTGTTCTTGATCAATTGTGTATAGATGCGGCGATCGCTCACCTAGAAATACGACAAATCACTCAAGCGTGAGAGTTCAGTAAAATACTATTGCCTCTGGCTAATTTGATGCATAATAAACACGAGGTTGGACAGATTATCAAATGACCGCATTTAATAACTTTGATCTGATTTGAGATCTTAAAAAGACAGTCTAAGTCTCTTTAGACTTAAGTTGTTCGTGCTATTCAATTTTGGATAGTGATCGCATAATTTTAGCCCTGTATACCTATTAGTCAAATAGAGTATCTTGATCCGTTTTTGTCCGTAATCTCCCAATCAACCTTGTCTACTTTGAGGATAATCATGAAGAACCGTTCTGTTCAAAAATGGCTCCCTTGGGCATTTGCCACTACTGCTTCCATGTCAACGCTCATTAGCAGCCTCGTTTGCTATGGACTCAACGAACAACGCCTAACTTTGGTTACGAAAACTCGAATTCTTGATGGTCAAGTCGCTACACTGGCGCAAGAAAAACAAACGCTAGAGAACGAGAAACAACAGTTGTCAAACCAGATCGCAGAACTGACTCAGAATAAACAGAATCTTGAGGTTGGCTTGGAAGCGATTGCGACTTGTGCAACGTATGTTGATCAAGCTATTGATATTCCTATCATGGATCTGTTCAATGACTTTTCATCAATCTCACTGGACAAACTCATTGGCTTGGTCGGTGATGCCTGGCAAGTTGTTGATGCTCTCCATGCTTTTTCTGGTGGCGAATGTCAACAGTTTCGGGAGACCGTGCAAGTCACGCTAGTGCAGTCTCGATCGACAGAGACTCAGACTGAATCGCTTCCTGTGGCTAATCCAGAGCAGCAGCCCACTCCTGCTGCCGCACCAGTTCCCAATCCAGAGACGATAGAAACAACAGTCCAATAGCTATCAGCGTTCATAACTTCAAAAGATCGTGTAGGGTATGGTTTACTCTGCACGATCTTTATTAAGTTTCGGCTATGACCGCCTTACTAATTACTGGAACCGATACTGAAGTGGGGAAAACCCTGCTCACCACAGCCTTGATTGCCTATTGGCAGCAGTATCTCGACCCAGCAGCCTTGGGGGTCATGAAGCTCATGCAAGCTGGAGAAGGGGATGGCGAACTGTATCAACGGCTCTTTGATTTTGCCCAACCGCCGGAAACATTGGTGCCGCTCAAGTTCCGAGCCCCGATCGCCCCCCCGTTGGCCGCCGAGCAAGAGGGTCGTAGCGTGGATTTAGCGATCGCCTGGCAAACCTACGCACAGTTACAAGCGAATCATGAGCAGGTGCTCCTTGAAGGAGTCGGTGGGTTGGGGTCGCCCGTCACCTGTGAACTGACGGTGGCAGACCTCGGCGCGATGTGGCGTTTGTCGGCGGTGCTGGTGGTGCCGATCCGGCTGGGCGCAATCGGCCAAGCCGTGGCCAATGTCGCCCTGGCGCGGCAGGTCAAGTTGCCCCTCTGTGGGCTGGTGCTCAATTGCTCCGACCCCCTGACGCCGGAACAGCAAGCGAACTGGGCGCCCGTAGACTTGCTCCAAACCTTAACCCAATTGCCCGTGCTGGGTACATTGCCATATTTGGGAGAGGGCGATCGCTACAATAGGGCTGTGCTGGCCCAGGCAGCAGCGGGCCTGAATCTGTCACAGTTGGGCATTCCTGCACCCCGGTTAGCTACTGTTTAATTCCCCCAATCTAGTCCCATGCGTTTCGTTTTCCATCATCATTTACCCACGCTTCTGCAACAGTTTGGTCAGTATTGCCCAACCGACAAGATGGTTGTGGCAATGACAGCAGCAATGCTTGCTTTGACAGGATTGCCTGCGATCGCCCAACTGGATGATGACGACTTTTTTGATCAGGGACGCGACATTCTCGAACAAGAAATCGATCGCCTCGAAAATGCACCGCCGGAGATTGACCTTACCGGGCCAACCCCGGAGCCCGATGCTGACCTCCCCGAATCAGCCGCAGCCAACTGGCACCGACTGGTCGTCACCGAGGGGGCAGACTTTGCGATCGCCCTGCCCGGCCCGCCCCAAACCTACGATGAAGTGGCGATCGAAACCCCTGACGGGTTGCTGAATTTTGTCGGTTGGCTCGCCGACTATGGTCAGAGTCAGTTTATTGTCGCCTATAGTGAATACCCCACCGCCACCCCGGAGCCGGCCCAGCGCCTGACCGCATTGCGCGATCGCATGGTGGCAGATACCGGCTGGACGATCACCGAAGATGCCTCCCAGCCCTTGGGCGTCTATCCGGGTCGCAAGTTCATCCTCTTTAACGAAACCCAGATGATCAGCTATCGCTTCTACCTTGTGGAGCGGAAACTCTATATTCTTGGTGTGCTCCAGCCACCCGAGATAAACGTGAGCGAAGCGTCAGCATCGTTTTTTAACTCATTCCAAATTCTGCCGCCAGATTTCCAGATTGAAGATCC
>JBMYQW010000077.1:0-15018 GCA_049601735.1 Spirulinaceae cyanobacterium
ACACCTGGTTCGAGACCTTGACCATGTGGTCCCTCTCCCTGCCCCAGGTGGCGGCAACCCTAGCGGCGGCCCTGGTGGGCGTAAGGGCCGAAGTGATTCCCGCCACGGTCTTCAATGCTGTGATTGTCTTAATGCTCGTGACGGCGATCGCCGGGCCCGTGCTCACCAGTCGCTTTGCCCGGCAACTCTCGGTGCCCCCGCCACCCCTGCCCCCACCCGGCGCAGGAATCGGGCGATCGCTCCCGACCCCCGACAGCTTCAAGGTGGTTGTACCGATTCATCAGTCCTACCCGCAAAAATATCAATATCTGGTGGAGATGGGGGCGCTGTTGGCCCGCCACGAGCAGGGAATCGTGATTCCCTTGACGATTGCCAAGGCGACGGTGCCCTTGGATGAACCCCAACTCACCGCCACCCTTGAGCAAGGCGATCGCCTCTTGACCCAAGCCCAAACCCTGATCGAGACTTTTGCGGTCGCCGCTCAACCCCAAGTGCGGATCGATGATGATGTGGCCCAGGGTATTAGTCGCACCGCTCGGGAGCAACAGGCCAGCCTCATTCTGATGGGCTGGAGTCCAACGATTAATCTCACGGCACTGCTGCTGGGGAGCATTTTAGATAAAGTCTTTTGGTCGGCCCATTGCCCGGTGGCGGTGCTGCGGTTGCTCGAAGACCCGGCGGAGATTCGTCGCATTTTGGTACCGATTAAACTCCTCTCGAAGCATACTTTCCAAAACATCCGCACGGTGCAAGTCTTTGCTGATACCCATGATGTCAGCGTGACCTACCTCCATGTCTGCGATCGCCAAACGCCCCCCGCTGCGATCGCCCAACTCAAGGCCAACTTAACCCAATACCTCAACAGCCTCGGTTTAGAGGTGGCGTATCGGATCGTTGTGGTGCGCCATCACGACATCGCCAAGGTTATCCTGCGCCTGGCCCATGCCTACGACCTGGTGGTGTTACAAGCCGTACGCCGTCGCACTGCGGGAGGGCTGGCTGTCAGCGATGTGACAACGAAAGTGATTGCAGGGCTCAAAGGGTCGGTCATGCTCTTCGGCGAACCCCATCGGGCAACAGATGAAATTTACATTGAACTGCCGCTGCCACCTACCACGGACTCCCCACCAGCGTAAACCCGCTCCAATAGAAGGGATGCGTTAAATCAGTATTGGCATAGCGGGCCAGTTCTGGCGGCAAAGGTGTCTCGCCAATGAAGCCACTTTGCAAATTGACTTCACCACGCAGTAGAGCTAGCTGGGCTTGACGCAATGCTTCGGCTTTGATCGTCACATTTGAGTTATTGAGTTGCTGGTAAAACCCATTCATCAGGCGCATCGTACCCAAGTCCGAGACCTGCCACAAACTCGCCAACGTTGATTTAACACCTGACTGCACCGCTAAACCCGCAAAGCCCAGTTCAGCATAAGGGTCGCCCAAGGCTGTTTCGCAGGCACTCAGCACAAGCAGCTCCACTTTCGGGTCTTCAAACCAGCGCAACTCCCGCAGTTGGTCAACACCAATTTGCTCATTCCCCCAGAGCTGAATATAGGAATTTGTCGCGGAACCGGGTCGAAAAGCGGCATGGGTGGCCAGGTGGACAATCTCGAAATCACGACTGCGACTTTGGGTCTTGAGGTTGTTCCAGGTGAACCCCTGGTTGAGATATTGTTCACCGGATTTAATTGTTGTGACAGCAGTTAATTCATTGGGCACAGCGGGGAGTGGCGTGAGTTGCTCAAACTGAGAAGCGCCCATCGCTAAGACATTGGCGTTGTGCAACGGTTCATAATTGCTATCGGTCAGGCTGAGGCTGGGGATTTGTCCCAGGCTGTATTTTTCGATCAAGAATTGTTCTCCATCATGCAGAGCCGCCATCGGAATACTGCGTAACCCTTCACCCATCGCAAAGATGAGCGTATCAATGTTGAGATTGTCGATGCTGCTCTCAAGGGGGCGAATCAGCCAATCGTAGAGTTGTTGGGCGGACGTGAAATAGTCATTACTGACCCCGGTGAGGCGGCGACGGAAGGTACGGATGGTGCGTCGGAGGGTGGCGCGATCGCCCCCTGGAACCACTTTATGAATCAGCGGCTCGTTATCCTGAGGCGTGATCAGAATCAGCTCCAGCGCATCAGGGGTGCTCAACGCATAGATCAGAGCCGGACGTGTGCCCGTTTGTTGCTCAATGGTTGCAAAGGTTTCCCGAATACTGACGAGGGTGACAGTTTTACCGACCTCATTTTCAACATATTCATTTTCTAAGAGTTCATCGATCGCAGCGATATCTAAACCGTCTTCTGAATTGAGCAAATTTGCTAGAGTCTCATTGTTATTTGAGGTCAACTCAAACTCCAGTTGAGCCGCCTCGTCTCGAATCTCTAACGTGGCGATATTCCCCTCTTCATCAATCGTGATTTCACCGTCCACTTGCGCTGCAATGAGTTTCAGAAAGAGTTGTTCAGGACTCTCGCCGTAGAATTCCAACGCAGGTGGATTAGAACCCGGCAGTGGAAACAAGGTGATCTCAGAATAGGCGTTAGCACTATCCGCATTTGTCAGAATTTGAATACCCCCCTGACTGAAGTTATAAAGAAAGCTCTGCACGGGTGAGAGGGTCTGGCCACTGCCCGTCCCGGTGCTTAAACTGCCTGCTGTGCCATTACGACTCGCATCCCCGATCGTAAAGGGAATCAACCCCAAACCTCCATGTTGGATAATGATATTGCCCCCGGCGGTGTTGCCTACGGTGGAGATACTAGCGGTGTCAAACCCCTGAGTTCCAGTGCCGGTAACTTGCACCAGACTGTCTGATGCGAGGTTCACTGTGCCGCCTGCGCCGCTGACGCCTAGCCCTTCAGCAAAAATCTTGCCCAAGGTCAATGTACCCGTGGCGTTAACAGTGATGTTGCCCGCATTTCCCCCTGTGAAGCTAGTGGAATTGAGTACTCCTTCGCTACCCCCGAAGGTTGTTGTGGCTGACCCCCCCGTACTGGTGATCGAGATGTTGCCCCCATCATCATTCCTGCCAAAGGCCAGCACATTGCGCAGTTGCACATCGCTGCCTGCGGTAATCGTGATGTTGCCACCTGTCGTGCCTGCACTGGAGAGCGTGGCATCCGCTGTTAGGGCTTGGACGTTCTGCTGGGCATCAATGGTAATATCTGCGCCATTGGATTGAATCGGAACCGCTAGCACCACACTTTGACCCGTGAGGGAAATGCCACTATTCGTTCCATTCGCCGCTGCAATGGAATCCGACAAATACAAATCCCCATCATTTTGCAGGGTAACGGTGCTGCGGAATAAATGAACCCCATCTCCCTGGTCACTCGATGCGGCCTGATTGCCCGTCAATGTGGAGTTAATGAGAGTGGCTTGACTCCGAGCCAGAGCCAAACCGCCCCCGGTGGTACTGGCAGAATTGTTGGTGATGGCACTATTTTCAATCGTTAAATCCGCATCCGAGATCCGCAGACCACCACCAGAGTCACTCGTTGCCGCGTTACCCGTGATCGTGCTGTTGGTAATATTCACTGGGGTATTACTGCCAAAGGGCAAGCGGATATTGATGCCACCGCCATAGGCAGCCGTATTGCCAGAAACGTTGCTACCGCTCAGGGTGAAACTCCCATTGCCATAAATCCCCCCCCCGCCACCAGTTGCAGAATTTCCGGATATGGTGCTGTTGAGTACGGTGATGCTGCCAGTATCATATAGGCTGTAGATTCCCCCACCATACCTGCCAGAGGTATTGCCAGCAATCGTGCTGTTGCTGACATCGATATCGCCACCTGCTGCATACATTCCGCCACCCCAGGATGATGTCGAATTCCCCGAAATGGTGCTACCGCTCAGGATGACATTCCCTCGAAAGGCGGTAATTCCACCGCCTCGGTAACTGATGTTGTTAGCAATATCACTGCCATTGCTGATCGTGATATCGCCATCCAAACTCGAAATTCCACCCCCTGCGTCAGCAGCAGAGTTACCCGAAACCGTACTATTACTCAGAATCGTGTTGCCACTGTGGTTATAGATGCCCCCGCCACGAGTGCTGCCCGAATTATTAATCACCCTGCTATCGGTGACGGTGATGGTTCCACTGTTGCTATACAGCCCACCACCACTGAACGTAAGAGGCGTATTTACGTTCGCAGAATTGCCCGAAACCGTGCTGTTATTGAGCGTAATATCACCACTACGAGTGTAAACGCCGCCCCCGGCCAGATTGGCCGAGTTACCCGAAACCGTACTATTCGTTAGCGTAATATTCCCCGTTGGGCTATATATGCCGCCGCCTCGTCCTGCTGTTGAGCCATTCCGAATTGTGAGATTTTGGATGGTGGTATTGTTGCCTGAAATGTTAAAAACGCGATTAGCTCCCCCGCCATCCACCACCACATCACCAGTGATATTTGAGCCATCAATCGTCAAATCATCCACTGACCAGGAAATTTCACCACTTAAGGTGATGGTGGGCGAACCCGCAATGTTGAATTCGATGCGATCGCCTGCTCCAGCCGCTGAAGTATAAATCCCACCACCGCCTTCAATAGCATTCCGAAGCGAGTTCGTGCTGCTTAAATCATCCGCTGTGGTGACGGTACGATTAGCTAATTTCCCTTCCCAACTTGCCAATGTTTCTGACGTAAACGGGGTATTCGCTTCGATCGCCCCGGTGCTACTTTCTAAACTCCAATCACCGCCATAATTCACGCTACTCGTCGCATCCACCGAAGCCGCCACATCTGCTCCCGTCAGGTCTGCAATGCTGGCAACCAAGGCTTCACCTGTTGCCCCTAAGGCTGTGAAGCAACTATAGAGCAGGATGTCTGCATTGGCGGTTAAGACCTTACCCCAGGTCTGCAATTGAGCGGCATAATCTGCAATGTTCTCATTGCGAATCCATTGATTGCCGAGCCAGAAGTTGCCCTGGTTGCCTTCTGCAATGATGGCAGCGGATTCCAGTTCTCCGACTGAGTCTGCGATCGCGCTTAAATGCTCACTGATCACTGCAACCCCGTTTTCATCGCGTTCAATGATCTGGCTCACCGTCCCTGCTGCTGCGCCGTAGAGTAAGGTTTCAGGATTATCCGCCCGGCGATCGATAAACACGGCTTGGTCAGGGTTCTCACCTGCTTCAGAAAAGCGCACGACCCTCGTATCGCCTTCAATTAAATTGGTGTCGCTCGGTGTGACTTGGCCGGCGGCGTAGAGATCGATCTGTTGAGCGGAAATATCACCGTTGATCACGACATTGCTTTGTTGATCGGAGGCAGGCAAGGTGCCTGCGCTACGGTTATCGGAATTCTGTAGGGGTAATGCCCCCGTGCTTACCCCGGCTGGGTTTGGGGCAACCATGGGGGGATTGTCCCGACCTGAACCTGTTAGTAACTCCGGCAGCGTCAACGGATTAATCCCTTCTGTCAACACCTCATCGGTGACTTCCAAACTGAGGAGATTTCCAGGTTGGTTGAGTTGCACGCGCCGTTCACCCGGAATCGCTGCCACCGTAGCCATGCCCCCCGGAGCCAAAATCTGCCCTAGGTTCACCACTGTGCCGCCGCTCAAGTGAATCGATTTACCCTTCAAAACCGCCAAGGTTCCGGCATTGATCACCCCCCCCGGCTGACTCTGTAAAAAGCCCAGCGTTGTTGGACTGCCAGCTAAAGCACGATAATCATTTAGCCCAACGGAATTGAAACAGCCGCCTTCGAAGCAGATTTGATCGGCGGTGGTGGCAAAGAAATCACCGCCCACGTTCAGACTGGCATTGGCACCAAAGACGATCCCCGCGGGATTCATCAGGTACAAATTCGGATTCGCCTGAATCAAGCCATCGATAATTGAGGCATTACCCCCCACAACCCGCCCAAAGATATTGCTAACGCTCGGATTACTCAAGAAATTGGCAATTTCACCCTGGCTCAAGCCAAAGTCTTGAAAGGAGTGGAACAGGTTAGCGCCTGCCTGGGTTCCGCCATCAATGTGATATGTCTGGCCGTCAATTGTGATGATGGTGCCCGTGCCATCGGGGGCAGCGGTAATGGATTGGGCAAAAGCTGGCGCAGTCAGCGCAAAGGGCAGGATGAGACCGCTCCCCATCCAGAGCAATGTTTTGAGCATTTGAGGTAGACCTACTGAGATGTAATCACCAATCTGTGGTAGATGCAGCCTGTTCTCTCTTATGTTCTGAGACTGCCAGACGTGGGGCAGCTCAGAAAGTTGCCCAAGGCACAAAATAATTTGCCCATCCAGGATGATTCACTTAGCAGACAGGATGGGGGCGCGATCGCTGCGATCTCGAGCCTATTCTAATGAGCGTGGCACAGCATCCGAGCTGAGATTTGGATTATCTTAAGAAAATATTAAGCTATGGTACGGTTAAGGAATGCTGCTGGGCTCAAGCCCCATCAGCGAGATCAATTTGTCACAATTAAGGCGATCCCAACCCCCATTGATGGAGCCGAAAAAGAGCAATCCGTCATGATGTAATCGCTCAGACTAGCGGTTGGTGGGCAATGCCCACCCAACACAATGCCCGGATTGAATTTTAAACCTTCCTCACTGGAGTCAATGGACTGCCCCCCGTATTTGAACCGTCCGCCAGCCTTCGTTGGAGAGCCCCTATTGCCATGATTTCCCCTGATTCAGAGCTGCTGTCTACCCCCCTGTCTATGCCGCAAACTGACCCCCCCGACCAGATGGAAGAAGCCTGCGGCGTCTTTGGGGTTTACGCTCCCGGTGAAGATGTGGCGACTTTGACCTATTTCGGGCTCTATGCGCTGCAACACCGGGGCCAGGAGTCGGCCGGCATCGCCACGCTTGAGGGTGAGACGATCCATTGCTACAAACATATGGGTCTGGTCTCCCAGGTTTTTGATGAAGATCGCCTCGCTACCCTGCCCGGTAATGCTGCTGTGGGCCACACCCGCTATTCCACCACGGGCTCCAGCCACGTCGCCAATGCCCAACCAGCGATCGTCGAGACACGCCTCGGGCCTTTAGCCTTGGCCCACAATGGCAACTTAGTCAATACTGTGGCGCTGCGATCGCACCTCGAAGCCCAGGGCTGCACCTTCGAGACCACCACGGACTCCGAGATGATCGCCCTAGCGATCGGCCAAGAAGTGGATCAGGGCAAAGACTGGCTCAACGGGGCCTTGAGCGCATTTACCCATTGTGAAGGGGCCTACAGCCTCGTGATCGGGACGCCCGAGGGCGTGATGGGCGTGCGAGATCCCCACGGCATTCGTCCCCTGGTCATTGGCATTTTACCTGGCCCCACCCGCCGCTACGTCCTAGCCTCAGAAACCTGTGGCTTGGATATTATCGGCGCGGAATACCTACGCAGCGTGGAGCCGGGCGAACTGGTCTGGATTAGCGAAGAAGGCATGGCCTCCTTCCATTGGGCCAAAAAGCCGGAGCGGAAACTCTGCGTCTTTGAGATGATCTACTTCTCTCGCCCTGACAGTGTGGTCCATGAAGAAACCCTCTACAGCTATCGGCTGCGCTTGGGAAAACAGCTAGCAGAAGAATCGCACGTTGACGCCGATATGGTGATTGGCGTGCCGGACTCTGGCATTCCGGCGGCGATCGGCTATGCCCAGACCTCGGGCATTCGTTACGCCGAGGGCCTCATCAAAAATCGCTACGTGGGACGCACGTTTATTCATCCCACCCAGAGTATGCGGGAGGCGGGCATTCGCATGAAGCTCAACCCCCTTAAGGATGTGCTCCAGGGCAAGCGGGTGGTGATCATTGATGATTCGATCGTCCGGGGCACGACCAGCCGCAAGATTGTCAAAGCTCTGCGCGATGCGGGCGCAACTGAGGTGCATATGCGCATTTCTTCGCCGCCCGTCACCCATCCTTGCTTCTATGGCTTGGATACGGATACCCAAAGCCAACTGATCGCCGCGACCAAATCCGTGGATGAGATTGCGGCGCACATTGGCGTTGATTCTCTGATCTACTTGAGTTGGCAGGGAATGTTAGCGGCGACAGGCGAGTCTCCAGAGCATTTCTGTTCGGCCTGTTTCACCGGCGACTATCCGATCGCCATTCCCGAAACGGTCAAACGCGCCAAACTCATTTTGGAAAATGCGGTGGTGTAGGGGCTGTCATCATTTAGACTTCAAACTCTGACTGCGACTGGCTTACAGCCCCTTTCCCTATTATTTGGGTCGGGCGCTCTATCCCTTGTCCCATAAGGCTTCTGCGGTTAATTGATGACGCACCCTAGCTTACCGCACCTTTTTCTGTTGTTTGGTTTGGGCGCTCTATCGCTTGTCCCCAAAAGCTGCTGAGGTTAATTGATGACGTGCCCTCGTCTCTGCTGTTGAGCGGGGGGCTTATGATTAACTCAGGGGTGACGCTGGGGATGCTGCATCGTTCAGCATTTTATCTAGAGCAAGTCTCGATCCAGCGATCGCCCACCGACGTTAGTGCAAACATTAGGATGTGTCTCTAGATGGGTTCCCGTTGGAGTCGATCTGGGCTGTTGTGAGGTTGAAAGAACAATGAGCGATCGCGCCCTCTCCGAACTCTCAAGCGCCGAACTAATTCAAGAAGTCGAATCGCTCCAGCAGCGGCTCGAACACCTAGAGAAGGTCAAACTGGCCTTTGATGCCCAGGATGACTTGGTGCGATCGCTCGTCTCGATGGGCCGCGCCGCCACAGGGCGTCTGATGCTGCGATCGATGCTCTTGCAAACCATCAAGGTCTCGGTGAAGCTGACCAGCGCCGAAGAGAGTAGCCTCTTCTTGCTCGATGGCAAAGGCGCCGTTACCGAGAGCATCCTCGCCCGCGGCGCGACCATTCGGGAGCAACGGGATGATCTGATCGGCAAAGTCCTCGACAGCGGTCTCGCAGGCTGGGTCGTGCGCCATAAGCAACTTGGCATTATCACCGATACTCGCACCGACGATCGTTGGATGACGTTGCCCAACCAGCCCTATACCGTCGGTTCAGCCCTCTGCATTCCCATCCTGCGGGGCAAAACGCTCCTGGGGCTGCTCACCCTCACCCACCACGAGACTCATCACTTCACTCAAGAAACCATCGAACTGTTGCAGATGTGTGCCACCCAAATGGCATTAGCTCTCGATAATGCTCGGCTCTATATGTTGGAGCATCAAAAGCAAGAGGAGAAAAACAATGCGGACGATGATGCCCCAGCCGTCGAAACCAAACAAGATCTCTCCCAAATTGGCATCTTCATCATTGCCGACAATGGCAAGTTTTTATATGCCAACCCCCTCATTGCCCAGATTTTTGGCTATGAGTTTGGCGAACTGGTGGTCTTAGATTCGATCCTCAAGCTGGTCGCCACGACCCACTATCACAAAATTGCGGAACAACTCCAGCAATGCGTCCAGGGCTATAATCCGGTGCTCTCAGTTCAATTCCAGGGTCAACGCAAGGATCGCCGTCTCGTGGATATTGACCTCTACGGCACACGCACAAAGTTTTATGGCAAGTATGTCATTATCGGTGTGCTCAGTTTGCAGTAAACCGAGTTTGCAGTAAGCTGATTCCTCGTTCAAAATTGGGTATAACATCTAAAGTCTTTGGGGCAATCTATGGTGACTCGAATCTTCTGCTGGCTGAGGGATACTCGTCTACTCAGCTATGCCCTGTTTGCAATTTTGGTGGTCTTTGGCTTCCACCTCTGGCTCACCCCTGCCCAAGCTCAGATCAACTGCCAAACTCTACCCCATTGGTCGAGCACCAGCCCGGTGATTAATCTGCATCATGTGTTTTGCGGTGAATTCAACCATGGGCGTCCTAAAGGCCTTCATTCGCGCCCTGGCGGTGCAAACCCTGCTACAGTTGCCGAGCTGCGCCTTACCGAGCCTGCCAATGCCCAGGGAATCTACGGCGCCCGCTGGAGCTATCGTGGTCATACCGATTTACCCAAGTTTTCTACCTTCTTCCCCGATCGCTGCAATCGAAACCAAGTGTTGCAATCGGTTGCCTATGCGGCCAATCATCTGACCGCCTGTCCGGCGGGCGCTCCAAGCTGGGCCCGCTGTGGGGCAAACCAGCCATCCGGAGGGAATGCTGCCAGCTATTGCACCGCGAACAATGGCCAACGCTTCTCAATCGCCCTGGGCTTACTCAACGATGGTCGGGTGAATACGGCGTTTCCGCTGCGATAGCATTTCCGAGACTCTGCAAGGGAGAGTTTCAAACCATCCATGTGAACTTAACGCTATATTCAGCTCTTGGTTGGAGTTTGAGTGGGTTGACCCACCTCCCCCTGCGGATACTCCTCCCAGGAGGAGATTTAAATCCCCTCTCGGGAGGGGCGGTCAAGCGTAGCGTAGACCGGGGTGGGTCGGGTGTTTGTCGCCCCTGCAACCTTTTCATAAAGGGGGTTTAACGCTTAAGTTCACACCAGCGGTTTGAAACCCTCCCCTACCTCAGGTTTAAAAACAAAGACCGGTATTAACGCAATGCCCCCCGATCCCATTTTCACCTGGCCCGGCTATCGCCCTGAAGATCCAGCCCATCATCAATTGCAAGCCTTTCTGGTGCTGGATCTCCAGCAGAGTCCAGCCTGGACACAAGAAATCTTGGCGCAAGTTGTGGCGGTACAATCACAAGCTCTCGAACAATGGCAGCGTCTGGGCAATGCCTATGCCCTGAGTCTGTCGCGGCAGGGGGCAACCATTGAAGACACAGTGGCCCAGACGAGCCAGACCGTATCGTTAGGGGAGTTTGAGGCAGCAGTCCAAGCGTGGTTGGAACAGATACAAATGTAGGGGCTAGGTCTCCCTGCCTTGCGCCAGTTACCCGGTGCTCGTTACTGCGCTACCTCCGCCAACGATCGCCCCGACGCGATCGCCGCAATCGCATCCCGATAGCCCTGGTATTCAATCACCTTTGCCTGAGCCAGGCCGTAATGCTCGCTTTCGACGGGCACAGCCTTCATGGCAGCGATCGCCTCCTCCCAGCCCCCAATCACCGCATCCCAATTCTGGGTTCGCTGGGCCGCTTGGCTGGTTTGCGCTGCTGCCTCTGCTTGGCGTACCGCTGACTGGAATGCATAATCTGGGTTTTGGGTTTGGGCCTGGGCATAGTCCAGATAGCCCTGATATTCCTTGACCTTGTTCTCCGCCAACTCAGCCTGGGGATGATCCGTCGGAACCAGGGCCATCAGTTGAGCTGCCCGCTGCCATTCCTGGGCAATGCGCTGCCAGTCCCTGGGGCTGGCGGCCTTGGGAATCAGGTCAACAGCCTGGTTGGCATGGTTGACCGCCGTGTGGAAGGGCGTCGCCACATCCTCAGGCAGCAGGTTGGCATTCGCCTCCGTTTCCAGCTCGCCCGCCTCATCCGACGCATCCGGGTCAGGGGCATCCGGGTCAGTGACAAGAGCTTCACCCGCTTGACCCACCTTGGCCAAGATCTCGGCTTGGTTCTCGTCGGTTGCGGTTGAGCCAGGGGCAGAGGGGAGGGAGTCGCCTTCGGGGCCAGTTGCATTTGCTGGATCGGCATTTGCTGGATTGGGGTTCGCCAAATCGGGGTTGGCTAAATCCAAGTTCGCCAAATCCGTCGGGGTCGATTCAGGGCTGCTGAACAACGCACGTACACCCTCTCCCCCCCCTAGGAGCGCCGCCAGCGCCCACCCCACCAAGAGGAGGGGCAAGATCGTTAGGAGGAGGGTTCCCCGCAGGGCGGGCATCCGGAAGGGCGGTAAATTTAGCGCCGGTAAGTTTAGCGCCGGCAAATTCACACCCGGTAGCGTCACCTGGGGCAAATCGACCCCCAAGCGGCTCGGGGGCTTCGGCGACTTGAAGGCGATCGCCTCATTGGCAGGGGAGGGGGGCGCGTCGGGCTCTGCTGGGGGCGCATCCAAGAGCCGCTCATCAGCAAAAGGGGAGAGGTCTACCGTGGGTGGCGGGGTTGAAGCGGCGGGTTCCGCTGGCGGTGTCGGGGCGGTGGTCGCGCTTGCCTTCGGATTCGCGGGCGGCGGGGGCGCAGGGGCGAGGCGACGCCGGGCAGGGGCAGGGGGGACTGACTTGAGATCTGCCTTCAGATCCGCCTGCTCTTGGAGGTCGATCGTAGGCAAATCTAATGTGTCAGGAATCCTGACGCTGCCCGCGTGTTGAGCGATCGCCTGCTGCATCCATTCTTCAAACTTCTCATCCACAAGGCGCTGACGCAGCTTTTCATCGAATCGGGCAGGTAGATAGCGTTCAAGCCGGACAATCACCACCCATTGATCCACCCGAAACGGTGGCGAGACTTGTCCCGGCTGGCTAATGCGCAGCATCTGGGAGAGCTTGGGGTGGAGGTTGTACAGCTCCAGCGGCCCCACCAGACCATTGGTGCGGGATTCGGGACCGTGGGAATATTGGCTGGCAATTTCGCCAAAATTAGCCTCGCCTTCCCGCAACCGGAAGTAGAGTTCCTGGACGACTTCTAAGTTGTCGGTTTGAATGAGCGAAAACAGCACCTGGTCGTAGCGTTCTTGATGCTGTAAAAATTCAGCCTCCACCATGGCCGCCCAGTTCGCGGCCTTGAATTTTTCGAGTTTCAGTTGGCGAGGGATGAGGCGCTCCACATGGGCCGGTGGCAGGCTCTGATATTGGGGCAACTGGGACATTTCCCGAAAAGCAGCCTCTAGCTCCGCCGTGCTACAGTCCACTGTTGCGGTGATTTGCTCCACCACCAACTCCCGCAACAAATGGGGCAGCACTTGGGGAGAGGTGAGGAGCGCACAAATTTCTTCAACACCCAGCTTTTGGTCGGCAACTTGGAGGACAGCACTCATGGCTCAAAGGGAGGAACGCAGTTTTCCCCCATTCTAGGCCCTCTCTCCCGAAAACGCGGGGTGGATTTTAGCGAGGGGATTTTGGCTGATGGTTGAGCCGAGACGATGCCCCAGAACCAAAATCCTGTAATAGGATGAGAGGGACTTTTAATATAGATCACGTCAGCACATTCAGTTATTTGGTCTATCGGTGAGGAGAGCAGCGGCTCATGTACGGCAACGGGAATGGCAACGGCAACGGCAACGGCAACGGGAATGGCAATGGCAATGGCAATGGCAATGGCAACGGCAATGGTCACAGCCAGCCCATCCCTCCTGAGCGCAAAATTCTGAGAAACCCCCTGCCGCTGCCGCCGCTGCCCAATGGGGGAGGCACCCAGCTTGCGCCTGCGGGAACCCAGACAGAGCGGGAGACCCAAACGGCCCTAGCGGTACGATCGCCCGACCCGAAGCAGTCGGCCTTGGTTTACCCAGAAATCGATCAGTCGGTGGTTTTGCGTCAGTCGCCGCGCTGGTCGCGTTGGATTCTCTGGACGGTGGTGGGTGTGGTTACTTTTGGCGTGGGCTGGGCCTTCGTGGCGGAGATTGAGCAGGTGGCCGAAGCCACGGGTCAGCTCAAACCCCAAGCCACCATTAAGGAAGTGCAAGCGCCTGTCGATGGCGTGGTGCAAGAGGTGCTCGTCGAAGAGGGCGAGACGGTGGAGGCGGGTCAGGTGTTGATGAAGTTTGACTCGACCAACGCGGGCGCCGAGTTAAAATCCTCCTTGGCGGTTAAAAAGGCTCTCACCGAAGAGACGCAGCTCTATCGCAGCCTGTTGGATGGCCAGAACTCTCGGGCACTCCAGGCGGCGATCGCTAAACTCGAACTCCCTGGCGATATCCAACGGCTGACGGAAAACCAGCAGGAAATTCAGGCGGAAAACCGCTATTATCAAGCCCTGATCGAGGGCAACCCCGGCCAGCTTGATGCCGCCGCCGATGCCCGTTTGCGGGCCGCAAGCAGCGAACAAACCGCCCTCAAGAAAACCGCCGAACTGGAGATCAATCAGCTCCGGCAGCAATTGCTCCAAGCCAAGTCGCAGCTCGCCAATGCCCAGCGCAACCGAGACACAGCGCAGGCGAACTTGCGCCGGATTGAAGATCGCAACCGGGTGGCGATCGCCAATATCAATGAATCTTTGCAAATTGAACAGGATATTTTGGACGATATGGCCCCCTTGGCTCGGGATGGGGCGATCGCCAATGTGCAGTATGAGCGCCAACGCCAAACGGTCAATGAACTCGAAGCGGAGCGAGATGAGCTGGAGCGAAATGCCCGGATTGAAGAAGCGGAGCAGCGTCAGCGGATCACGAGCCATCAAGCAGAAGCTGCTCAGTATCAGGCGGAAATTCGTCGGCTCGAAATTGATATCGACCAGGGCCAGCAGGAGCAGGATACGATTCCGGTGCAAAGCAGAAGAGAGTCGCGCGATGCGATGGCGGCCAACACCAAGCGCCTGGCGGAGGTGAATAGCCAACTGCGCCAGTCGGTGCTGCGGGTGATTGTGGATAACGAAAAGCGCATTAAAGAACTCGACAGCAAAATTAGCCAACTGCGCCAGACGATGAAATATCAAGAGGTGCGGGCTGCTGTGGGTGGTACGGTCTTTGACCTCAAGGCCTATAACGGCTTTGTGGCCCGCCCGAGTGAGGCGCTGCTCTCGATCGTCCCGGACGATAACCTGATTGCGGAGGTGTTCGTCACCAACCAAGATATTGGTTTTGTGACGCCGGAGCAGCGGGCGGATGTGCGGATTGATTCGTTCCCCTTTAGCGAGTTTGGCGACATCAAGGGCCAGGTGGTTTCGGTCAGCTCTGATGCGCTGCCGCCGGATGAGGTCTACAACTATTTCCGCTTCCCGGTTCGGGTGACGCTGGATCAGCAGTTTTTGCAGTACGACCAGCGGGCGATCGAGTTGCAGTCGGGGATGTCGGCGAGTGTGAACATCAAAATCCGTGAAGATCGCAAGGTGATCAGTCTCTTTGTGGAGATGTTTGATAAGCAGGTGGACAATCTCAAGAAGGTGCGTTGACGCTCCTCTTCAGCCTCCGATTTTCGTAGGGGCGCAACGCTTGCTATCCGTATGAACTTAAGCGTTAAGCGCAAAATCTTTTATTCCCAAGGCTTCCGTGACGGCCCACACCCGACCCACCCCGGTCGTCGCTACGCGAGACCGCCCCTCCCAAGAGGGGAT
>JBMYQW010000078.1:0-14911 GCA_049601735.1 Spirulinaceae cyanobacterium
CTCGGGGTTGAGATGGCTGGCCCCCACGGGCAACGTGATCCGGAAACAAGTCCCGGAGGTTTGGCCGGTATTGCATTGGCTCTGATGCACGGATTCCACCACGATCTGGCCGCCGTGCAACTCGACGATTTCTTTAACCAGGGCCAGCCCCAGCCCCGTGCCCTCGTAAGAACGGCTCACGGAGCCCTCAGCCTGCCGAAACCGCTCGAACAGATGGGGAATTTGATCGGCGGTGATGCCGATGCCCGTATCGGCAACGCTCAACTCGATTTCACTAGCTGTCTCGGTCGGTCGTGCCGTGATGGTAATTCGCCCCTCGGCGGGGGTGAACTTCATGGCATTCGAGAGCAGGTTGTAGAGCACCTTGTCGAATTTTTCGAGATCTAGATAGACCGTGGGGCAGGCCGGGAACTGGGTCTGGAGTTGAATCTGCTTGCGATCGCAATAGGGCTGAAACACTGCCACAATTTGTTCGGCAAACTCCGGCAAGTCGCAGGGGGAAAAGGTAGGCTGCATCCGTCCGGCATCGAGGCGCTGCAAATCCAGGAGTTGGTTCACCAACCGCAGTAGCCGCCGGGAGTTGCGCAGGGCAATTTCCGACTGAGCCAAAGGCAGGGCTTGCTGGCTGGCGATCGCCCCCTCTAAGGGGCCAATCATCAGCGTCAGCGGTGTGCGCAACTCGTGGGAAATGTTCTGGAAAAATTCGTTCTTTTGGTGGTCGAGTTCGAGCAGGCGCTCCGCTTGCTGGCGAGTGGTTTGGAAGAGGCGCGACTGCTGCACGGCGATCGCCGCCTGGGCCGCCACCGCCTGGGCTAGTTCAATATCTTCACTCGACCATTGGCGGGGCTCTTGACCCTGACGCAGACTAATGCTGCCCATGATCTCCCCATCGTTGAGCAGGGGCACAATCAGGAGGGCGCGGGCTCGGGAGCGCAGGGGCAAATTCTGAGCCGGGTCATCCGGGCCGAGATCATCCACGACCACCGCCGTTTTGGTGTTGACCAACTCCTGCAAAAGGGGATTGCCCGCGATCGGGGCCACTGACTGGGGCAAGAGGGTTTCTTCGGGGGCCAGGCGATCGTAGAGACCGACGCATTGCACGTATTCATCCCCCTCTGACCACAAAGAGATGGCACAGCCTTCTACCTCCAGGGTTTGACCCAACTGCCGGGTGATCGCCATAAAGATCCGCTCAGGCTCTAGGGAAGAGCGAATCGCCATGGTGATCGTATTCACCAGTTCGGCGCGACGGGCCAGGGACTGAACTTTCTCGTAAGCCTCGGCCTGGGCAATCGCCAGAGCGGCCTGATCGGCAACCATCTCCACCAGTTGAATATCGTCCTCTGCCCAAGCCGTCTCAGCCGCGTAGCTATGGAGCGCCATCATGGCCAAGAGTTGCCCCTGGGAGACCAAGGGCACCAGAATAGTGGCTTGAATGCCCAGTTTTTCAAAGGCTACGAGCCGATCCGCCGAGAGTTGCGCGGGGTGAGCGGTGTTTGGGTCTGGGGCGGTTAAATCCGTGATCGCGAAGGCCTCAACTGTCTGGCTGGGCCAAATCACGGGGGTCAGATCAGCCAGCGCCAGCGGCGTCGCCTGAGACTGCTGATAGGCAAACAGCGCCTCAGGGCGAGCGGCAGGGATAGCGGCGGGACTCGCTGCCGGGGTATCGATCATCTGAAGCAGGCAGAGGTCGGCATTGAGCGTCTGACCCACCGTATCCACGATTGTTTGCAAGACTTCTTGCAAGGGGGAGTTGCCCTGCTGCTGGCTATGGGCATTACGGATCGTATTCGTCACCGTGTTGAGCAGAGACTCCCGCCGCAGAGAGCGGTTGAGTTCCTCCGTGCGTCGCTTGAGCACATCGTGCGTCTCCAAGGCTTGGCGCACAATTTCCATTAGGTCGGTTGCGTCCCAGGGCTTGGTGACATATTTGAATACCTTGCCGCTGTTGATCGCCTCTACCAGATCATCCACATCGGTATAGCCCGTGAGCAAAATGCGGATGATATCAGGATATTTCTGGGCCGCGAGCCCGAGAAACTCGGTGCCCGTCATGATCGGCATCCGTTGATCGGAGATGATCACCGCCATATCCGACTCTTGGTTGAGAATTTCCAAGGCATTGGGCCCATTCTCAGCCCGGAAGACGCGATACTGCCGACGCAGGGTGCGATAGAGCAGGTCGAGGTTGTCCCGTTCGTCGTCCACCACCAGGACTTTGGGCTTGGTGCTTGATTTTGTGCGAGTTTGAGACGTCATGCGCTAGTTTTTCCTACCCTTGGCCATGAGCCCAAAGAGCCCAGACATGGTCTCTGCTGATGCCGATCGCAACCCTGTTTAACCATATTACAAAAACGATTCAGTGACGGTATCACGTCGCTATACAAACCTCAGAAATCGCGAATGATGGGGGTTACCCGAACATCTCCAATTCCCTGTGCTCTCTATAAAATCCAGTCCTAGCCACCGGAAACCGGATAGTTTTGTCCGGTCAAATCCAAAATCGCCGCCTAGAATTGATCCAGGCGCCCGATTGCTCAAGGTGCCAGTTTGCTCAACTCTTCATTTAATCCTAGGCGATGCTGATATCGCCCTGCCCTTTACCCGTCCTTAATCGATGAAAAAATTTTCCTGGCTGGCCGCCGCCGGTCTCTGTTGGCTCACCCCGATCGCTACTCTTGAGCCCCCTGCCCATGCCCAAACCCTGATTCAGAACCCGATGACCCTTGCGGTCCCCATCGCTCCTGCTGCCCCAGCATCAACTCCATCAATCACAACACAACCAGCATTACTGGCTCAAACTTCCCCGACCTCGGGCTTGGAGTTGCTGACCCCCGGTGTCGAACCCCGCCAAGTCTTTCGCTTTACGCCCAGCCTTGGGGCGACTCAGCAGATGAGACTGGTGATTCAAGCCGATACCCGCGCCACGATGAATGATCAGGCCTTGCCTACGATCGCCCTGCCGGAGATCACCATGGCGGTGGAGACCACCGTGACCGAGGTGGCGGCCGATGGGGGCTATACCGGACAGTTTGTCTATCAAGATGTGACGGTGGGTGAGAGTGAGTCCCTGCCGCCGAACTTTACCCAAGTTCTGCGCGACCAACTTCAGATTGTGGCGGGTCTGACGGGCGAGTTTCGCTTTGATGCTCAGGGCAACCTCCAGGACTTTGACGTTGAGCTGCCCGAGACCAATGACCCGCTGGCCCAGCAACTACTAGAGCAGATCTCCGAGACCTTCGAGCAGCTCTCCAGCCCCTTCCCCACGGCGGCGATCGGGCTCGGGGCGCAGTGGCGCGTGCCCCAGGCGATTTCGGTGAGCGGCATTGAATTCACCCAACTGACTACCTATGAACTGGTGGCCCAGGAGGGCGATCGTTTGACGCTGGCGTTTGCATCTGAACAAAGCGGCGCGGGCAACCTCAAGGACTTTCCGGGAATGCCCGAGGGCTTTGAGCCCGAGATCGAGGCACTGAGTTCCGCCGGGTCTGGGGAGCTAACCCTCGACCTCAACCAGTTGCTGCCCGTGGCGATGCAGCTTGAAGCGGTCACTGACATGACCCTGAGCCTGGATGCCCCGAACCGACCCGAGCCGCTGAAGTTCGATGTCACGGTTGAGATGGTGATGGGGTTGGAGGGGTAAAATTTCCCCTCACACCTAAACGTCCCAAACCTAACGCCCCGCCAGACGCCGATACACCGTCGCTAGACCCTGATCATCCCCCACATTGCCCGGAAACAGCACCACGGGCAAATTGGGGAATTGGGGATGGTCGGGGGCGGTTGTCACCAGGGAACAGCCGGGGAGAACTTGCCCCAGTAAGCGAGCCGATCGCAGCGCCAGTCCGGTACTGAGCACATCATTCGAGGTGATGCCGCCCTTGCTGATCAAAAAGCTCAGGGACTCCGGTAAACCTTGGACGATCGCCATCAGCAGCGCCGAAACCGCCTTCCCAAAGGCCAGGCGCTGCTCAATATCGGCAAATTGCAACTCCTCCCGGCTGGTGTAGATCACGGGGGTTTGACCCTGCGCGAAGGCCGTTTGTACCTGGGCAAGAATTTCGTCCCGCAGGGCGTTGGCTTGACCGAGATCATCCCGCAACCGAGCAACGGCCACTTCTAGGGGCGCAATATCTGGCTCTTGGAGCAAAGCCTGGAGTTGGCGGGTGGTTTTTTGCACATGGGAGCCCACCAGCACCACGCCTGGGCCAGGGTTGCGAGTGTATTGGGCCATGGCCTCCGGGGCCACGGGCTGGGGGCCGAGCTGGGCCAGGGAGGTGAGCAGACTGGCGGCACTGCGGAAGAGGAACTTTTTGCCCTCGGCGGCGGCGGCGAGAAGATCCACCGCAAACTGGTCAAAATCTGCCTGCACCTCACCATCCACCGCACAGCAGACATTGCCCGAGAGCCCGAGCAGGCGATCGCGGCAGCCCTGGCGTAAGTCTTCTAAAACAAACCGCTCCACCTGCACCGCCGGAATCTTGCCTGCGGTCTTTTCGGCGACGTAGTCGGGGAGGTAGCTGGTGCTGTAGCCAAACACCGAGTCACGGGCAAATTCCGTCTGGTGAACGGGCGTTAAAGATCCTTCGACTAACAGGTAATGAATGTTCTGGAGCGTCACGCGTCCCCCTTCAAAAAACGCCGGGGTCAAAAAATGGGCGTCAAAGGGCCCGAGTTCGGCGGCGATCGCATCGGTTTCGATCGGATAATGGCCCCGCAAGGTCGAGTCGGAACGGCTCACCACCAAATATTCACTGATTTGCTCCGCCTGAAGCGCCTGCTTGAGGTTCTGACAGACCGCTTGTGTAATGTGGGTTGCTTCCTCGGGCGTGAGGGCTCGGGTGTTGGTCAAGACGAAGAAAATCGGCACCTCGTCCCGCAACCCCAGACGCAGCGTCTCCACATCCCATTCCATCAACAACAGACAACTATGTACCGTTTGTGAGCCGGTGGGGTCATCGTCGAGCACAATGATTTTGGGTTGAGCCATGATCTTTTTTACTTGTAAGAATGAGGGAGGTTGCGCTGGGTCTGTCCTACCACATCTGACCTAGAAAACTGAAAAATTCCCCTGCTGTAGGGGCTGGGTTTCCCTGCCCTGCGGGGTTTTTGATTCTGGGTGCAGACCAATTACAGATTGGATATCAGAAGTAGACAGCGGGATGCTCTCAAGAATGCAATGTTTTGGAGCAGGGCGCAATCATGGGGGGCGGCGATCGCCTTGGGTCAGAAGATTGCGACTAGAAGGCATCGAGGGAGTTCAGGGAGCCCTCAGGAAATGTTTGCGGGGCTCTCATCCTCACCCTGAGTTGAGACGAGTATGATTTGAGCATTCATTCATCCCTCAACGCTTCATGTTGCAGTCTGTTGCTGGCACAGTCAATCCTAAATTCTTACTGGTGTTCTCCCGTGCCCTGGCCGCTCTACGCCCTGCCTTGATTGCTTTTCTTGTTATCAATGCGACCCGGCTCAGTGGTGGAATGGATACCCCCATTTCTTTTTGTAATGTGCTGTTTGTCGGGAATCTTTGCGCCGCTCTGGCGGTTTTAGCCTGGTTTGGTGCGGGCAATATTTGGCAAGATGTGCGATCGCTCGATCGCAACACGCTCCTGGGCTTAACGATAAACGGCTGCTTGGCGGCGGCGTTATCTTCACTCATTTTCTCGGGTCTAACCTACACCACCGTGACGAATGCCGTCTTACTCGGTCGCTTTGGCCCGGTTCTCTATGCCGTAATTGGTGCGGTTATTTTTAAGCGGCAGATTCAGAAATGGGAATGGTTCGGGTTCGGCTTCATTCTGGCTGGCATCTTAACTATTGTCCTGATCAGTAATCAGTTTCAAGTGAATCGGGGGGACTTGCTCATTTTAGGCTCTAGCCTATGCTACTGCGCTACGTCTATTATCGGTAAGCTCATGCTCCGGAAAAACCATAACTTGAGAATTGTCGTTTTTAGCCGAAATTTTGTTTCTTCGGTGATCTTCTTTGCGATCGCCAGCATCCTATTTGGCCCGGAACATTTTTCTGAAGCATTCGCAGGACAACTCTGGGGCATCATGATTGTCTATGCCATCCTGATTATTGTAATGGCACAGTTTATGTGGTACTCCGCCCTCGATCGACTAGATAGTAAAACAGTGGGAAAATGGACAGTTCTCTCCCCAGTTTTTGGTGTAACCTATGCCTTTTTACTCAATGGAGAGCGCCCCTCGCTCATCCAGGTCATCGCATTTATGATCATCATGATCGGTGTGTTGATGACCACATTGGGGAAGCAAGTTAAACGGGACTCTACCGCCACGATCGCCGTGGCCGGCGAGAGTTGTAGTGCAGCGACTTAAAGACAAAACCTGAATCGTTAGGTTGAGATTTCAGTCTCGATTAACTTCACAAAAATAAATATTTTCCACCCATGTTTGATTATGAAATTTCTAGCCATCTGTGATCCGTCCCGCTATAAAAGAAAGCCTCTGGATGTGCCTGCTTTTTATCTGCATCTTGCCCAGGATACCCGCACGGATTTTTATCATCTTCCGAGCCCAACTGTGTTCAATTTTGCTGCTACAGAACCCCATATTCAGGTAGCAGCAGCAAACAAAATCGCAACCTATGAGGAATTTCTTGATTTAGAGCATCATGTCAACCAGATTCGGTCTTTAAGGGATCTCAACTTGGTCTTTTGTCGAACGCTAAAACCCTTCCCTACAGGGTATCTTTCCCAATTGCAACAATGGGAAAAATGGATCAAGTTTGTAAACAGTCCGACGGGAAAAATGCAACAGCTAAAGGCGGATTTTCTGCCCCAGGTTGCTCAAGCCTATATTCCGGCGACCCTCGTAACGGCAGATTGGCGCGCTGCGTTAGCGTTTTTTGAGCAGCACCAGACGATTGTGGCCAAGCAGGCTAACAGTTGCGGCGGGCGGGGCGTGTTTAAGATTGAATACCGCGATCGCGCTTTTTGGGTCGATCACTTCAGTCAAGGAACCCGGTCTTTTCCCGACTTTGCGGCGGTGATGCAATTTGTGCAGCGGGTTCCCGGTGAAGCCTTGATTTGGATGGAATATCTCACCGGCGTTACAGCGGGCGATAAACGCATTGTCGTCGTTGATGGTGAAATTTATGGTGCGTATCTGCGGCGCTCCCAAAGTGGCCATTGGATTAACAATGTCAGCGGCGATGGCGCTTGCACCCTGGCCGAAGTTACTCGGCCAGAACGGGAGGCGATCGCTGCCACAGTCGGGCATTACCAACATTTAGGTCTGCATACGCTCGGGTATGACTTCTTGCAGGATGGCCAAGGAAACTGGCGCATTAGCGAAATTAATGCGGGCAATATTGGTGGCTTTGCTTGGCTAGAACTGTTGGCGCAACAACCCATGATGGCCAAGTTTGCCAGTTGGTTACACCAGTTTGCCCAGCGTCCCAAAATCGAGCCATCTTCTTCCCCAGAATTGCTGAAGGCAAGCTGAAAATTACCTAGAAAAATTCCCAGTTCGTTGTTGGGTTTCTTTTCAGCTTGGCCGAGTTTAATCACAACTAATCCGGTATGACTTGTATCGCTTAAACCTTTATGCCGTCCTACCCAATGCCTCCGTTAGATTCCCTGATCATCCGTCCGGCTCAACCCTCGGATAGTGAAGCGATCGCCGCGATTTATAACGAATCCGTTGCAGCGGGCAATGCCACGATGGATCGAGAACCTTGGTCAGGTAACAACGTCCGAACCAAGCTGGCAACGGCAGGAGACCGCGAAGCCTGGTTGATTGCCGAGCAACCCGCAACCTGGCAACCCCAAACTGCGCCACAACAAACTGTGGTGGGTTGGGGGGCAATTAAAACCTACAGCGATCGCTGGGGCTACCGGGTCTGTTGTGAAAGCTCGATTTACCTCAGCTTAAACAGTACCGGGCAGGGCTACGGCAGCAAGCTCCAAGCGGCGCTCTTAGCAAAAGCACGGGACTTACGCTATCACCATGTGGTGGCTAAAATCATGGCTGCTAATCAGAGCAGCATCCGGTTTCATCAACGCTTTGGCTTTGAGATTGTCGGTTGCCAAAAAGAAATTGGCTACCTCAACGGCCGCTGGCATGATGTAGTGATTTTGCAGCTTATTTTCCCTGAGGTAATACCGGATGAACTGACTTAAATATCGACCCAATGAGTTCAAAGATCTCATTCAATAGTAGGGTACGTTAGCTGGGAATTATTTTATCAGAAGTAGAGTGATTTACGCTCCTGCGTAACGCACCAAAACCCATCGCCAAGCAACTTCTGGGTGTATCGGTGCGTTACGGAGGCAACAGATTACTGAATTTCCCGAAGCATCTCTGTCCGCCTAACGCACCCTACTGCTGTCACTTTTTAAACCGATCAAACTTGTGCAAAAATCGTGGCGGGCAAGATGTCCGCGCTACGAGAAATTGAGCCCATAAACCGTAGCGCAGGCGTCTCGCCTGCCAGCACAGAAACTGCATAAATTTTGCTGATCGCCAGTCTCACCAAGTAAACAGGCTAGACCTTACCCACCAACCGAAAGTTAAAGCGATCGCGGCCACTTTATTAACGTTAAAAACTTGGAGCCTTTTGCCATGGTTCATCTTGTTGAACGCACCACTTTTAAGGGCAGTAAAACCCTTTTGCCTGCATCTTTGCAATCCCTGATTGCTCAGATCCAGCACCATGCCTCCCTGACCCCCGCCCGATTGCGTGACTCGGTGCAAGCAGCGCAGGTTCAACCCCATGATCTCTGGCCCTGGGCAGATTTCGAGCATCCGGTCACGGATGGCTATGGTCGTCAATTGGTCTATGATGGCGGCTCATTTGAAATCATGGTGATGTCTTGGCGCGAGGGGGACTTCAGCGCGATTCATGATCATGGCGCGACGGAATGGGGTGTGGTGCAGTCGTTTGGCCAGGCGGCGCATTACACTTACCAGCTAGAGGGAAATCTGCTGACGACGCGAGAACGCTGCGATTTCGTACCGAGGGAGATCAAACTCGTGGATCATGATCTGATTCATCAGATGGGCAATGGCGGCTCGGCACCCTTTTTGAGCCTCCATGTCTATGGGTGCGATCGCGCCCCCGCTGCTGGTATCACTGGCAATGCCCGGATTTTTGATCTTTGGGAGCATTGCATTCAATACACCGATGGCGGCGTCTTCTTTGCCCTGCCGGAGCAGGATATTCGGGGTCGCACGCCGGGGATTCGGGGCGATCGCGCCACTACGCGCCGCCATCATCAACAGTTGCGCGATCGGCTAGAGCGCATGGTTGCGGTTCAACCGGAGCCTGGCTGGTGCGATCGCTTAACCCAGCTCCAACAGGAATTGGCAACCCTGTAAGATTAAGGTGCTGTATTAAGAGATCGAGGTCTGAACCGGATGGATTCAATACCAAGCCAATTGACCCTGAACCGATTAACACCAAATTGCGGGGCGATCGCCCTCTGCTGCCTCACACTGGGGTTGCTCGGCTGCAATTCCCAAGCCCCTGAGCCACCCGAAACCGCCGCTCCAGTGGTTCCCGCCCCGGCCCCTCCTGTACCCTCGGCCGCACCCCCGACCACCACAGCGCCCACAACGCCGACCACACCGCTCCCCGATGCCACCGCAGCAAACCCCGCGCCGCGCTTGAATGATGCCCGAGGAACCGTAGGGTCGCTGCTGCGGGCCCAGCAAGCCTACTATATTGAAAACGGTAGCTTTGCCAGCGACATCGATACGCTCGGGGTGGCGATTGATTCAGAAACGAGCCGCTACAGCATCACGATCGGCTCCAACAGTCCCAGCCAAGCCCACGTGACGGCCACCGCGAAGATGGAAGGTCTGCCCAGCCTGACCGGGGCGGTCTTTGCCACCAGCGATAGTACCCAATCGATCCTCTGCCAGACGGCTCAACCCTCTACCGTGCCACCCTCAGTACCGATCTTCACCAATGCGACCACCGCCTGTCCGCCTGGGTCGGTGAAACCTTAGGGTCGTAGAACAAAAGCAATGTCCGATCGCCCCTTTCCCCGCCTCCAAGCCCAACACCAAGTCACCCTGCGGCCCATCACGCCAGCAGACGAACCGTTTTTGCGTCAGCTCTACACCCGTCTCCGGGCGGCTGAATTTGCCGCGCTGCCTGAGCCCCAGCGGGCGGCTGTGCTAGAAACGCAATTTAACATCCATCAGCAGGGTTATCGCCAGGAATTTCCCGAGGCGGACTTTTGGCTGGTGCAGCAGCGCGGGCAGGCGATTGGTCGTCTGACCCTCGACGATCGCCCGGATCATCTGCATATTGTTGATCTCGCCTTGTCACCCGATGTGCAAAATCAGGGCATTGGTACGGCGCTGTTGCAAGACATCCAGGCGATCGCCACCGAGCGCAACTGTCCGGTGCGCTTGATGGTAGTGGAGCATAATCGGGCGCGACGGCTCTACGAACGGCTGGGCTTTTGTCCGACGGGTGGAACGGAGCGGTATCAAGGGGGGGTGTATCTTGCCATGACCTGGACGCCCACCCCTCCTGAACCTGCCACGACCGGGCAATTAGTCGTGCTCACGGGCCCAAGTGGCGTGGGGAAAGGAACCTTGGTTAAGGCCCTGCTCCAGCGGCATCCTGAACGGCTTTGCCTCTCGGTTTCCGCGACGACGCGATCGCCCCGTCCCGGCGAAGTTCACGGCCAGCATTATTGGTTTCTGGAGCGGGCCGAGTTTGAAGCTCAAATTGAGCAGGGCTTGTTTCTGGAATGGGCGGAATACGCCGGAAATCTTTACGGAACCCTGAGCACCACTATCGAGGAAGAGGTCAAGCGGGGCCGAACAGTAATTTTGGAAATTGAGCTGGTGGGCGCTCGGGCCGTCAAAGCGGTCTTACCTGAGGCGAAGCGGATTTTTATTTTGCCCCCGTCGCTGGCTGAACTAGAGCGCCGCCTGCGCGATCGCGCCACCGATGATGAAGCGGCGATCGCCAAGCGGCTCGAACGAGCACAAGTCGAGCTGGCAGCAGCGCCTGAATTTGACGTGCAAATTGTCAATGATGATCTCGACACCGCCTTAGCAGACATTGAGGCGGCGATCGCAGCTTAAAAATCGCCAAAATAAGGACTTAAACACGCACCTTGACAGGCTCGACAACTCATGGCTGCTCAGGTTGTAGAATAGTAGGCATCCGTTCGTAGTTCACAGTTCGCAGTTTTCGGTTCGTCGTGATCAAACGCCTGCTGAGTCAGCGTTTTAATCTGGACGATCTGTGCGGCGAATCGAGAGAACTCGAATAACACCGTAACAATTGTTCGTTTTTGCCCGAAAAAATCCATGACATCGTATTCTGCTGCTTCCGCCCGCGCTGAAATGAGTGAGCTGCGCCGCCTCAAAACCCTCCTGCCGCCAGAATTGCAGAGTTGGGTGATGGTGGAAGCGAGTGCCGAGGTCAACCCGCCCCTGATTCGCTCTGAAGAATTGGGTCGAGACGAAATCGAAATTCAAATTGACATCAGCAAATGGGATAACCTGGCGATCGATCAGCGCAACCTCCTCTTCTGGCATGAGGTCGGCCGCATCCAGAACGACACGGTCCCTAAAGAAGGTTGGGAAATGGCTGCCCTGGCGATCGGTTTGGGCGGCGCAGTCGGTGAGTTGTGGGTGCAGGATGGTCTGCTCCTCGTTCTTGCTCTCGGGCTCTGCGGGGTCTCTGGCTTCCGGCTCTGGCAGAAAAATAACGGCGACAAGCGCCTGGCCGAGAGCTTAGAGGCCGACAAACGGGCGATCGCCCTCGCCACTCGCTTCGGCTACAGTATGCCCAACGCCTATAAGAGCCTTGGCAGTGCCCTCAAGACCCTGATCGAACAAACCCCCAACCGCCGCCAACGCAAAAAATACGAAACCCGTCTCCAGTCCCTGCGCCGCAGTGCGGCCAAAGCCAAGGCGAAGATGGAGGCCCAAGGCGGGGGCGATAGCAGTCGGCCGTCGTTTATTTAAACCTCGTCCACTTTGAAACCTAGAGTTTATTTGTAGGGGTAGTGCCCCCGTGCCTACCCCGGCGGGGTCTGGGGCAACCACGGGGGGATTGCCCCTACAGTAATCCTGAAAACTACGGATCTCAATCTGGTCTTGGTTTAATTGTTGATTAGTGGGTACTTCTAATGTCCCTGTCGTCTGCTCAATCCACAATCCTGCCGCCGCTCTCAAGTGGCGATTACCTCACCCGAGCAGAATTTGAGCGGCGCTATGTAGCTGACCCCCAGATCAAAAAAGCCGAACTGATTGAAGGAACAGTGTACGTGGCATCTCCCCTGCGGTTTACCCCCCATGCCCAGCCCCACGGTTGCCTAACCACTTGGCTGGGCGTCTACAGTTCCTTTACCCCCCATCTGAGCATGGGCATTGAGCCCACGGTCCGCTTGGATCAGCAAAACGAAGTCCAGCCCGATAGCGTGCTCCGGATCGATGAGTTGGCCGGTGGTCGTAGTCATGTGACGATCGATGGTTATCTAGATGGCCCGCCTGAACTGGTGGTGGAAATTGCGGCCAGTAGCGCGGCGATCGACCGAGGACAGAAGCAGCAGGTCTATGAACGCAATGGTGTCTTAGAGTACTGGGTTTGGCAGTCCTTTGAGCAGCGTCTGGATGTCTTCACCTGGAGCAACGGCTTGTATCAACCGTTACAACCCAATGCTGAGGGCGTCTTGCAAAGTCAGGTCTTTCCGGGTTTATGGTTGGACGTCGCCGCCCTGGCCCAAAACCAAATGCCCCAAGTTTTGACAGTGCTGCAACAGGGGATGGCAACGCCAGCGTACCAGGCATTCTGCTCAAGGTTGAGGAGCGCGGCGAATCGACCCGATGGGAGTTAGAACGAGATCCACAACTCAACGTATGCTTAGGGAAGCCAACTATTGTGCTGCTGTTTTTTTGAGATCATGACCGCTACCCTCCCCCAACAGATCCCCTCAGCGAAAACCGAGCAATACGATGCGATCGTCATCGGCTCGGGTATTGGCGGTCTGGTCACGGCAACGCAATTAGCCGCCAAAGGACTGAAGGTGCTGGTGCTGGAACGCTACTTAATTCCAGGGGGCAGCGCAGGCTACTTTGAGCGGGAGGGCTACCGCTTTGATGTGGGCGCTTCAATGATCTTTGGCTTTGGTACCGAGGGGACGACCAATTTACTCACCCGCGCCCTAGATGCAGTGGGTCAAAGCATCGAAACTTTCCCTGACCCTTGCCAGATTCATTACCATCTGCCCAACAACCTGGAACTGAAAGTCCACCGGGATTACGAGCAGTTTATTCAGGAATTGGGCGATCGCTTCCCCCACGAACGGGCGGGCATTCGGCGCTTTTATGATGAATGCTGGCAGGTGTTTAACTGCCTCAATGCCATGGAGTTGCTCTCCCTCGAAGAGTTGGGCTACCTGTTCCGAGTCTTTTTCCAGCATCCCCTCGCCTGTTTGGGCCTGGTAAAATATTTGCCCCAAAATGCGGGAGATGTAGCCCGCCGCCATATTAAAGATCCGGAACTGCTCCAGTTCATTGATATGGAATGCTACTGCTGGTCGGTCGTGCCCGCTGACCAAACCCCAATGATTAATGCGGGGATGGTGTTTAGCGATCGCCATTACGGCGGCATTAACTACCCCAAAGGCGGCGTGGGGCAGATCGCCCAAAAATTAGCTGATGGCTTGGTCGCGGCCGGGGGTGAAATTGTCTATCGGGCGCGGGTGACAGAGATTCTGCTAGAGGGCGATCGCGCGGTGGGGGTGCGGCTGGCGAATGGCGCAGAATACCGAGCGCGGCGGGTCATCTCCAATGCCACCCGCTGGGATACCTTCGATAAGCTGCTACCGCCGGAGAAATTGCCAGCAACTGAGACGCGTTGGCGGCAACGCTACCAAAAATCCCCCAGCTTCTTGAGCCTGCACCTGGGCGTCAATGCGGATCTACTCCCACCTGGTACAGAATGCCACCATATCCTGCTTGAAGATTGGGCCAAACTGGAAGACCCCGAGGGCACGATCTTTGTCTCGATTCCGACATTGCTTGACCCGAGTCTCGCGCCCGAGGGTAAGCACATTATTCATACTTTCACCCCGAGCTGGATCGAAGATTGGCAGGGGTTAAGCCCAAGTGATTATCAGGTGAAGAAGACGGCGGCGGCAAAGCGTTTGTGCGATCGCCTGGCTGCTATTTTTCCCGGTTTGAATGAGGCGATCGAGTACCAAGAAATTGGCACAGCGCGCACCCATCGCCGTTTTCTGGGGCGCGAAGACGGAACCTACGGCCCAATTCCCCAACGTAAATTACTCGGCCTCTTGGGGATGCCCTTTAACCGCACCGCGATTCCGGGTTTGTACTGTGTGGGTGATAGCACGTTTCCAGGCCAGGGGCTCAATGCGGTGGCGTTTTCAGGCTTTGCCTGTGCCCATCGGGTCGCGGTGGATTTGGGGGCTTGATTCAAGTAACGAACGTGAGTTTCGGTTAAGGTTTTTTTCTCAAGCTCACACGAAAGTATCGGGATTTCAGCCAACGAGAGAGAGGTTCCAGGATTCTGAAAGGCTCAATCTGAGCTAGACGATTCATCATCTCCAGCGGTTTCACCATCCGATTCCTCGTCAGCAGAGCGCCCCCGACGGCGGCGATTTTTGCGAATATCCTGGGCCTTGGATTGCAGCTCTTGGAAAAAGTCCGTCTCGGCAATTTCTCGCACCGCTTTCTTGCGCTTGGTTTCATCAATTTCAATTTTGAGTTCCTGCACCTGCCGCTTAAGGCGTTGTTCCCGAACATAAACCTGCTGGGCCATCTCTTGAAAAACGCGGGCGAGCTTGCCGAGTTCATCGGTGCGTTTGGCCGGGCGATCGAGGCTTTTGGTATTAAACTCGCCTGCTTCAATGGCCGACGCCGTATCGGTAATCGCCAAAATGGGCCGGGCG
>JBMYQW010000079.1:0-14907 GCA_049601735.1 Spirulinaceae cyanobacterium
ATTAAATGTGGCGTGAATTCCCCTAAATTGAGGTGTTGGGTGGTGTAAGGGGTGGCATCCACCATGATTTTCTCTGTGCATTCGTTGGCACAGTCTTTGAGTTCAAAAGACTACAGAAGCAAGGCTAGAGTTTCCGAAGAATTTTTAGCCCCAATCCTGTCATCACGATTAAGCATTTAACCCAGTAATGGCGTAGGGTGGGTAACAATCACTACCCGTCAGTTTTGGCGATCGTCTTTGGCAGTGCGCTTTAGCGCGATCGCCGATTACTGAATTTATTTGCTTCAATGCCATGACAATATTGTCAAAAAGACATCATCAAAACGACAAAGATTGGTTTTAGGTTATGTAGCTTTACAGTTGCTTTACATCGCTTCACATTTGCTTTATTCTCTTTACAAACAAAGGTCAAGAGCGATGTTTTGCAGTTACTTGTATCCTGTCGCTTCTGAATCAAAAGTTTTGTAGGGAATGTCACCGTTTGCAGGTGATTCTCGTCAACGGCTGGGTTGATTTAAGATCAACTGCGAAACAGTCGGGTGTATTGGGTTTCATGGTTCATGCTGGCGAGGCTAGCGCCCCAACTGCAACTGACTAGTTCAGCATCCTCTAGGGCAGCGATCGCCTCCTGTGCAGCCAAAACATCAGCTGAGAGGGCCAGTAAAACCTGTTGCCCGGTGGTTTGCCCCAGCGGAATGAGTTTCACGGCGGTCGTGAGCCAATGGGTGAGCCAACCCTGGAGATAGCCCAGCAGGGCGGTGGCGGGCTCAATCTGCCATAGGGCGGCAACAATGCCAAAGGCGATCGCATAATTACAAGGGTCAAGCGTCGGCAGCCCGGTGGCCAACTCGGGCTCAAGCTGCCGAAAGAGCTGGAGGAGCGATCGCCCCATTTGCCAGCTCGACTGGCGCAGTTCAGCGGTTTCGCGCGTGGCCGAGAGCCATTGGTTCCAATGCGTCAGTTCCTGATGTTGCAATGGGGCAACAGCGGCATAGGCACGCAGCATCACGGCGGCGTCGAGGCGAATTGCCCCATAGTTCAGCTCCTGTTGGAGCCAGGTTGTTAACTGTTCGGCCGTGGTGATGACGTCGGATTCGACCAGGGTTTCGAGCCCTTCCGAATAGCTATAGGCGCCAATGGGCAGGGCGGGGCTGACCAGTTGCAGTAGGCGCAGGAGTTTAATGTCGGTCATCTGGTCTAAGTATCCTCCGCCACAAACGGGCGGCGAGCGGTCTGCGTCTGTTGCAGCATGGCCGTAAGCCCAGCCCAGTCTTCTTGCTCAATCTGGTCACTGAGGCGGTCTAGGCTCTGCCGATAACTCTGCAAGGCGGCCTGGAGCGCGGCGCGGTTGTAGCGGGCCATCATTACGCCCAGTTCAGGGTTGCCGCCGCCCACACGGCTGGTATCTCGAAAGCCGGAGCTGGCCAGGGCTTGGGCAAGGGGCAGGGTCTCGGCATCTAGGGTGTCCTGACAGGCAATCAGGCTGGCACTGAGCATCACGGGCAGATGGGAAATACTGGCCACAGCGCGATCGTGGGCTGCTGGCGAACAGTGATAACATCGTGCCTGGAGTTGGCCAATGAGAGGGGTCAGGGTGGCGATAATCTCGGCAGGCGTCGCCGCCGTGGGCGTCAGGACGTAGGGGGCATTTTGGAAAAGATCGCGCTGGGCCGCTTCAACGCCCTGCTGTTCGGTTCCGGCCATGGGATGGCCGCCGAGAAAGTAGGGCCATAAAGTAGTGGCGGCGGTCACGATCGGCGTTTTGACCGAGGCGACATCGGTGATGATCGTGTCGGGGTGCAGGTGGGGAATGATTTGCTCTAGGGTGGGTAGGATCGCGGCGATCGGGGTGCAGAGGAAGATGAGATCAACTTCTGAGAGCAGCGTTAAATCCGTGGCAGAGTGATCGGCAATGCCACGCTTTAGGGCGCGATCGCAGGTGGCCCGGCGACGGGCAATTCCTAGAACTTCATGACCCTGGGCCCGTAAATCTAAACCCAGAGAGCCGCCAATCAATCCCAGTCCCACAATCCCAATCCGGCTCACAACCGTAAATTCCCTGATAGCATTTGATCACTGCGTCGCTGTGCTGGTTTCGTTGAATCCCCCATGAATCTTAAAGAACTTCGTCATCTCTACGCAACAGGTCAACGTGATTTTGGGGCCATCAACTTTAACGAAGCGAATCTACGCAACATCAACCTCAGTGGCGCTAATTTTGAGGGCGCAACTTTCAACGTAGCCAACCTGAGCGGGGCCAACCTGAGTGGAGCACGGCTCAATCAGGCCCGGCTGAATGTGGCGCGGTTGAGTGCCGCTAATCTCTATCGGGCGACGTTGAATCGGGCCAAGCTCAATGTCGCTAATTTGATTCGGGCGGATCTGCGCGAGGCAGACATCACTGAGGCGATCGTGCTCCATGCCGAGTTAGTTCGTGCCGACCTGAGTGGGGCCAATCTCACGGGGTCTAATTTTTCCGGCACGGACTTCCGCGAAGCAAGCCTGCGCCAAACCAACCTGACCCGCTGCAACCTGAGCGAGACCAACCTCCGGGATATCTTGCTCGAAGAAGCCATCTTGGAGAAGGCGAATCTCAATGGCGCGGATCTCACCCGTGCCAACCTCCGGGCTGCCAACCTCCGGGCGACCGACCTCAGCCAAGCCAGCCTCACACGAGCAGACTTGAGCGGTGCAGATTTGCGAGGCGCTAATCTTCGCTGGGCAGACTTGAGTGGCGCAGACTTGCGCTGGGCGGACTTGAGCAATGCGCGGCTGAGTGGGGCGAACTTGCTGGGGGCCGATTTATCCGAGGCGAACTTGGTCAATGCCAGTCTGGTTCATGCCGATCTCAGTCGCGTCCGGCTGATGAAAGCGGAATGGACGGGCGCTGACCTGACCGGGGCAACCCTGACCGGGGCAAGACTCTACCAGGTGGCCCGCACCCATCTCAACACACAGGGTCTCGTTTGTGACTGGATTGATCTGAGTCCCTTGGGGGATGAAACGGTGGTACAGCAGTTCAAACCCCAAGATTTGCAAGCCTTTTTTCAGGAAATCCAACCCACGGTGCAAATCACGGTGGATGCCCCCTTTAATCTCTATGCCAACTTAGCCCTGGCGACGGTCTACCATCAGATCGCCCAGGCCGACCCGAGATTCCATCATCCTCCGAGTGTGAATGCCAGTACGCGGCGCACCTATCTGACGTTTGTCGCCGATCGCAACACAGATTTATTCAGTCTGGCGTACTGTGCTGTCTTGCCCTTCCAAGACGCCCGGATGGTGGAGCGACAGCTTCATCAACTCCTAGAGCAACTGCAACGCCACAAACAGGGAACCTTTAAACGCCAGCAGTACGAGCAGTTTTTGGCTTGGGAGGAGGAACTCCAGCAGCGGGTGACACGTTTGCAGCCAATTCAGCAAGAGCAGGCGAATTTTTTGCCCCCCGAGGCCCTGACATTTCTGAATGCACCACTCACCCTTGTTTTAACCAACTCCAGCGATCGCAGCCTGGATCTATTTGAGAATCATCAGTTTGGCAAACGTTTGCCCGATGCCCCTGAACCCACCTGGGAGCGAGAGACCCTAACCAGCGCCCCAGCAGAACCCTGGAATGCGTCGCTGCCGCCGATTCAGGCACTGGTGCAGTTTGTTCAAGATTTCTTTGCCACGCTCAAGACACCGGGGTGATCCGACCGCCCCACACCCCATCCCCGACACCCAATATCCAAACGGTAAGATGGGAGGGCTGTCTGCGATCGCTCACCGCCTGTGCTTGAGTCCCAAGTTCATTCATCTCTGTTGGCATTTTTACGGAATCAGCCGCCGTCCCAGAGTCAATCGGCTTGGCCGCATCACCTGACCCTGGCGCGGTTGGTAGCGCGGGCCTTGCGTTTGCCGCGATCGGCGGTGATTCAAACGGCGGCGATGCCCCAGACCTATAGCCTGGGCTACATCACCGCTTTACTGCTGTGGCCCCACGATGTGGTGGTCGTGCTCCCTGAGGCACAGCAGGAACGGTTTCTCGCCGATGTTCAGTCGTTGCAAGGGCATTTGAAAACTGCGAAACGGGTGCAACGGATTGGCGATTGTCCCCAGCCGTTTCAGGATCGCCCAAATCTCTCTCCCCAAAACCATAACGGTTGGATAGATCAGCGCACATTACTACTGACCACACCCCAAATCTGGTTGAGCGATCGCTTCAATCATCACCACTCAACTCAACGCCAATGGACATCACAGTTTCCGCTGGGCTGTCCGACTGTGATCGATGGTGGGGATGATCTTGAAACCTGGGCTAGGGACGCCTTGACGCTTACCCTCGCTCCCCAGGATTGGCAGGAATTGGTCCAAGCCCTACCCGACGCGGCTGAGTCCATTAGCCAAACTGTCAAACAGCTCAACCAAGACTTGTGCGATCGCCCCCGGAACCCCTACGGTTGCTATGCCCTCGAACCGGAACAGCAGGCGGCGATCGAGCGGTTGAGCCAGTTAATCGGTCAAGATGTAAGCCAACAAGATGTAAACCCACCAACGAATCTAAGCCAAAATCTGCTGGGTCTGCATCAAGAATCAAAGACCTCGCAGGGCAGGGAAGCCCAGCCCCTACAGCAGGAGAATGATTCGGGTTTATGGGGTGGATTGGCCATGACTCCCTCGCTCTTACCGCAAGGATGGCGCTTTTTGCAACGATGGCAGCAACCGGGTCGGCAACTGCGTTGGGCAACGATCGAGCCCACGGCTCAGGGGGAAAAGGACATCCCAGCGGAGGTTCGCTTGCACGTCGCCCCGATGGAGCTTGCACCAGAGCTTGCGCCGCTCTGGCAGCAGCAGCCCACGGTTTTTCTGGGACGATTTCTGGGGCTGGAGCGCCAAGAGGGGCAGTTTTGGCGCGATCGCCTCGGTCTCGGTGATCTGACCACGGTCAAATTTGCCCCCCAGCGCCAGCAAGATCTAATTCAGCTCTATGTGCCAGAGCGCCTGGCCTTCCCCAATGATCCCGCCTTTCGAGACCAGTTATTAAATCAAATTTTGCGCCTTTGCCGGGGGGGGATGTTGGGTCAGCGCCATGGTCGTCAGCGCCCGCCGGAATGGATTAGTCCCCTCAAGCGGCCGGTGGTGCTGGTGGTGGAAGATACGCCCCTACGAGCCCAGGTGAGTACGGTACTCGCTGCTGAGTTTGGCTCCTGCGTCCAGCTCGAAACCCCCAACCTCAACCCCGAGAGCATCTTGGTCACGGGCTGGGACTTCTGGCAACAGCAACAAGACCATCTGCCGCCGCCCCAACTGCTGATTATTGCGACCCTGCCCCTGCCTTCGATGGAAAACCCCCTCGTGGCCGCCCAGGTGCAGCACCTCAAGCGCCAACGCCAGGACTGGTTTCAGGGCTATCTGCTACCGATCGCCCTCCAACGGCTCCAGCGGGCCGTGCTCCCGGTGCGCGATCGTCAAGGCGTGGTGGCCCTACTTGACAATCGCGTCAACCATCGCAGCTACGGCCGCGCCATCTTTACTGCCCTAGAGCCCTACGCTCGGATCAATTACATTGACTTCGTGGCATAAGAATACTCCTTGAAAATAATTATCCTGAGGCAGGCGGGACGCCTGCGCTACGGGTGATTCTCAGAAATATCCGTAGCGCGGGCATCTTGCCCGCCACCAACACCGCTCCTTTCTGGACAGTTTTTTGCTTGGCATACTCTAAGAAAACGAGCCCAGGCGCTACAATATGCGCACCATTCTCTAGGGTTTAACTTATCCTGTTCACAGTCGATAACACCCCAGAGCTTTTCTCACTTCCGGCCATGGCAGCAGACCTCTTGGCGAATATTTACAACGCATTTGAGCCCAATCCCTTACAACCGGGCGATCTGCCCTATGTGGATTGCCAAGCGGCCCGAGCCCAGCAAGATGTGGCGACAGATTTAGGACGGGTGATTCGGCGCTCCCAAACCCTGACCCAGCAACTCTACACAGGTTATCGGGGTTCGGGCAAGACGACGGAATTGTATCAGCTCAAGCGATCGCTCGAAGAGGATGGGTATCAGGTGATTTATTGGACGGTAGAGGAGGCGATGACTCGCCATGCAGCAACATTTCTTTTGGCTCTTTTTAATGTTTTAGCCGCTCCGCAAGACCCGGTGTTTGAACCTGGTCAGCGGGTGTTAATTGTCGATAATCTCGATCGCATCCAAGCCCCTTTGCGAGCAGACTGTTGTCGCAATAACTATGAAGTGCTTTTTCTCGATCATGCCCCACAACTCAAAGCCTTAAATTACCATGTAATCTATACCATTCCCCCTGCTCTGGTCTATTCCCGCCATGCCACCGACCTCAAAGATCTCTACGGCAGTCCGAACATTTTGTTATCGGTTATGGCCCATCAACCGAATGGGATAGCTCATTCTTGTGGTTTGCAATGTCTTAAAGACATCCTGCGATCGCGTCTCCCCCAGGATTTACCCATTCGCTGGGTTGCCAAGGCTCGTCAATCCACACACCAGATCCCTCTGTTTGAGTCTGAAGATGTGCTGAATCGGTTGGGTCTGATGAGTGGGGGGCAGATTCGGGATCTGCTCCATTTGATGCAATGGGCGATCAACAAAACCGATGAACTGCCGCTACAAGCTGAGGCCATCGAACGGGCGATCGCAATGTTACGGGATATCTATTGGTGATCGATCGAGACATCCTGGTGGGATGTTTTACGGGGAGTTCACCAAACTAAAACGATCGAGAATGATGCGTTACATCATCACTTTCTAGCGAGCCGATCGGTTTTAGAATATCAATATTTTGATGATCAGGATAATCGTTGGACTTGGTACGATGTACATCCGGTGTTGTGGCAATTCTTGTAGTTTTTCTTATCCAAACCCAGTCAGTCGAGGCGGGCAAGATGCCCACGCTACGGGATTTTTTACAGAAAAGAACCGTAGCGTAGGCGTCCCGCCTGCCACCAATGTTACGAAATATCGACTGCGCCAACAGCATCCGACAGCGTAACCCAACACACCCCTCTCTAATACCCCCAATGCTCACCCCCCAAGAGATGGAAGCCATTCTGGATGAGATGTACAACTCATTCACGCCCACCCCCTTACAGCCCGGCGACCCGCGCTACGTGGACTGTCGGGCGGTGCGGGGAGATGAAGATGTGGTCAAGGATCTCGGGCGGACGATCCGGCGCTCCAATGCCCTGACCCAACAGCTCTACACGGGCTATCGCGGTTCTGGCAAAACCACCGAACTGCTGCGCCTCAAGAAAGACCTCGAAGATCGCGGCCATGTGGTGGTGTATTTCGCGGCGGACGAGGAAGATCTCAGCGTTCAGGATGCTGAATATACGGACATTCTCCTCGCTTGCACCCGCCATCTCTTACGAGACCTGAAGGAAGCGAATCCGGAGCCTATTTTGCATTGGTTGAAAGACCGTTTGCGGGACCTCCAAGAGGTATTAGCGCGGGAAGTGAAAGTTGATGTGGAGGGCAATCTGGATCTGGGGTTGGGGTTAGCGGAATTTGCCCGCTTAACGGCGGCCGTGCGCACCGAGCCGGGCCAGCGCCAGAAGATTCGTGAGCAGGTGGAACCCCATACGGAAACACTGTTGGCGGCGCTCAATACCTTTATTGCCGACGGTCGCAGCCATCTGTCGGAGAAGGCCAAACTCTTGGTGATTGCGGATAACCTTGATCGCATTGTGCCCATCTTCCGGGACAACGGGCGCAGTAACCATGAAGAGATTTTCCTCGATCGCCACGAACAACTCAAGGCGCTCGATTGCCACATTGTCTACACCGTGCCGATTTCACTGGTCTATTCCCGCTGGGCAACCGAACTCAAGGACAACTACGATATTCCCCATGTTTTGCCGTCGATTATGGTTCGGCGCGAGGATGGCAGTCCCTACGAACCGGGTGTTGAGCGAATGCAAGAAATCATTCGCTTGCGCGTGCCGGAGGCTTTACGAGAGACCCTTGTGCCCCAAGTGTTTGAATCGGCAGACGTGTTACAGGCGCTGTGCCTGGCGAGTGGGGGCTACGTGCGGGATCTGATCCAGCTCATGCAGGAGGCCATCAATCGGACGGATATGTTGCCGATCGGCGCGCGGGCAGTGCAGCGGGCCACGGACTCCCTCAGAGATGTGTATCGGCGGGCTGTGGAGGAGCCGTGGTGGGAGGTCTTGCGGGAAATTCGCGAGTCACAGGCATCCCGGAAGTTGGACAATAGCGATGTGCAGCGGAGTCTGTTATTTAGCCGCTGTGTGCTGGAATATCGCTACTTTGATGCCGGGGGAGATAAGCAGACCTGGTATGACGTGCATCCGGTGTTGTGGAAGGAATTGTAATGACTGAAGAATCAGCGGGGAGTCGGGTTAGGGAGAGTATCGCTCAACCGGGCCAACCCGAATTGGAGCCATGGAGTCCGGCAGCCGAGGAGACGCTGAATGACTTGATTCGGGCGTTGCGGCGCAAGAAGGGCTTCGGCTTGTTTTTTGTGCAATGCGCTGTGGCCATGGAGCAAGCTGTCATTGTCTCAGTTCACGAGAGATTGCCGCACAAAAAAGTTACGGAGTTCATCTTAAATCAGGAGAGTGAAACCCTGTATGTAGACTTGCTCAATCTATATCAAGCTGAGGGGTTAGAAATTGCTTTCATTACGGGGCTAGAGAAGACGATTTACAAGTATGAAAGTGTCAAAGAATTAGCCGGCTGGAGCCCTCAGGAAATCTACAGCTATAGCTGGAAGGATGTCCCTCCCTTGATGAGTCATTTGAATCGTCAGCGGGAGAGCTTTGAGCAGAACTTGCCCATCTCATTGATCTTTGTAGTCGAGAGCTATATTATTGACTATTTTGTACGCCGTGCGCCGGACTTCTTCGACTGGCGATCGGGCTTGTTTAAGCTCTTCCAAACGGATGAGGCGTTCTATACCTCCGTTGAAGCGTTATTGATTGATTATCATCGAGATGACAACGTTTTGAATTATCTCGAATGTACTCGGAGAATTCTGGAGCTCAAGAAAAGTATCCAGCGACTCAGCGACGACAGAGCCGATGAAAAATCCAAGCTGCTCCGTGAGCAGGGTCGCTACTTTGCGATGATTGGCGATGAGGATGAAGCCTTAGAATGCTACAACCGGGCCCTGAAAGAAAACCCTGAAAATTATCATGTGTTTGTCAGTCGGGGTCAACTGCTCTACAGCAAAGATGAATATAAAATCGCCTTAGCAGATTACGATCGCGCCATTAACCTCAGCCCTGAGCTTCAACCCGAGCTGCAAACCGTGTGGCATTACCGCGGGATGGCGTTAGAGGCATTGCAGGAACGGGAACAAGCCGTTGAGAGTTATCGTTTCGCATTAAATGCCGATCCTGAAAATATGGATGGCTGGTATCGTCGCGGCAAGCTCCTCCGAGAACTCAAAAGATACGAAGCCGCAATTGAGAACTTTGATGAAGCCTTGAAGTTAGCCCCAGAAGCCGAAGACTTTTGGTATCTCAAGAGTGTGAGTCACAATGACTTGGATCAAAAGGATATCGCTTTATCTGCTATCAAAAAAGCCTTACACATCAATCCGCAAAATGTTGCCTATTTGTATCACCAAGGAATGATCTTTAAAGATCTCGAAAACTACACAGCAGCGATCGAAAGTTTTGATCGGGCGATCGCGATCAAACCCTATGAGAGCAAGTTATGGTGTATCCGCGGTCTCGTCATGGGAATGAGCGGTGATCATGAAGCAGCAAAAGAGAGTCTCAAGCGATCGGTGCTGCTGAATCCTCGTGCGCCTGACTCGCTCAAAATGCTACTCAACGCAGCGATTCAACCGGGAGATCAGCCATATACGCTACAGTAGCAAGTTTTCAATTTGAAGATTTTCGATGTACTGGAAGTGTTTGATATTGTCTGTGACCAGAATGAATCCTTGAGAGCGAGCGACAGCAGCAATAATGGCATCTAGTTCGCCAGTCGGGCGTCCAATTTGTCGTAGCTCACTTTGAATTTTGCCAAATTCCAAAGCAGCAGCTTGATCAAAATCCAAGATTGGCAGGAGATCTAAAAATTCATTCAGTATCTGAAGATTTTGCGGAGTCCGTTGGGAACAGTAAACCCCTTTGTAGAGTTCTGCCACAACCACAGCGGAGAGATGGCAACGGGCAATGTGCTGAGACACAGCTTTAACAACGTTGGTATTATTTTTGAGAAAGGCAATACAGATATTTGTGTCGAGCAAATACATTAAAATCAATCAAAACCTAGGGTATCTCGACCTCGGTATTGGTGGCGCTCTTGGGCGATTTGCGCAAAGTTTGTGTCAAGATCGGGTTGGCTTGACCAAGCACCACAGAGTTTCAGTAGGCGTTGTCGGCGTTCTTGGGGGCTGAGGGATATTTTAGACTGAACGTCAATGGTGAGTTCACAGCCATCGGGGAGGTTGAGCGGTTGCAGGAGTTCGATCGTCTGACCGTATTTGATACCTCGAATTTGCATGATTGCTTGATTCTTTATTGAATGAATACTTCGTTATTCTAACGGTGAGGATTCAGGTCGTGAAATCGTCAATGCTTGGAGCGACCGACCCACTCGTCGCGCTGATTCATGAGGCGGTAGTTCGCCTTTAACCTGCGATCGCCGCCACTTTCTCCTCGGATTGCGCTTGCTGGGTTTTAAGTTCCTGTTCATGGGCCAGATAAGCCGCGAGCTGTTCCTCAATACCATCCTTGACCAGTTGACGATATTCTAGAAAATGCTCCATTTGGGAACAAATGGTGAGGTAGCTGAGGACACCACCGGAATTGTGGCGCAGCATCCAGAGCAGGTAGGGCCAGAACTTCCAACGAGTCGAGCGCACTACGCCCTGCTTCCAGAAGACAATCAAGCCCGCTTTCACAACCTGCCAGTCAAAAGGTTTCTTGACTTTATATTCCTTTTTCGGGAAGTTCGCCTTGGCTAAGGTTTGGTAGCAGCGGAAGGTGCGATCGAGGAATTTCTCGGGCTCATAGAGTGCCCAGAAACCCCGCACGTGTTCGGCGGCAATGTCTTCAATCGGGCGGGTGGGCACAAAGTTCATTAACGTGGTTTGGTTAATGTCGCCACTGGTATCGAGCAAACGCCCCTCTTTAGTGAGACGATGCCAGAGCGCCGTATCCGGTAGGGCTTGGAGCATACTGAAGATTGCTAGGGGAATTGAGCATTTCTCGACAAACTGGACGATGCGATCGCCCGCGCCTTGCTTCTCGCCATCGAAGCCAATAATGAAGCCCGCCATTACCCGAATCCCAGAGCTTTGGATTTTATAAATCGACTCACTCAAGGGGTCACGGGTATTTTGAAACTTCTTCGTCACCGCCAAACTGTCTTCATCGGGCGTTTCAATACCCACAAAGATCGAGCCAAAATTACAGGCCACCATCGCATCGATCAGTTCTTGATCTTGCGCGAGATCGACCGAGGCTTCGGTGTTGAAGGTAAAGGGATAGCCTTTTTGAGCCATCCAGGGCTTGAGTTCAGCAAGTAATCGCTTGACGTTCCGTTTGTTGCCAATAAAGTTGTCATCCACCATAAAGATGGCCCCACGCCAGCCCAGTTCAAAGAGGCGATCGAGTTCCCTTAGGAGTTGGGCCGGTTCCTTGGTACGCGGCTTGCGACCGTAGAGGACAATGATGTCGCAAAACTCACATTGAAACGGACAACCCCGCGAAAACTGTACCGACATCATGGCGTAGGCATTCATGTCGAGTAGGTCATAGCGGGGGATGGGCGTGATCGTGACATCCGGCTTCTCCGTTGCCCGGAACACGCCCGATTCCTCACCCCGTTCGATCGCCGCCACAAAGAGCGGCAGCGTGATTTCCCCTTCGTCCAGCACCAGATAATCTGCCCCCGCTGCCTGACACACCTCGGGTGTGGAGGTGGCATAGGGGCCACCGACGGCAACTTTTTTGCCCCGGCGCTTGGCTTCTTGAATTTGCGCGACCATATCGGGCTTTTGGACAATCATGCCCGAGATCATCACCAGCTCGGCCCAATCCCAATCTGCTTCGGTGATGTCGCGGACGGTGCGATCGACCAGGCGAAATTCCCAGTCTTGGGGGAGAATCGCCGCCACGGTGATCAGTCCCAGCGGGGGGACAAAGGCTTTGCGACCAATGAGCTGAACCGCTTTTTCAAACGACCAAAAACTTTTGGGGAAGAGGGGATAGATTAGGAGGGTACGCATGGTTGTTAAACGGAGTGATTGTTAAAGGGTTTATCGTGTAGGGTGCTGTATAGCCTTACGGCATGGCTTCGCTATAGCGATAGCGTAACGCACCGTTTCCAGGTTTCCATGGAGACTAAGTAGCCGATTGAGGATCGACAGAGCGATCGCCCTCCTGTTGTAGTTGCTGCATAAGCCAGTTAGCCGCTGCTGTATTCGTCTCGGTACTCAAGCGTTCGAGGGTTTGTTCCAGGAGCGCGATCGGCAACCCTGGCAATACTTGCGATTCAGTCAGTGCCTCGTACTGCCCCGCTGCCGTCAAGCCAAAGGCAAAGAGCCGCTGCCCTTTCACATCAATGACCCAATATTCCCCGATGCCCAAACTGGCGTAAAGCTGTTTTTGCTCATCAAGATCCAGGCTCAAGCTGGTGTCGGCAATCTCTCCCACTAAATCGGGCAACCGATGACGCGGCAACTCGATCCGGCGCGGTTCACCCGGTTGCCATTTGGGGATGTTCTCACCCTTGTATAGCACCAGATCCGGCGCACAGGCATGGGTGGGGGCATATTCAATCAAGCAACGGCCGTAGGACTGTAAGGGAACCTCGGGATGGAGGAATGCCCACACAAAGAAAGCCGCTGTGATTAAGTCACTAAAGGCAGCGTGATTTAGCCCTTCTTTACCCCTATCAACCCATAACCAGCCATGATAAAACGCAATTTTCCCGCCGTTGAGATTGTCGTCGAGAGGAATACTATCTCGCAGAGCCACGTAGTCTTGCCAAGTAGCGTTCCGCTGTTGGCGGCTGCGGAGGAGCGTGGGTTTGTCGAGGGAGAGGGGCATTTTCAAAGGCAGAAGGATGAGGGATAAATACGTAGGGTGGGCATTGCCCACCATTGCGAAATAATGGAAAGATTATGCGACGGCTTCTTCAACTTGAGCGGTTTCCTCGGTCTGCTGTTCCTTCTGTCGCTGCTCCTCTTGCTCTAAGTAAGCCGCTAATTGCGTTTCTATTTGCTCTCGGACAATCTCCCGATATTCCATGAAATGCTCATTCTGGGCGCAGACAGCAACATAATGCTCGGCAACACCCGGATTCGTAAGCAAGATATGCATCAGATGATGCCAAAACTTCCAGCGGGTGGAACGCTTGATGCCCTGCCGCCAAATGATAATCGCAAAAGCGCGGATGATGACCCATTGGGGCCATTGGAAAGGAGGAGATACTTTGGGTGCGCCCAACTTTAGAAAATAACGATAGGTGCGATCGATGTAGCGATTGGGTTCGTACATTTGGTAAAAGGCATCGACATATTCTCGGGCAATATCTTCGATCGGGCGGGTGGGCACAAAATTCATCAGCGTGGTTTGGTTGACCGTACCGTCTTGACTGCGTAAGCGTCCTTCCTTTTCGAGGCGATGCCACAATGCGGTGTTGGGCAAAGCCTGAAGCATGGAAAATGTCGTGGTGGGAATGCCTGTCACTTCGGCGAATTCAACAATCCGCTGACCGGCCCCCTTCTTTTCACCATCGAAGCCAATGATGAATCCGGCAACCACACGGAGCCCTGCTCGGGTGACTTTATCGATCGATTCGAGGAGGGGCGATCGCATATTTTGAAATTTCTTCGTCACCTGTAAGCTATCGGTATCCGGCGTTTCAATGCCCATAAACACCGCCGCAAAGTTGCAGTCGAGCATCAGCTCAATCAATTCATCATCCTGGGCTAAATCCAGTGAGGCTTCCGTATCAAAGCGGAAAGGATATTGATGCTCTTTTTGCCAGACTTTGAGTTCTTTGAGCAAGAGCTTGACATTGCGTTTGTTGCCAATGAAATTATCATCGACCATAAAGACAACGCCACGCCAACCCACTTCATAGAGGGCTTCGAGTTCGGCGATCAGTTGCTCGGGGCTCTTCGTGCGGGGTTTGCGACCGTAGAGGACAATGATGTCGCAAAACTCGCATTGAAACGGGCAGCCCCGCGAGAACTGGATCGGCATCACATCATAGGCCGACAGCTCAATCAGGTCATACCGGGGAATCGGCGTGGTGGTGACATCGGGCTTTTCGTCCCCAGCAGTAATCGTCCCACAGGTTTCCCCCCGCTCCAGCGCTTTCACAAACAGCGGCAGCGTAATTTCACCCTCATCTAAGATCAAAAAATCAGCGCCCGCCGCCCGCATTTCGTCGGGTAACGCCGTCGGATAGGGCCCACCCACAGCAACGCGCTTGCCTCGACATTTGGCTTCTTTGACCATTTCAATCATGTCGGCGCGTTGCACCAGCATTCCTGAAATGATCACCTGCTCGGCCCAGTCCCATTCCGCTTCTGTGGCGGGTCGAATGTTGCGATCGACCAATTTGAACTCCCAGTCTTGGGGCAAAATGGCGGCAACCGTGACTAAGCCCAGGGGCGGCAGTAAGACTTTCTTGTTAACCAGCTCCAGAATTTTTTCGTAAGACCAGAAGGTTTTGGGAAACAGAGGATAGAGCAGTAAAGTACGCATAATTAGGGGCGAAGAGCAGAGTTTAAACTGGAGCAGACAGGAGTGAAATGGGAAGGCATTGGCTTGATGTGAGGTGAAACAATTCTGTAGGTTGGGTTGAGTGATAACGTAGCTTGCTTCTCGTAGAGTAACCCAACATAATCACTCAAAGCATTGGCGGTGTTGGGTTTCCTCCGTCAACCCAACCTACAGCA
>JBMYQW010000080.1:0-14685 GCA_049601735.1 Spirulinaceae cyanobacterium
TCGCTACATACAAGCGGGAGGTGTCGGGGGGCTGGCCCCCTGACAACCGGGTTTGGCAGCGAGATTTCAGTGCTTTGAGGAATGCGATCGCTTCGCTTATCCAAAACTCACGTATAGTTAGGACATTGCCTGAAAGCTGAAATCCTTGCCTGGTGGGCAATGCCCACCCTACGCGATGTCTTAACCGAGTCTCTTCTTAGCTATATATCAACTCACTTTAAAGAATGTCCCAAGGTTCTGAAACTGCCTAAGCTACCGCCGTGGCCGCCATTAGTCCCTGCTGCCAGGTTTGCAACGTCTCCAGGGCGCGATCGCGGTATTGGCCATAACGCTCCCGTTTATTGCGCACCTTCTTCTCCAGGGGCGGGATGATGCCAAAATTGGGCGGCATGGGTTGGAAATGCTTCGGTGAGGCAGTCGTGATGAACTCGACCAATGCCCCTAGCATCGTCACGGGGGGGACAGCGATCGGCGTTTGCCCCAACGCCAGCCGCGCTGCATTCGTCCCCGCCAGCCAGCCACCTGCTGTCGCTGCCGTGTAGCCTTCCGTGCCCACCAGTTGCCCCGCCGCCAGGAGCGTGGGTCGGTTACGGAATTGCAGCGTGTTCGCCAACAGTTGCGGCGAATTGATAAACGTGTTGCGGTGCATCACGCCCATGCGCACAAACTCGGCATTCTCCAGCCCCGGAATCATCCGGAAGATGCGCTTTTGCTCACCCCAACGCAGGTTGGTCTGGAAACCGACCAGATTCCAGAGTTGGCCCCCTTTGTCTTCCTGGCGCAGTTGCACCACGGCGTAGGGGCGGGGCTCGGGGTGACGGGGATCGCTCAGTCCCACGGGCTTGAGGGGGCCATAACGCATCGTGTCTTCACCCCGTTGGGCCTGCTCTTCAATCGGCAGGCAACCCTCAAAAAATTTGGCGCTCTCCCGCTCGAATTCCTTGACGGGGGCTTGTTCAGCGGTACAGAGGGCTTGCTGAAACGCTAAATATTGCGCCTGATCCATGGGGCAGTTCAGATAGGCCGCCTCCCCCTTGTCGTAGCGGGAGGCGCGGAAGGCGATCTCGGCATTGATGCTCTCACCTACGACGATCGGGCTGGCCGCATCAAAAAAGCTCAGGTAGTCCATGCCCGTGAACTGCAAAATCTCTGCGGCCAGGGCATCACTGGTCAGGGGGCCGGTGGTGAGTACCGTGAGCCCTTCAGTTGGAATCGCTTGAATCTCTTCCCGACGTAATTCAATCAGGGGATGCTGGCCGAGGGTTTGGGTGAGGTCGTGGCTAAACTGGGCGCGATCGACCGCCAGCGCCCCGCCCGCTGGCACCTGATGTTCGTCGGCTTTGCCAATCACCACTGAGCCCAGTTGGCGCAGTTCGGTATGGAGCAGCCCAGCGGCGCGATCGCTAGCCAAGGCCCCAAAGGAGTTGCTACAGACTAGCTCGGCTAGTTCTTCTGTGTGGTGCGCCGGGCTCTTGAGCACCGGACGCATTTCGTGGAGCACCACAGGGATGCCCGCTTGGGCGATCTGCCAAGCGGCTTCGGTGCCGGCGAGGCCGCCGCCGATCACGTGGATGGGGTTGGTGGTCATGAAAAAGTATTCTCAGTATTTAACGTGAGTTCTGGATAAGCGTCATCATCGCCTCCTCTCAAGCGTTGCTATTTCATTGTCAAACCCGGTTGTCAGGGGGCCAGCCCACCGACACCTCCCGTTGAGGGGGAGATTGCCCCCTCAAACTCCGGCAATACCGGAGTGGAGCTAGATCTTGCCCGATACAGATGGCTTGAGGAAATTCCTTGACCGAAACTCAGGTTATCGACAAAATCTTGCTCTTAGCGTGACTCAGGATGAGATGGAGTACCCCACATCCCCTCCTGGGAGGGGCGGTCAAGCGTAGCGCCGACCGGGGTGGGTTCAGGGTGTCGGCCACCAATACAGCAATTCTTTTTTGCAGTCTGCTAAACGCAACTTACAACACCTGTGCCCTGAGCCAAGCCACGGGCAGATACATCATCTTTTCGGCTTTGGGCACAAAGGCGCGGCGATGAAACACATCGTAGTTGTTCTGCTCAATCTTATCTAAGATGCCTTGGTAAAGCATCAGCGCCGACCAGACCGGCCAGCGAGCATCGCGGCTGAGGGCACGAATGCCCCGCTCGGCAGCTTGGTAATAGTCCCGAGCCCGTTGGATTTCAAATTTCATCAGGGCCCGCCAGCGATCGTCAATGACGCGGTTAAACAGATCCTTCTCGCTGTAGTTGAAGCGTTCGAGGTCTTCTAGCGGCACGTAGATCCGTCCTCGTTCTACGTCTTCACCCACATCCCGGAGAATATTCGTGAGTTGGTTGGCAATGCCGAGGGCGATCGCCGCCTCTTCCGTGGTTGGGTCACAATGGCGAGTCCAAGGCGCACAACTCGGTGTGGCAAAGCCCAGTACGGGGCTGGTCATCAAGCCCACGGTTCCCGCCACCCGATAGCAGTAGAGGTTTAATTCTTCAAAGGTCTCGTAGCGATTGCGATGGAGATCCATCCGTTGCCCAGCGATCATGTCGCGGAAGGGTTGGATCTCAAGGGGAAATCGCGCGATCGTATCCACCAGACAGACATCGGCATCCTCTTGGGGCTGACCCGCAAACACCGACTCCAAATTCGCCTCCCATTGCGCCAGGGTTTCCGGCGTGGTGTAACGTGCCTTGGGGCCATCCACCAGCTCATCGGTGCGCCGACACCATTCATAAATCGCCCAAATGGCGCGGCGCTTGGGCGGGGGCATCAACAATGTGCCGAGATAAAAGGTCTTGGAATAATGGGCCGTAATCTGGCGGCAATATTCATAGGAATCCTCTACGGAGGCAAGGGAGCGGGTCGGTTGCTGGGGTTTAGGGAGTTGCAGCATGCACTGAGGCTGTAACGGTGTCCATGGTATGACCCGGGGGTCATCGTTTAGCATTGTCGCATTGGGCTGTTGCTTTGCGTTAAGTTTCATGGGAGTTGGGCGGAATTCGTCAGGCGGCAGTGAGCGGAGCGGCAGCGGTGGCAATGGCTTGGGCCGCCCGTTTTCCCGAGAGCACCGCGCCCTCCATACTGCCCAAAAATTCTTGCATCGTATAGCTACCAGCGAGGTAGAAGTTGGCGATCGGCGTGGTTTGGCCGGGGCGATAGGCTTGGGAGCCGGGGACGGCTTTGTAAACCGATCGCGGCGTTTTGACAATCTTATGTTTGCGGAGTTGGGCCGGGTTCGCACCGCCAAAGTCGTCAGGGAAGAGTTTTTGCAACTCTGCCAGCGTCGCCGCCAGAATCTCCTCCTCAGACTTGCCAATCCAGGCCGCTGCCGGAGCCAAAACCAGCTCCAACATCGAGCGATCGGGGTCGGCGTATTCGCGGCAGGTGTTGCTCATGTCGGCGTAGACACTCAGCAAGTCGGAGCGGGAAAAGAGCAGTTGATCGATATCGGTCAGCTTGCGATCGAACCAGAGGTGAATATTAATCACCGGGACGCCTTCGAGGTGGGTGAGTTTTTCAAAAAAGTCCAACTCGCGCCAGGGCTGGGGCAGAAGGGTTTTAAGCGGGTCAACGGAGAGGGCGCTGACGTAGGCATCAGCGGTGATGGTGCTGTCCTCCTGTCCGTCCTGTCCCCGGATTTCAAAATGGCTGACCGTTTGATCAGGGTTGAGGGCGATCGTCTTGAGCCCGGCCTGCAAATGCACCTCACCGCCCTGCTCGACAATGTAATCCACCATCGGCTGACAGAGACGTTCGGTAGGGGAGCCATCCAGAAAGGCAACCTTGGAGCCGTAGCGTTCTTGCAGAAACCGATTCAGCGCCGTCAGGGGAACCGTGGCGGAGACCTCCTCCGGGCCAATGAAGGTCAAGGCTTTGGAGGCGGCGATGAAAATATCACTGTTCACCCGCTCATCTACACCCTGGTTTTCCAACCATTCCAGCAGCGAGAATTTGTCCATGTTCTCCACGTATTGCTGCCCCCGAACAATGGCAGGCCACAACCCCCAAGCAAAGCGTAGCTTTTGCTCCCAGGTGAGCATATCGTTGTTGCGCAGAATCGAGAGGATGACGTTGATTGGCGCGGGTATGTCCGGCACATCAAAACGCGAATAGGTTCCGGGCTGCTCGGGCTGGTTGAAGATCAGCGTATGCTCTTTCCATTGCAGACGGTCTTCAATGCCGAGTTCCTTAAAGAGCTGTAACATATTCGGGTACGCGCCAAAAAAGACGTGTAGCCCGGTTTCGTACCAATCGCCGTCCGCATCCTGCCAGGCTGCCACAAGCCCCCCCAACACATCTCGACGCTCCAGCACAACAGGGGTATGCCCCGCATCACAGAGATATTTAGCACAGGCGAGACCCGCTAACCCGGCCCCGGCGATCGCAACGCGCATTACTCTTGAATCCTTAAAAGAAGTTTACAGACGATTACGAAACTCATTATACGTTGCAATTCTTTACGTTTAGGGGATTGTTTTCAGAAATCCCAGCAAGTAGCGGGGGCGATCCCAATATTTTTGATGCTAATTTTGCTCCGTCGGTAGAAATACCGGAAAGATTGGGTTATAACGGCCCATTAAGGGTGCAAGGTGATATCTGCGGGGCGATGCTGGCGTCTAGCGATGCTGGCAAGCGGCGATCATGGACGTCGGTCGATTCAAGCGACTCATCGCCGCGTCGCCCGTGAAGATCTACGCCAAAATTTTGAACGGTTAGGCGGTGGGCATTGCCCATCCTACAGAAAGCTGGCATGAAACGATTTGCGCCTAGACATTGGCTAATTTTGGCGGTGACGATACTTTTTTGTATTGTTCCCCGCGCTGTTGCGCTGGAGATCGCTAATACGGCAACGGCAGGGGCTGGCAATCTCAGCGCCACCGTCAGTTCCAACACCACCACCTTTGACACCCAAGCCGCCGTGCTGGAGCTGATCAAAACCGCCGATCGCGCCGCCGCCGAACCCGGTGATACGGCGATCTATCGGTTGGTCTTGAGTAATAACGGGGGCTCGGCCGCCGATGACATTCAAATCGTTGACCAACTGCCCCTGGGTGTGAACTTTCTCGCTAATTCGGTACAAGCGGCGGTCAGCGGCTCCGGCAGCAGTCGCTCCGTGAACCTCACCTCGGTGACGACCAACCAGCGCCGGGTCACGTTTCGGTACAGCACTCTGAACCCAGGTGAGAGCCTGACGATCGTCTATGCCGCCCTGATCACGCCCGATGCGGTACGGGGAACCGGGCGGAACACGGCGCAAGAGTCCCGCAGCAACATTGCCAGCTACCTAATGGCGATCCGCCCCGGCATTCTCGCCGACTGCGGCACGTTGATTGGGCGCGTGTTTGTGGATTTGAACTTTGATGGCGAACAGCAGCCGGGTGAGCGCGGTGTGCCCAATGCAGTGATCTTCATGGACAACGGCAACCGGATCACCACCGATGTCAATGGGTTGTTCTCGATGGCTAATGTGCTCTCGGGGAATCGGACGGGGACGCTCGACCTCAGTAGCCTGCCCGGTTATACCCTCGCGCCCAACATCTACTTCATTGAGCGCAACAGCCAGTCTCGCCTCGTTCGCCTTGCGCCCGGCGGTCTAGCTCGAATGAACTTTGCCGTGACGCCTGCCTATGGGGAGTCATGATGATGATGCATCTCCCTGCCATACTCATCGGCTTGTGCGCTCCCTCCGGCTGTGTGTTGCTGCCCTCAAACTACCCGAATTTCATGGGCAGGATGGTTTTAAAGGTTGCGCGGGGGCAGGGAAATCCATCCCCTACGTTCGATTCAGAATTTTATTGGGCAAACATAAAACAGCCCGACCGCAAAAAAGCAGTCTCACCCTTTTGCCAGGGGAAAAGGAAGAATCTCGGGTCGCCACCTAATGAAGCTCTGCACTTTTCCTGTCCCCAACGAATATTTCCGGTTCCTGATCCTGGTGGGATGTTGAATACAACATATTCCCGATCAAACCTGCCCGCCTTGCGTTACTTCCCTAACCCTTAAAAATCAGCTCCTGCTCCCGCTGCCCCTGTCACCATGAAACGTCCGTCACTCTCCTCCATCCCCCTCTTTTGCCTGACCTACACCGTGCCCTTCGCGGTGCTAGAAGGCGTCGTCTGGGCGGAGGCGAGCTTTGCCCAAGATGTGGCTCCCGACGTTGCCTCGGCAGCGAGCCCAGCGCCAGCACCCGTAGTCGCTCCCACTGCACCTGCACCGCCGCCGCCCGTTGCAGCAGCCCCCGCACCCAAGCCCCAGAAAGCGATCGCAGCTCCACCTCCCCAAGCTGCGCCGCCTGCGCCCAAACCTGCCCCGCAACCTGCGGCTGCGCCACCGCCCCCATCTCAACCCGCCCCTGCGCCTGCTGCTGTCGCGCCACCCCCGCCGCAACCCGCCCCCGCTCCGCCCCCGGTTACCGCCGCGCCCGCGCCTGCCTCGCAACCTGAACCCACAGCAGCGTCCAAACCCCCAGCGGCTCCGATCGCGCCCCCTGTTGCGGAGTTTTCGCCAACACCCGAACCGGAAGCGACGCCGATCGCGCCCCCTGTATCCTCAACCGATCGCCCCGCCGCCTCAGCAAAGCCTGCCGCCACCCCATCCAAACCCACTCCGGTAGAGTCAGCCTTGCCCAATCCAGCCGAGCCTAGCGCCCGGCAAGACTCGTCCGATGCAGACCGTGATCGGGCAACAATAGGGATGAGCGATCGCCCCACCCCACGTCAATCTATCCCAGACGTAGGTTGGGTTAGCGACAGCGTAACCCAACACCAACCCATCCCCAGTAGATCCCAACCCAGCTCCGCAACCAAAGTTGCCAAACCCGCAACCCAAACCCCAAAACTAACCGCACCCACCACGCCTGAATCAAACCCCGAACCAGACTCCCTGATCCCCAATTGGCTAGAGGTTAGCTTCTGGCGCGATCGCCTCCTTGAAGAGCCCATCGCCAACCTCACGCCGGACGAACAGGCCGAACTGCGCCGCCTCCGCCGCGAGCTAGGGACAGAACCCGAACCCCTGCAATCTGACGATCTCTATATCGGGTGGGCATTGCCCCCCACCGCCAGACCGCAAGGCTGGCGGGCCCTACACGCCGCATCCCTCAAACCGCGCAAACTCGCTCCCCAGCAATTCCCGGAGCCGCCTATTCAAATTGCCCAAACCGCGATCGCGCAAGACCCCACGCTCGATCCCACCACACTCCTACGTATCCTCGCCCCTCAACCGGGCGAGAGCGAGTCTGAGATCACGCTGATCGTTCAGTACGGCATCGGCAACAGCATCACCGTGACGGTTAACGCCGAACCCATCCCTGAGGATCTACCCACCGTCACTGAAGAAGACCCGGTGAACCAAGTGCTGACCCAGATTTGGTATGGGTTGCAACTGCAATCCGGGGAGAACGTGATTGCGATCGCCCCCGAGCGCGGTGAGACCCAAACCCTGAGTTTGACCGTTGCACCGCCCAGTGACGACGTATTGGTCGAGGTTTTCCCTACCGGAACGCCCCTCGTCCCCGCCGATGGGCGCTCAACCTTGCCGATCGAAGGCATCATCAGCTACGCTGGCGGCGACCCCCTGGTCGAGGAAACCCTGGTGACGCTCACTGCCACCGCCGGGGAATTTGTCGGCGCGGACTTTGACCCCGATGCCGGGGGCTTTCAAGTCCAGGCGATTAATGGGCGCTTTCAGGCGCTGCTGCGATCGGCGAATGAAGCGCAAAAAGTGCGCATCCGGGCGGCGATCGCCAACCCTCGTCCCCGTGATGAGGCCGAAATTGAACCCTACCAGCCCCAGCTCGAAGCCTTTACGGAGGTGCAATACACGACCCATCTGCGCCCCTCCCTCGTTTCGGGCGTCGCCCATGTGCGTTGGGGCCCCAACGGGACGGACTATTGGGGCAGCCGCAGTGACTTCCTCAACCCTGCCGATATGTCGGGCACGGAGCTAGATGCCACGACTTCCTTTTTTGCTACAGGCGCAGTGGGCGAATGGCTCTTTACCGGGGCGTTTAATAGCGATCGCCCCCTGAATAAAACCTGCGACGGCGTGACGCGCCTGTTTCGCGGTCCCCAGCATTGTGAGCAGGACTATCCGGTTTACGGCGACAGTTCCACGGTGGACTATCTGACGCCCTCGACGGATCAGGTCTATGTGCGGCTCGAACGCACACCCAATATCCCTGGTGCGGAACCCGATTACCTGATGTGGGGCGACTATCACACCACGGAAGTCGCCCGCGAGTCCCAGACCTTCAGCGCCGTGACGCGTCAACTCCACGGCTTTAAGGGCAACTACAACATTGGTAATCTCCAGTTCACCGCCTTCTATAGCCCCGATACCCAAGGCTTCCAGCGGGATACGATCGCCCCCGACGGTACGAGCGGCTATTATTTCCTCTCCCAGCGGCCCCTGATTCCGGGGAGTGAGAGCGTATTTATCGAGCAGGAATCCCTGGAAGAGCCGGGGTTGGTGACGAACCGGGTGCGGATGAGCCGGGGCGCGGATTACGAGATTGATGCCGATCGCGGCACAATCCTCTTCCGGCGACCGATCCAACGCCTGGAAACCCAGGACGATGGCACAAGCCTGGTGCAGCAGATTGTCGTCACCTACCAGTTTGATGGCACCAACAACAGCGACACCAATATCTTCAGCGGTCGGCTGCAATATAACTTCTCCCATGACTTGAATGCGGCGAGTTGGGCCGGTGTCACCTATTTCAAGGAAGATCAGGGCGATCTGGAATACGAACTCTACGGCGCAGACGTGCAACTGCCGCTGGGGGAAAATGGGGCGATCGTGGCGGAATATGCCCATAGCAGCACCAGCGTCCTGGCCACTTCGGTCAGCGGTTCCGCCTATCGCTTCAAGCTCCACAAGCAGCTCTCGGCCACGCTCACGGTGCAGGGCTATTACCGCTCAGTGGAAGAGAACTTTGCCAACGATGCCTCCGCCTCGTTCCGACCGGGCCAAACCCGCTACGGCATGAGCCTGACCGCCTCTCTCAACACCACAACGCGCGTGACGGCGGCCTACGACCACCAAAAGAACTTCGGCACCGCCGCCACAGGGATTAATGACCCGATCGACCTCTTTGATGCCGATAGCATCGACACCCTGGAGAGCGCCATTAACAACGACCTGACCACGATCCGGGTGGGCATTGCCAAGGATCTGGGCAAGGCGCGGCTGGCGGTCAGCTTTGTCAACCGTTCCCGCGAAGACCATGTGAGCGACACCTTCGATAGCAACACCTCCCAGGTGATGACAAATTTCACCGTGCCCCTGACCGAGGCGCTCTCGTTCCGGGCCAAAAACGAGCTGAATCTGGGCGATGGCGATGGCGTTTACCCGAACCGCACCACGCTGGGCATGAACTGGGCGGTCACGCCGGGCGTGGATGTGCGTCTGGCCCACCAGTTCCAGGAGGGCAGTCTGTTTGGCGACAATGCGATCACCCGCCTGGACACAGTGGCGAATCAGCAGCTCTTTGACAACACTGACATGACAACCCGCTACTCGATCGTCAGTGGCATTAACGGCTTGATGGGGGAAGGGGCGATCGGCCTCAACCACCGTTGGCAAGTTGCGCCCGGGCTGCGGGTGAACCTGGGCTATGAGCAAGTGTTGAATGATCTGTTCGGGGCGACGGGGGCGGGCTCGCGGTTTGGTCAGCCGGTGGTGTTGGGGCAGCGATCGTCTTCTCTAGGTTTCTTTGGCGGCGAGTCCTACAGCGTCGCGGCGGAATATACCGCCAACCCGGACTTCACGGCTTCGGCCCGGTTTGAGCGGCGCAACAGTAGCGGCGGCACAAATACAGTGTGGGGCGCGGCGGCCAGCGGTAAACTCTCTCCGGCACTCACAACGCTATTCCGCTACCAGCAAGCTAGCTCCGCCAATGGATTTCTTGAAGATCTCGGCGACACGATTTCCGCCAAGCTGGGCATGGCCTATCGGAACCCGTCGGACGATCGCTTCAACGCCCTCTTGAGCTACGAATATCGCAAAAACCCCGCCAGTATCCCCCAAACGCTGCTGATCGGCAGCGGCACCCAGTCTGAAGATCACACCTTGGCCATGGAGATGATCTACGCCCCGGATTGGCGTTGGGAGTTTTATGGCAAATATGCGACGCGCTACAGTCGCACCGATCTGGCAGGCAACTTCAGCAACAGCAGCCAGGTGTATCTGGGACAGTTACGCGCTACCCACCGCCTCGGCTATCGCACCGATCTGCTGGTGGAGGGGCGCAGCATCACCCAGCCTTCGGCAAACTATTCGGAGCTGGGCGCGGCGGTGGAGTTTGGCTATTACCTCACGCCGGATCTACGCCTGGGTCTGGGCTATAGCTTCGGCAGCGTCGAAGATGGTGGCTTTACCGGCTATCGGGCTAATTCCGGACTCTACCTGGGGCTGACGTTTAAGGTGAATGAGCTGTTTGGTGGCTTTGGTCGCCAGCGGGTCGCGCCGACTCAGCAGGAGGAGGCATTGGTGAGTCAGCGGGAGTGATGGCAGTTTGGGAACATTGTTTGACATTGAAGGTGGTCGTAATACCAACCCGTCATGACGGGTTGGTATAAGGTCTTGTCCACATCCATAAAGAAATATCGAGCTTCTGGAATGGGATTGAGAAAATCGTGGTCGATATGAGGATTGAGCCTATCTTCCGCCTCGTATCAAAAAACTCCCAGCCCGATGGCCAGGAGTCAATCTGGGTTATTTCAACCTTGCAATCATGACTACCGCGTTTTCTCTGCCCAGACGCGCGTCGGCATTCCCCAGACATAGATGAAGCCCTCGGCTGCTTTATGGTCAAAGCGATCGTCCGATGTGTAGGTTGCCAAGTCCGGCGAATAAATCGAGGTATCCGATCGCCGCCCCACAATTTGGGCGCTGCCCTTGAAGAGTTTCACCCGCACCGTGCCATTGACCCGCTCTTGGGTGGTCTGGACAAAGGCATCCAAGGCCGCCTTGAGGGGGCTATACCACATCCCTTCGTAAATCAGGTTGGCATAGGTCTCTTCGACGCCGCGCTTGTAACGGCTGACATCGGCGGTGAGCGTCATGCTCTCCAGATCCCGGTGGGCGCTGATCAATACCAACAATGCTGGCGCCTCATAGATTTCGCGGGATTTAATCCCCACCACGCGGTTTTCGATCATATCGATGCGACCAATGCCATTGCCGCCAACACGGGCATTGAGTTGGCTGATCAAGTCCACGGGGGCCAGCGACGTGCCATCTAGGCTGACGGGAATGCCCTTTTCAAAGCCGATTTCCACATAGTCCGGCTCATCGGGAGTGTCGGCGATCGCCTTCGTGAGGTCAAACACCTCTTCGGGTGGTTCAGTCATCGGGTCTTCCAGGGGGCCGGCTTCAATGCTGCGACCGAGCAGGTTGCGATCGATGCTGTAGGGAGAAGACTTCTTCACCGGAGAAGGAATGCCAAACTTTTCGCCGTAGGCGATCGTCTCTTCCCGACTCATGCCCCATTCGCGGGCGGGGGCGAGAACCTTGATATTGGGATTGAGCGCCATAATGCCCACATCAAAGCGGACTTGGTCGTTGCCTTTCCCGGTGCAGCCGTGGGCGACTGCATCGGCTCCATGTTCTTCGGCGGCCTCGACCAGCATCTTGGCAATCAGGGGCCGCGCCAGAGCCGTGGAGAGGGGATAGCGATTTTCGTAAAGGGCGTTGGCCTGGATGGCTGGGAAAGCATAGTCCCGCACGAAGCTCTCAGTACCATCGACGACCAAGGACTGGCTCGCACCCGAGTCCAGGGCCTTTTTCTGGATGGGGCCTAATTCTTCACCCTGGCCCAGGTCAGCGGCGAGGGTGATCACATCTTGAATGCCCCATTCTTCCTTGAGGTACGGAATACAAACGGATGTATCGACTCCACCGGAGTAGGCTAAAACAACTTTGTTGGCACGACCCATAACGCATTAACCCCGAGTTGAACAAGGGCACTTTGGAACAAGGGCACATTCTAAGCAATGCTCAGAAGAAAAGTCAAAGGATTGCAATTCTTGCAATGGGTTTACGGCTGCGCTGCATTGTTTGTCGAGTCGGGTGTTGGGTATCGGGTGTTGGGTATCGGCACGGAATACAAGAGGATGCATTGCCCATTTGAGCCCCCTACACCTCGAATCTTGCTGGTGTAGCCTACTCCCTAAACCCTACCCCCTAAACCCCTGATTAATTCTGCTCAGGCACAAACGGCCGGGGCGGCTCTTTAAGAATGCTCGGGATTTGCTCTATGATTCGTGCGGCGATCGCCCGAGGGGCTTCCCGAGCCGTGATATCAATGTGGAGGTCGGCTTGGGCGTAGCGATCGCGGCGATCGGCCAACAGTCCAGTCAATTTACTCGGCAAATCGACATTTTGCAGCAGGGGCCGCCGTCGATTGCCCTGCAAACGGGGCAGTAGCACCTCTAGGGGAGCATCGAGCCAGACAATGACGCCCTGTTGTAAGTAACGCCAATTCTGCTGTTGGGTCACTACGCCGCCGCCAGTGGCAATAACACTTTTGGTATAACTACATAACTCCGAGAGCACCTGAGATTCTAGCTGACGGAAGGTGGTCTCGCCCTGCTGGGCAAAAATCTCAGCGATCTTCTGGCCCGCCACGCGCTCAACCAATACATCTGCATCAAAAAAACGATAACGCAGTTGCTGGGCCAGGGCTTTACCAACAGTGGTCTTACCACATCCCATCATGCCGATCAGGAAAATGCTGAGGTTGTTGAGGGAGGGAGACATAAAGCTATAAACGTCGGCCAGTCTTTGAACTTTGGTCAATCAATGTATCATCCTCGATACAGTTGCCGCCAGATTGCCACCCCATTCGCTATCGTATGGGGGTTGGTAAGCATCTTAATAAAGAATTAAGATTTGTAGTCAACGTCACGGCTAGAGCCTTGCTTCCATGTCATGATTCAATGGCGATTGACCCCAAGCGAACACCCAGCAACCCTATCTATGGAGATTGCGATGACTCCGACAATGCTACGTCAGTTCTGGTCTCTAGTGGAAAGTACGCAAGCCAGCTTCATCCTGACGAAAGACGATTCCAGCCTTGTGAATTGGCTCCTGACCCAGATGCACTGCCGTGGGGTTGAAAACTTAGACTGCATGGATGCTTACATCCGATCGCGCACCACCTTGATCCGCGATATTGTTGCCGCCCGCTAGACCTAATATCCTTCAGGCAGTCAGTCCAGATTTAGGCTTACACCCACCGCTGAATATCGAGTTTTGTATAACGAGACACCATGAGGCCCTAAGTGAGAGGCTAAGGATATACTGTGTAACGTTGTTTAAGAATTCTTTGTGGTGTGAACCTAATGCGTAAATGGAGCTCCTTTTTACTCACTGCCCTCCTCGCAGGGTCGCTGGCTGCCTGTGCGACTCCCCCTGAGGGTGATACTGCTGGTGGCGATAGCGGTGACGAGACCACGGCAACGGCCGGCGATAGCCGTTTGGATGTTGTCAAAGAGCGCGGCACACTCATCTGTGGCGTTGATGGTGGCATTCCCGGCTTTAGCTTTGTGGATGAAGATGGCAATTATGCGGGAATTGATGTAGATATTTGCAAAGCGGTTGCCGCTGCGGTACTCGGGGACCCTGAAGCCGTAGAGTACCGTCGCCTTGATTCCACCGAACGATTCACCGCGCTCGCAGGAAATGAAGTGGATATGCTCTCCCGCAATACGACTTGGACGATCAGCCGGGATACCTCGGTGGGTCTCGAATTTGCTCCCACTACTTTCTATGATGGTCAAGGCATGATGGTGCGCGCCGATAGTGGCATTGAAACGCTAGAAGACCTTGATGGCAAGACTGTCTGTGTTGAAGCGGGGACGACGACAGAGTTGAACCTCACCGATAGTATGCGTGAAGCGGACGTTAGTTGGGAGACGAAGACTTACCAACAGGCTGACCCAGCATACGAGGCTTATGAGACTGAAGTTTGTGACGGTATGACCTCAGATAAGTCCCAGTTACTGGGCCGTCGCAGTAACCTGTCTAATCCGGATGACCATATCCTCTTGGATGTCACAATGTCAAAGGAACCCCTCGGCCCTGTGACAATCAATAACGACTCTGCTTGGTTTGATGTGGTCAAGTGGGTGACCTATGGTCTGATTGAAGCGGAAGAGCTAGGTGTTACCTCCGAAAACGTCAGTGAGATGGAAGGCTCTGATGACGTTACAATTAGTCGCTTCTTGGGCGCAGAAGGTGAACTGGGTGAAGGTCTTGGCTTGGATAATGATTTCATGGTGAAGGTGATTGAAGCGGTCGGCAACTACGGTGAAGTCTACGAACGTAACCTGGGTGAGGAGTCGCCATTCAAGCTCGACCGGGGTTTAAATGCACTTTGGACGGAAGGTGGTCTACTCTACGCACCGCCCTTCCGTTAATTGAAGCTGAATCCGGTAACCGGGTTTTGGCGAGGAATCGTGTTGCGACAACTTGCCAGAACCCATTTTTTCATGATGACTGCTTGATGTTCTTTCATTGAACGCTTCCTATGACCGCTAACTCAGAGCGCAGCATTCCCCTCTGGCGCGACGATCGCTTCTGGAAAATTGCCCTGCAAGTGATTGCTGTGGTCGCCTTTTTGGCGATCGCCACCCTGCTAATTTATAACTTGAGCATGAATATGCAGCGGGCGGGGCTCA
>JBMYQW010000081.1:0-14561 GCA_049601735.1 Spirulinaceae cyanobacterium
TGGAGTGTCGGGACATCTTCCTCGGCATCTAGGGCCTGGCGCAACTGCCGGACTCCGGCTAGGGTCGTGGCCACATCCAGCAGTTCTTTACCCTGGAGGAGTCCCTGGCGTTCGGCCCGCTCTAACGGTTCACCCACATCCTGAATGCCTCGGAAGGGTAGGCCGCTGTTAATTCGAGTTTCGAGTAAATAGGTTTCTTTCGTCTGGGTGAGCAGCACTTCGCTCTCGGACTGGGTGCGGGGCGGTGTGAGGTGACGAGCGGCGATCGCCCCCAGCTTGGTGGCGGTAAAAGTGGCGAGATGGTTACAGAGTCGTGACCATTCCAGCAGTTCGAGCGTTTCCGCTTGCATGGGGAAGGGGTTTGAAATGTCTCGTACTACAAAATCTTAACAACATTTAGGACGCCGCAACCGTCCTTCTTCCCTCGTCTCCGGTTCCAGCGTCCCTGCGCTCATCGTTCCGATTGATTCGATGATCGATTTGAACGCTGTAGGGGTGATGCCCTTTGATACCCAACCACTAAATTAGGGCTACAGATTCAGAGGACGAGGACTGAGCCCTGTTCTCCTCTGCATCGGTGACGGTCATGATGGCATCTGGAACATCATTAAGCTGCTGGCGCCTGAGCACCAACGACGTGAAATCTTCGATTGGTATCATCTGATGGAGAATCTCCACAAGATAGACTCTCAGCATTGCTGCTTAGAGCGGCTGAAAAACCTACTCTGGTCTGGTTTTGTGGATGAGGTTTTGGCTCGACTCAAACCCATTCGATACCATCCTGCTCAGTGTTTTCGGGCTTATCTATGCAAGCATCGTCGTCGTGTTGTCCATTATTGCTTGTATCAGTCTTTGGGTCTCGACATTGGTTCTGGGTCTCTCGAGTCCACTGTTAAGCGGGCGTTGCACATTAAGGGGATGAAGCTGGATTTCTCCAATACGCAGATAAGCCGTCCTCACTCAACCCTCTTCTAGCGGGAGAAGACAATTTCATTCTGCACCTGTGCAACGCCGAAATCTAAATAATGACAGCCTCTAGAATTCGGCCAACAACTCCAGTGTTGGCGCGGTTGCGACCCTATCAGACTGAGACCGGGGATCGCCCCAGAGCGAGCCTTGCTGATTCTGGGTTTCGATCTGAGTCTGGTGGGCATCGCGCACGGTGCTGTTGATCGCCAGCATCTTGGCATCATAGGTATGCGTGACCAGCTTGGGATAAACTCCAATGCCAATGACGATCGCCAGGAAGCAAGCGGCAACAAAGACTTCACGAGGCTTCGCATCCACAAACCGGGAGTCGGCAGGGAGGAAGCAATGGGTCCCGAAGCAGACAATTTCTTGATCACCGGGTTCGGGCTTCGAGTCGCTTTCCAGGTCACAGGCCGGCGGCGTTCCTGCACCGTAGAACACCTGACGCAGCATCGAGAGCATATAGATGGGTGTGAGAATCAGACCCACTGCCGAGAGGAACACCGTGACAACTCGGAAAGGCGTACTGTAAAAGCCGCTGGTGCTGTAGCCCACAAATACCGAGAGTTCGCTCACGAAACCACTCATGCCCGGTAGCGCCACCGACGCAAGCGCAGCGGTCGTAAAAAGGGCAAAGACCTTGGGCATAACCTGAGAAATCCCGCCCATCTCATCCATAAAGAGGGTATGGGTGCGATCGTAGGTGACGCCAGTCAGGAAGAAGAGTGCCGCCGCAATCAAGCCGTGGGAGATGAGTTGTAGCATCGCACCACTGACCCCCAAGTCGGAGAAAGAGGCGATCCCCAAAATCACAAACCCCATGTGCGAGACCGAGGAGTACGCCAAACGACGCTTCATGTTGGACTGGCCAAAGGCATTGAACGCGCCGTAAACAATATTGACCACGCCCAGGGCGACCAGAACGGGGGCAAACTGCACATGGGCATCGGGCAACATTTCCATGTTGAAGCGAATCAAACCGTAGGCCCCCATCTTGAGCAGTACCCCGGCTAGAATCATCGAAACGGGTGCTGAGGCTTCGCCGTGGGCGTCGGGGAGCCAGGTATGCATGGGGAAAACCGCCAGCTTGACCCCGAAGGTGATTAACAGGCCTGCGTAGAGCAAGGTTTCCATCAGCGCAGGATAATGACGCGCGGCCAGGGTCGCCATATCAAAGGTGAGGCTGTCACCGTAGAAGGCCATGGTCAGGGCCGCCACCAGGATGAAAATCGAGGCTAGGGCGGTGTAGAGCAGAAACTTGGTCGCGGCGTAGCGGCGCTTCTTGCCGCCCCAAATGGAGATGAGTAGGTAAACCGGAACCAGTTCTAGCTCCCACATGATGAAGAGCAACATCATGTCTTGGGCAGCGAAGACCCCGATCTGGGCGGCGTAGAGGAGCAGAATTAAGCCGTAGAAGAGACGGGGTTTGCGATCGATCTGCCAGGCTGAGAGAAGCGCCAGGGTGGTGACAAAACCCGCCAGCAGAATCAGGGGCATCGAGAGGCCATCCACGCCAACCGACCAACTCAGGCCGATTTGGGGAATCCAGTCATATTTTTCGACAAGCTGTAAACCGGACTGGGACGGGTCGTATTGCGTACCAAAGGCATAGCACATCAGGACAAAGTCCAAGGCGCCAACCCCAAAGGCATACCACCGTAGTTGCTTGCCCCCTTTGTCGGGCACAATCGGGACGAGACTGGCTGCAACCAACGGGAGAAGAATGAGGATGGTCAGCCAGGGAATTTGATCCGTGAACATAGTTATCGAGAGGAGAGGTGCTAGGTATAAAAACCTATTCGTTTAGACGCATTATAATTCCTTGACATAACTTTACAAACTTAAACAACATAGTTTTTGCTAATCTTGGGGCTAAGTATTGCTTTTGATTGATGCATTTCGATACTTGCATCGAATTCAGTCAATGCAAGATACAGCAAGACGATCGGTCGCAAATTCCAGTAAGCTCATTCGTTCGCGCAGCCCCAGACCCTGCGATCGCCAGCCCCAAACCCGCTCCGGCTCTCGCCACAAGTCCAGATGCGCCACCGCTGGCTCGGCCCAAAAACGGTAATCTCCCCCGCCAAGCAAGGCTGAACTCCAATCGGTAAAAGCATCATGGCTGATGCGTACCGTTGGAAAGGGCAGACCTAGCAAGGGCACACCCCAGCCATCCCAAAGCCAGAGCGCGGCGATCGCCGAGCCCTGATCGTGTAACTCTCGGGCGGCGTACAGTGCCCCTACCGCACCGGCACTAAAGCCCATGATCACCAATGATGCTGTGGGGGGGGAGTGGATATGGAGGTATTGGGCAATCGCCGGGCCGTCGTAGGGGGCGATCGTCTTGGGAATGAAATGATACTGATAGCGGTGCAGGGGAGTAAACCGCGTCCGAAAACTTTCTGAAACTTCCGGGGGATGCACGCCGGGGCACAGTACGATGGCCACTACTAAATCCTCTCCTCAACGTAAATAGCACCGTGGTAACAACTCCTAATTATTCTGCACCGGAAACAATCACTTCTCCCCCCCAAGGGGATCGCGTCGCCGTTCTGCTGATGGGCTACGGCGAAGTGGAGCGTTATGAGGATTTTGCCAACTATAATGAGCAAGCTCTCAATTTGTTGACCGCCAAGTTTGCCCCTGTTCCCCTCTGGCTCTATCCGCCCCTGGCAAAACTGCTGGCAATCTTTGACTTCCATGAATGGAGCCACCAGCACGGCAACTTCATCTCCCCCCACAATGCCATCTTTGAGCGGCAGCGGGCAGGCATTGAGCAAGTGCTCCAGCAGCAATGGGGCGATCGCGTCCAAGTCTTCAAGGCCTTCAACTTCTGTGCCCCATTCCTCCCCGAGCAAGTCCTCGCCGACATCAAAGCCCAAGGCTTCGACAAGTTGCTGATCTATCCCTTGTTAGTTGTGGATTCTATCTTCACCAGTGGCATTGCCGTCGAACAAGTCAACGATGCCCTCGTGAAACTGAGTGAACCGGGTCAGCAATGGCTCCACGGTACGCGCTATATTCCGTCTTTCTACAACAAGCCCGACTACATCCAGCTCTTGGCAGATCTCGTGAAAGCCAAAATTCAGCAGGATCTGGCAGTGGCGCATCTGCCCTCCCAGACCGGGATTGTGCTCCTCAACCATGGTTGTCCCCACGAGGCCAAGGGGTTCACCTCGGGGATCATGGAGAGCGAGGCGCTCTACGAAGCCGTCCGCCTGAAGTTGATTAATGAATACCCCTTAATCACAGTGGGTTGGCTCAACCATGACACCCCAATGATCAAATGGACCCAGCCCAATGCCACCCAAGCAGCCAAGAATCTAATTGACTTGGGCGCAACGTCCATTGTCATGATGCCGATTGGTTTTGCAACCGAGAACCACGAGACGATCTTGGATGTGCATCACATCGTGCATCATTTGCAGCACCGTCACCCGGAAGTGACCTATGTGCAAATGCCCTGTGTGAATGAGCATCCGGATTTCTTGGCGATGGCGGCGGGTTGGGCGAATCCGCAGATTGAGGCGCTGCTGCAGGGGACGGCGATGCCGATTTCGCGGGTGGCGGTGAGTACGCCGGAGTTGCATCATGGGCATCATCATCATTAGGGATTCAGTCTCTTCTTGATTGACTGACGATTGGCTTGCGATTGGCCCATCTTGTTGATCAACAAGGTGGGCTTTTGCTGAGTGCAGCATTAAGAATCAAACCTTGCCTGAAACCCGATGATTGAGGGAGTTAGGTTGATGGCGGAGACCGTGCAGCGTGCCTTAAGTGCAGCGTGCCTTAAGCGTAGCGTGCTGCTCGAAGAGTCAGCCAAAGCGATCGCCCAAAGCATCGTCGGTATTGGGTTCCATGCTTGATACTGTTGGCACAATATAACGTTGGTGAAATATAACTTAACGCGCAAAACGTGTATTCTGCTGTGATTCGCTCAGTCAACCAGGGTGGGCAAGATGCCCACGCTACGGGATTTTCTGGCAGACCAGTACCAATGATGGGCGGCAAACCAGCCTCAAGTTGATAAAGAGAGCAGAAAATCGAGTGATTCTGCTATATTCGCTACGCTTTTGGGCAGCATAGCTGAGTACCATCAAGCAGTTCTGACCCCACGTACAAAATATGACTGGAAATTCTGGCCGTCTGCAAGCGGTTCTGCAAATCAGCAACCGGGAAATGCTCCCCCCCAAAACCCCGGTAAGCTTAGAAGAAATTTGGGCTGATAATGTCTTCAACCTAATCAAAATGCAGGCAACCTTGCCAAAATCTGTTTTTAAATCGATTAAGAAAACGATCACGACGGGGGAAAAGCTCGACCCGACTATTGCGGATGCGGTGGCAACGGCAATGCGCGACTGGGCGATGTCCAAGGGCGTCCTGTACTATGCTCACGTGTTCTACCCCATGACCAACCAAACGGCGGAGAAGCACGATGGCTTCATCTCGGTTCAAGGTGATGGTAGCGTGATCTCCGAGTTTTCCGGTAAGGTACTGGTGCAGGGTGAGCCCGATGGTTCTTCGTTCCCCAATGGCGGGATTCGGGACACGTTTGAGGCGCGGGGCTACACCGCTTGGGATGTCACGAGTCCGGCGTACATCATGGAAACCGACAACGGGGCGACCCTCTGCATTCCTACCGTTTTTGTCTCTTGGACGGGGGAAGCCCTAGACAAGAAAGTGCCGTTGCTGCGCTCGATCGCCGCGATGGATAAAGCCGCTAACAAAGTGCTCAAATTGCTGGGCCATACGGATGTTGCTCCCGTGAATTCGGGCTGCGGCGCCGAGCAGGAATATTTCTTGGTCGATACCAACTTTGCCAGCCAGCGCCCGGACTTGCTCTTGGCCGGTCGGACGCTGTTTGGTAAACCCCCCGCCAAAGGTCAGGAATTTGATGACCATTACTTTGGTGCCATACCCGAGCGGGTACAGGTCTTCATGCAGGATGTGGAAGAGACCCTGTATAAGCTCGGCATTCCCGCCAAAACGCGCCACAACGAAGTGGCTCCGGGTCAATTTGAAATTGCCCCCTTCTTTGAAGCTGCCAACGTCGCCAGCGATCATCAGCAATTGCTCATGACCATCCTGCGGCATACGGCCAAGAAGCATGGATTTATGTGCCTGCTCCACGAGAAGCCCTTTGCAGGCATCAATGGCTCCGGAAAGCACGTAAACTGGTCGGTGAGTAACGCGACCCAAGGTAACTTGCTTGACCCCGGCGATTCCCCCCATGAAAATGCCCAGTTTTTGGTGTTCTGTGGGGCGGTCATTCGCGGGGTTCATAAATATGGCCCCTTGATGCGGGCGGCGATCGCAACGGCGAGTAATGACCATCGCCTCGGCGCGAATGAAGCGCCACCGGCCATCATGTCGGTCTATCTCGGCACACAACTTGAAGAAGTCTTTGATCAAATCAAGATGGGCTCTGTGACCGATTCCAAGCATAAAGGCGTCATGGATTTGGGACTGAATGTGGTGCCGCCGCTCACGAAAGATGCGGGCGATCGCAACCGGACATCTCCCTTCGCCTTCACGGGCAACCGCTTTGAATTCCGCGCCGTCGGCTCGAACCAATCAGTCTCTGGCCCGTTGATTGTGCTCAACACAATGCTAGCTGACTCGTTAACCTGGGTGGGCGATCGCTTGGAAGCCGAACTGGGCAAAGGTCTAGAGATCAACACAGCCATTCTGACCGTGCTCAAGGAAGTCATGGAGCAGCATGGTGCAGTGATCTTCGGCGGCAACGGCTATTCGGAAGAATGGCACAAAATGGCCGTGGAAGAGCGCGGTTTGGCCAATATCCCCACCACTGCCGATGCCCTGCCCTACCTCGAATCCGAGGAGGTCAAGGATCTGTTCAAGCGCACAGGGGTGCTGACGCCTGTGGAATTGGAAAGTCGCTTTGAGGTCTATGCCGAGCAATATATTCTCTCGATCGAAGTCGAGTCCAAGCTGGTAGTAGATATGGCCACCACCACCATTTACCCGGCCGCTGTTGAATATTTGTCGAAGCTCTCGACAACAATTTCTAGCCTGACGGGTTTGGGCATTGACCTCGAAAAAGAGAGTGCCAAAAAAGTTGCGGAACTGACCAACTCAATGGTTGCAGCAACCGATAAACTCAGTGAAGCGATGGCGAAGCATGACTTCGCTTCCACTGCGGAGCAGATGCAATATTGCGCGAAAACCATTCGTCCTTTGATGGATGAGGTGCGGGAATATGCCGATGCTCTGGAAGGATTGATTGCTGATAGTTTCTGGCCGCTGCCCACGTATCAAGAGATGCTGTTTGTTAAGTAGGCTGAAATTAATTAGGCCTTAAAAAATAGGCTTTATCCCAATCAACTCAACGATTCAGGCTAAAGCCTTTAGCATAAAAAATTAATGGCAAGACAGATGTCTTGCCATTAATTTTGTGGGGTGAATCGACATCTTGCTGCTTCTGATAAACAATCTCTAATTGAGGTCAATTTGTGACACTATGGCTGTGCGTCAACTTCAGTCATAGAGTGTGTTAGTAATACAGAGAAAAAGTTGAGAGCTGTAGGTTGCGTTGAAGTATGAAATTCAACACTGCCAGGGCTTTGAATGATCGCGTTGGGTTTCGCTACCACGCAACCCAAACTACAGAATCACAAGGGTTTCAGGCGATTGCTAGCTTTTTGTCATGTACTTCAGAACACACTCTACTACTCAAGGAGCTTCACCTAGTAAGTCGGAAGCAAAAGATGCTTGCTGATCCAACTCTCTGCAATACAGCGTACAAGCGAGTGCAATAGTCATCCAATATTCATTCGCACTTTTTTGTGCAATTTCTCTATGCATTAAGATTGTCATTATCACAAAAATAATCAAAAATGGGGTTATTACTGGATCGTATTTTATCGAAAACAAAGATACAAAAGCCCACGTGATAATAATGAATTTACTTGATGATAGAAAAAAAGCCATCTCCAAAAGACAAGGGAGCTTATTGAACCAATTTGGGAATTCACGTTTGGGTTCAATACCATGAATTGGATATATGAACGATCGAAAAAACAATCTTAATAGAAGAGCTAATACTGCGATGAATATGCCAAAAAAAAAGGAAAACAACTCATCCTGAGATTCGGCTTTGCTGATCGAAATCAATAAAAAAAGATAACCAGAGAAAACTAAATTTGTAACAATAATTGAACTTGCAAAGCGAATTCGAGAAGCAATACGATCTATCATAAAAAGGAATTTGCTGGACAATGCAATCTTTTCGCAAATACGATCGACAAGAAGTCTGGTTTTTCGTGCAATATCTTTTTCGCGTTTTTTGTTTTTATTTTCCCGAAAACTAGAAAATTTATCTTTATCTGATAAGCCCTTAATTGTAGACATTGCTTTGTCTGGAATTATCTTTTTCTTATTTAAACTTTCAAGTATTGTAGGCCACGGCATCATCATTGAATATGGATGGTATTTCACGAGACTTGAGTCTTGATTTTGATGCTGTTCTTGATAAGTCTTATGCATCTTATAAGATAGCTTAAACGGGTAATGATAGGGTTCTGTGAATATCCATCTCAAAATATCGCGATTATCTCCATAGTAGTAAAAGAGTGAGAACTGAGAACACAAAATCCCTAGTCCATAAGCTAGAACCAAAATGCCTGGAACTATTATTGCTGGTGATAGAATTATGGACAGATCTATGGGGAACTCCTTCAGAAAAAATGATGTGCCAAGAAAATCATTGATCTCATCAGAGATTGTCGTCTTGGTAAGAAATAGTGCTATCACAAAAATAAATTCGCAATAAATTCCCGAGAATAGATAACCGACTAACTCAAAAATACTGAGTTGATTGGTGCTAACTGGACTCATGGTTAGAGGATTAGATTAGAGATGAATTATTTCTGTATGCATCATACTCGTAATCTCGCCAGAAACAATCAAAAAAAGCAACAACTCACAGGCGATCGCTCCCTTGATAAATTCCCCGGTCGATTCTGCTCAAACGTTGCACAACTGATCACCTTTATCGAATTCTCCAATCTCATCTTGGGAGGACAGAAAAACTCGCTTTGTTTAGGAGCGATCGCGCTTAAATCTCAATCTTATTGCGTTCGGCTTGAATAGCCTGCTTGACCTGCTCATATTGATGCCGCAACTCGGACAAGCTCTGGGCATCAACATCCGTTTGACCTTGACGGCCCAACTGCTCCAGCGTTTGGCAGCGTTGAGCAAACTCGTTTGCACCAAGCGAGGCACTGCTGGACTTGAGCGTATGCGCTGTGTGGTGGAGTTGTTTGGCATCTTGGCTGGCGATCGCCATCTGCAACTGCTCCATCAGCTCCCCACTGTCCTGGAGATAGGCATCAAAGAGGTCACAGAGCAGCTCGTCTGCGGCCTCACCGCCAATGACACGCAGTTCGTCCAGAATAGCGGGATCAAGAATAGAGGAAGAAGGGGGCATCATGGCGGAAGAAGAGGAAGGCAGAGGATGAAGCGTGGCGTGACGCTGCAAAGCAGTGGCAAGGCTGTCTAGGCGGATGGGCTTACTGAGATAGTCATCCATGCCAGCCGCCAAACAGCGTTCTCGATCGCCCTGCATCGCATTGGCCGTCATGGCAATAATGTAAGGACGGTGCTGACCCCACTGCTGACAAATTTTTTGCGTCGCAGTTAGACCATCCATTTCTGGCATTTGCACATCCATCAGTATCACATCATAATCCTGCTGGTTCAATGCCGTTATGACTTCCAAGCCATTCGTTGCCACATCCGCACGATAATCGAGTTTCTTGAGAATATTCAGAGCAACTTTTTGGTTGACGAGATTATCCTCGGCCAGCAGAATGCGCGGCGGCGGCGAGGTCACAGCAAGCGGGGATGGGGCAATGTCAGTCGCGGCAGCAGTTGCAACTTTGTTGATGTCGTCCGGTGGTGCAAAGACCGCCAAGAGCGCCTTCCGGAGCATCGCTTGCTTGATCGGTTTGCTTAGGGTTGCCGCAAAGCGGTGCGCATTCTCTGTCAAGGCGGGGGGATGGTGGAGGCCGAGGGAGGTCAGCATCAGGAGCGGGAGGGCTTGACCCTGGGGCAGTTGTTGGATCTGCTGCGCCAGCATCACGCCATCCATCTGGGGCATTTGTAAATCTAGAATGGCCACCTCAAAGACTTCGCCGTTGCGCAAAAGACTCAGAGCTTGTTCTCCTGACGCGGCCAAGGTCGGGGTCATACCCCAGGCCTGGGTCTGGAGCAGCAGCAGATGACGATTGGTGGCGTTGTCATCTACAATCAACACCCGCTTTTGATGGAGGGGTTGGAGTTGGCGATCGGGGCTGGGGTCAGGCTCGGGCGAAGCAACCGCCTGGGCCACGATCGTGAAGTGGAAAATAGACCCGGCATTGATCGCCGTCTCGACCCAGATGCGCCCGCCCATGAGGCGCACCAGGCGATCGCAAATCGCCAGACCCAAGCCCGTGCCGCCGTATTGGCGGGTGGTGGAGGTGTCCACTTGGCTAAAGGGCTTAAAGAGGCGATCGTGGCGCTCGGCCGGAATGCCAATGCCCGTATCCCGCACTTCAAAATGGAGCGTTACGGTCTGCTCATCGTCCCTGAGTTCGAGCAAAACCGCTGGATCGGACTCTAACAGCAGCTCTAAGTCAGGGTCTAAGTCAGGGTCTAAGTCAGGGTCTAACTGGGATTCTAACTTCGGCTCTAACTGGGCCTCCGGATAGACCACAACCACCACTTCGCCCGTTGCGGTGAACTTCACCGCATTGTTGAGTAAGTTTGCGAGCACTTGGCGCAGCCGCGTCACATCCCCCAGGAGTTGCCGGGGCACATGGGGATCAATCAAGTAGGTCAGCTCTAAGCCCTTCTGCTTGGCAAGTCCCACCACCAAGTCCAATGCCGTTTCGACACAGGCATAGAGTTCAAAGACTTGGGACTCTAGCTCAATCTTGCCCGCTTCAATTTTAGAGAAGTCGAGAATGTCGTTGATGAGCGCGAGCAGCGCATCACTGCTGGTGCGCACCACATCCACAAACTCCTGCTGCTGGGGGTCAAGCGCAGTATCGGCCAGCAGCTCCGTCATGCCGATGATGGCATTCATGGGGGTGCGAATTTCATGGCTCATGGTGGCCAGGAAGTCACTCTTGGCTCGATTGGCCACCTCGGCGGTTTCTTTGGCTTGGCGCAGCTCGGCGGCGACCCGCTGGCGTTCGGTAATGTCGGTAATCGTGCCCACTAACCGATAGGCCTCATCCTGGTCGCTCCTCAGACAGCGCCCCTTGGCTTCGATCCAAAGATAAGAGCCATCCTGATGCTGCAAGCGATAGGTATCTCGATACATCCGGGTTGCGCCCTGGAGATGGGCTTGAATTTGAGCCATCACCGGGGTGAGATCATCAGGGTGGAGGCGATCGAACCAGAGCGAGAGTTCGTTTTCACAAGGCTCCTCGCCTTCACAACCCACAATCCGTAGCCAAGTGGGGGAGTAATAAACCTGATTCGTCTTGAGATCCCAGTCCCAAATGCCATCGTTTGTACCGTAAATCGCCAGGGCATAGCGTTCTTCCCGCTCCCGCAGCAGGGCTTGGATCTGCTCTCGTTCGTGGATCTGTTGTTCGAGCTGCTGGTTGGCGATACGGAGGTCTTGGGTGCGCTTTTGGACGCGCAATTCTAAGCTGGTTTTAGAGTCCTGGAGTTCGGCAAACTTACGCACCAGGGCAGCGGCCATCAACTGGAAATTCTCGCCGAGCCGAATCACTTCTTGGATGCGACTGCGGGGCAGGGCGATCGCTCCTTCATTCTGAGCGACCTGGTCGGGCAGATTCGTGGTGGCACGGGTGAGGTCTTGTAGGGGTTGTCCCAACTGTCGGCTCAAGTGCAAGGCAATGAAGCGCGTGACTAAGGCGATCGCCAGCAAGAGCCAGAGCGATCTGACATACGTGAGTTCTAGGGCATTGATGTAGCGGTTCGGTGAGATTTGTACCAGCAGAGACCAGTCGAGGCGATCGCTGTTCAAAGGGAGCTTGATGCTATAGAACGATCGCCGCCAGCGCCAGAGCTTCGGGGTATTTTCAGGAACGTAGGGCAACCATTGAAATGTGGTTTCCGAGAGCTGACGAATTTCCCCATCTCTTTGCAGATCCAGGGCCGTCTCAATGACCATTGAGCTGCTCAACAGGGTCTGACCTTGAGTATCCACAATGGCGGCCCGCAAATCCTCTACCTGCTGGTTCGCCATCAAGGTCTGACTCAAGGGTCGCAGATCCACCAGCGCATAGACTTTGCCCGGCTCAGGCGCTGTTGGGTCGAGGGGAACCTCCCAGACCAGCATGGGAGATTCGACAGGTCTTAAGCGGGGTTCAACCTGGGTTTGGGACGGAATCGCTTGTTGGTGTGCCGACAGCGGAACGGGAACAAGGGATTGATCGTTATTAAGGCGCTCACTCCAGGAAAGTTCATCGTTGCGAACCAGCGATCGCCCCTGTTCATCCACCACCTGTAGCTCCAAGAGATCATTTGTGCGGGCATGGGCCTGCTGAAGATGTTCACTCAATTGGGTCGGCGCACTGAGGCTAGCCTCTTGGGCTAAGGTCTCCAGCGCCACCTGATGACGTTCAAACCATTGGTCAAAGTTGTCTTGCAGCGGCAGCGCCACGGTTTGCAGCAACAGTTGCAATTCCTGCTCGGTGTTGCGTACGGCTTGATTCCCATTGATCACCGTAACTAGCAGCACCGGAATAAACACGAACATGACCAGCAAATTGAGCAGGAGCTGCTGCCAGGTAAAGGTTTTGCGCGATCGCCAGGGCAGCGGCATATAGTCCAAAATCAAGGCGGCAATGATCGCATTAAAGATGCCATTGACCGCTTGCTTGCCTGCAATCAGAAAGACACTCCATTGCCAAGGCAGATCGAGCACAACCCCATAGAACAAACAAACCAGGGGAATGCCGATCGCCAGCCAATACAACTGGGCCAGCAAAATCATGTTGCGCCGTTGCCAGCCCGAGCGCAGCCCCCAACCCATAAACGCGGCTTCTAGGGTGAAAACAATGGCAGCGTAGGGATGTCCCCACAACCAGTAGGTATAAGCCCCTGCCACCAGTCCTGCCAACGTGCCCCAAAAAAAACCGTAGACCCGCAGCACAATTAAGACAAAGATGCTGCCAAACAGAAAGTCAACACCGAAGAAGAGCGACAGCTTAAAATAGTTGCCGAGCACACCAACGGCCATGAGGCTGAACAGACCCAGCCAGCGCCAGCCAGCACCACGGGGCAAAAGGGTCGGAAGAGATGGGGATTTCATACAGTCAGCATTAGAATCGTATCGACTTCGTCCACGGAACACTCAATCATCAATGCTCATCCGTTTAGGACTATTCAATGTGTTTGTCTCCCTCTGTTAATGATAAGCATAGGGTTTAGAGGCTGTCATTATTTAGATTTAAAGCTCTGACGATGACTGGCATACAGTCCCTTTCCCTGTTGTTTGAGTCGGGTGCTCTATCCCTTGTCCCATCGAGCTTCTGCGGTTAAATAGTGACCCACCCTCATTGATAAAACGCCCTAACTGCACCAGCAATTTTGACCCATGGCTGACTTATCCCTCCATACCCAGTCTCGGATTGTCACGGCGTCCCAAATGCAAGACCTAGAGACGAACCTCTTTGAGGCGGGAATGCCCGTGGCGGCGCTCATGGAGAAAGCCGCCGGGCAAATTGTGCAATGGCTCAGGAGAAACGTGCTGGGGGACAATCCCCCCCCACACATTGCCCCCATCAGGATCGGCATTTTGGTTGGCCCAGGGCACAACGGGGGCGATGCTCTGATTGTGGCGCGAGAGTTGCAGTTGCAGGGGTATGCTGTTTTCGTTTATAGCCCCTTTGAGCGCCGCAAAGCCCTCACCGAGTCGCATTACCGCTATGCGACCTATCTCAAGATTCCTGAAGTTGCAACGATTTCAGAGCTAAAAGACTGCTCACTACTGATCGATGGGCTCTTCGGTCTGGGGCAAACCCGAGCGATCGCAGGCGATCTGGCCACCGCGATTGACCAGATAAATCAATGGGCAACGCCCGTGGTGAGCATTGATCTCCCCACGGGGATTGAAACCAATACCGGGGCAGTTCTCGCCACCGCAATTCGCGCCACCCATACCCTCTGCCTAGGCGCCTGGAAGCGGGCTTGCTTTCAAGACAATGCCCTGGACTACTTGGGGCAACTCCATTGCTTGGACATTGGTTTGCCGGAGGTGGCGATCGCCTCTATTCTGGGCCATCACCCCCCTCAAGCCTGTCTCACTGCCGATGCGGCTCTCGCTGCAATCCCCCTCCAGCGCGCGATCACTGCTCACAAATATCGTCAGGGTCATTTGCTGCTGATCGGCGGTTCCGAGCAATACGGGGGCAGCATTGTGCTAGCGGGGCTCGGTGCTCGGGCCAGTGGGGTAGGAATGTTGACGATCGCCGTCCCCGAGTCCCTGAAACCGCTAGTTCTCGCGCAACTCCCCGAAGCTCTGGTGCTGGCTTGCCCGGAAACACCCCAGGGCGCAATCGCGGCGTTGCCGCCCGAACTGGATCTGGAAAAGTTTAATGCGATCGCTT
>JBMYQW010000082.1:0-14507 GCA_049601735.1 Spirulinaceae cyanobacterium
TTCGTCGCATAAACGGACAAACCCGAGGGGTTTTGGGGCAAAAAAGATAAGTTAGCCAGCAGCATTTAAAAAAGGAACGGACAAACCAGATGAGAATTAAACTGAGAATCAAGCAATGGGATTAGGTCGTAATTTTCTTTGGCAATTTCTGGGTCAAGGTGTTGCCAAAGGGTTGGGTTTACTGTTTTATTTGCTGCTCCCCCGCCTTACGGGTCTGGAAATCTACGGCCAGTTTACCTTTGCCCTGTCATTGAGCCTGATGATCTTACAGCCTCTACTGGAGTTGGGTCTAGATCTGGTCATTACCAAGGGCGTCAGCCGCGATCGCAGCCAGCAACACCCCGTGGTGATTCAAGATGCCCTGCTGATCCGCGGCGGCATGGCGGTGCTCTGTTTGGCGCTGCTGCCGCTGCTGGCCCGGTTGGGAACCCCCTTCACTCTCTTGGCGAGTTTATATCTCTATCTGGTGCTGCTCTCCATGCAGCGCCTCTGCTTTGCGGTGCAGCGGGGCTATGAGCAAATGCGCCTTGAAGCAGTTGTCACTAGCCTGCATAAGGGTTTAGCCCTCGTTTTACTGCTGGGGCTCGGTTGGGCAACGTTCCCCCGGCTGTGGCTCGGGCCGATCGCGCTGGTGGTTGCAACGGCGATCGCTACCTTCATTACCCTCCTGTTTACCTGGCCTTATCTCCAACCGTCCGTCGGCCAGTCTGTACAGATTCCCCGCCTCAAACAAACCGCTACAGAAGGCGTTTTGCTCGGAGGCGTTGCCCTGCTGGGGATGCTCTACTTCCGCATTGATAGCGTCATGCTGGGCATTATTGAGGGTGATGCGGCGGTGGGGCTCTACAACGCCGCCTATCGGTTGGTTGAAGGGGCAATCATGCTGCCGAGCGTAATCATGATTGTGGCTTTTCCTCGCTTGGCGCAGCCCCAGCAGTTTCGCGCCATGTTTCAGAAACTGTTGGCGCTGCTCGGCGGTTTAGGCGTTTTGGTGAGTCTAGCGATGGTCTGGGCTGCACCTGCTTTAATGACTTTGATCTACACGGCGGATTTTCAAGGGGCGATCCCGATCATGCAGCTCTTGAGTCTTTGTTTACTGCCCATTTATTTGGGGCATCTGGCAACTCAATCCCTGGTCGCGCTGGAGCGGCAAAAGCTGTATTTACTCCTGACCTTAGCGGCGGTGGTTGTGAATATCGCTTTAAATGCTGGGTTGATTCCGTTGTATGGCGCTCAGGGGGCGGCGATCGCCACCCTGATCACGGAAAGCCTGATCATGTTGGGATGTTTTGCTGGCGTTGGGCGGCGCTGGGCAAAAGTTCTCACTGACGAAAGCAAGAGCGTATCCTAAAAGAGGGGCGATCTTGAAGTATTCCGTACGACTCACAAGATCGCTGAAGCAAATATTGATGTTGATGCAATCTTCGGTGACTTACGCAATCCGTCTCCCAGTCGAGAGTTGCAATGATAGATCTCAACTATTTCCTATTCTATTTGGCCATAGCGGCTGATCATCCTCACCATATAATACGCCTAACTTAAAGCAGTAGAGCCGATCGAATTCGTACTGAAGTTCTACCCAATTTTCGTCAAAAAGGTAGCATTCCATAGATCGATATTCCTCAATTTCATAATCTTCGTCGAGCCTTTCGACCAACAACGCTAATAATTCTGACTTGGAGGTTCGCCATGGGTGAATACCCCACAAAGTTGCGTTTTGATTGTGAACCTCAATCCAGCCCAGCCTACTCTCATTCTCTTTCTCAATTTTCAAAACCAGTCGAAGCTCATTGTATGTCAGTTCAATGTCTCTATCTTCAGGATTTCCATAATCGATATTCCACACCTTGTCTGGGTTTCCTAATTTTTCAACAACTTGACGTTCTGTAAATCCAAATAAAACATTATCTACGCCAGAACCAATCACTATTTCCATCAAAACCCCTAATGTTGAGTTGCAAGGTGGGTATTGCAATCGGTAAGGATTTCCGAATCGGAGATAGACTTTACCTCGGTTTGAATCGTAAATCTATGGCAAACCCATATCAAACTTCGATCGCCGCCATCGCCTCCGCATCCGCCCAGGTGCTAATCGGCGGTGTATTGAGGAGAGCGTGGCTGAGAGGGTCATGCAGCGGGCCATTGGTGGCTAAGATGCGTCCGGATTCAAGATCTTGGGGTGAACCATCGTAGGCCGTGACCCGACCGCCCGCTTCCTGTACTAAGACAATCCCGGCTGTGATATCCCACGGGCTCAAGCCCCGCTCCCAATAGCCATCGAGACGCCCCGCCGCCACATGGGCCAAATCCAGCGCCGCCGAGCCGCCCCGTCGCACCCCCTGGGTGAGGTGAGTGAGATAGCAAAACTCAGCATAGTTGTTATCCGTCCGGCTGTGGCGATCGTAGGCAAAGCCCGTCACCAAAAGGCTCTCGGCAAGATTGCTCGCCTGGGAAACCTGGATAGGCTGGCGATTGCAGGTCGCACCGAGGCCCGTGGCCGCCCGGTAAAGATTCTGACTGTAGGGGTCATAGACCACCCCCACCGCAGGTTGTCCTTCGATCAGGAGGCCAATCGAAACGGAGGACGCCGGATAGCCATGGGTATAGTTGGTCGTGCCATCAAGGGGGTCAACCGCCCAGCGGTAGCGATCGCTCGTCCCCTGAATCTGTCCGGACTCTTCGGCCAAGATGGCATGGTCAGGCAAATGACGGTTAAGGACTTTGAGCAGCACCGCTTCCGAGGCCTTGTCTACTTCTGTTACCAGATCTCCAGGCCGTCCTTTCTGGGTAATGGATTGGACATTGCCCCAGCTTTTTTCAAGGATTGCTCCGGCTGCTAGGGCGGCTTCGGTGGCAATATCCAGGTAACGTTGCAACTGCTCTAGCGGTTCAGGGGGTTCAAGAGAGGTCATGTTGTTCCTTAACTCATTCGTTAGTCATTCATCTGAAGTTACGTGCTAAGAAAATCTATGATCCAAGGTAGGCAGGATGTCTGCCACTGAATCCAGAGCTGTCCTCACTCACGATTGTTCTTGGAATATGTTAATTTCCAGCCGCTGCCCCTTGGTCACGAAACTCCTGGGGCGTTTGACGCATCGGGTTCTCGGGCTGCCAGATGCCTGCGGCCATCATTCTGGCATAGTCCTGAGCATGGCTCAATTGCTCGGTATGGGCGGCCGTGGGCTCGCGTCGGGCTAAGGCATAGCCCTGCTCCACGAGCCAGACGTTAATGAGGCGATCGCCCTGCCAGAGGTAGCCCCATTGCCGCCCGTAGCGATCGCGCTCCGGATCACTAGGCTCTAAATACAGGGATTCAGATTGAGCCAATTGTTGCGTCAGCAACGTTTGGGCCTGCTCTCCCCAAGGAGCTTGGCGGCGATCGGGGGCGTCAATTCCGGCTAGGCGTACCGTGAGGGGTTCATTGCGCAATAGGACTTCCACCGTTTGGCCACTTAAAACCGTTTGTATCGTGACGGGTTCCCCCACCCGCACGGTCTGGGCCTGACAACCAGCAAGCCAAACCCCTAGGATCACTGCGATCCCCCAGCGCAACCATCCCACCATTGAGCTTTCCCTGAATCCGACAGATGCAGTTTATCTGAATTTGGAGTTCGGACTTTTGACTATCGGCAGCAGATATCAAGTCTGCCTTCTTCGCTCTGCCTTCAAAAATTTGCTCTATCCCCTTTGGATTGTGTATAATTCTGAGCTTGGGAAAAATTTCAGACCCCAAAAATTACACCAAACAATTTCGTTCACGGTTAGGAGATCGTAAATCATATGGCTCGCTATCGAGGCCCTCGTCTACGTGTTGTACGCCGACTGGGAGAACTGCCGGGTTTAAGTCGTAAGACGCCGCGCAGGGCTTATCCCCCAGGACAGCACGGGCAGGGCCGCCGCAAACGCTCTGAATACGCCATCCGACTTGAAGAGAAGCAAAAGCTGCGCTTCAACTACGGTGTTTCAGAAAAACAACTGGTCAATTACATGAAGAAGGCACGGAAAGCGACGGGTTCCACGGGAACCAAGCTGCTCGAACTGCTGGAGATGCGCCTCGACAACACGGTGTTCCGCCTGGGCATGGCGGGCACAATTCCGGGGGCACGTCAACTGGTGAACCACGGCCACGTCACGGTTAACGGTGGCGTGGTGGATGTGGCGAGCTATCAATGTCGTCCGGGGGATGTGGTCGCGGTGCGCGATCGCGATCGCTCCAAAAAGCTCGTTCAAGCCAACATGGAATATCCCGGTTTGGCCAATATTCCCAACCATCTCGAGTTCAATAAAGACACGATGACGGGTAAGGTCAATAGTGTCATTGAGCGGGAATGGGTGGCGGTTCCCATCAATGAACTGCTGGTGGTTGAGTATTATTCCCGGAAGGTGTAATTGCACCAACCACCGCTACAGTATCGATATCGCTAGATTGCAGGGTGAGCCATTGGTTCACCCTTTTATGTCTTCAGGTGAGGGGCGCGATCGCTCAGATGCACCCAAGCTGTTATACAAGAGATACCCTCTTGATCTGATTGCCATGCCGTCCCCTCCCCGCCCCCGTTTTATCATCATCGGCGCGATGAAATGCGCCACTAGCAGCTTGTACGAGCAGCTCGTCGCCCAGCCGAATGTGTTTATGCCCACACCGAAGGAGCCCAACTTCTTCAGTGATGATCCGATCTACGCCCAGGGCATTGACTGGTATTGGCAGTTGTTTGAGTCTGCCAGCCCTGAGGATCTCTGCGGCGAGGCTAGCACCCACTACACGAAACTGCCCACCTATCCCGAGACGATCGCCCGCATCCAAGAACACCTCGGCACGGATCTCAAACTGATCTACATGATGCGCCACCCGATTCAGCGTCTGGTTTCCCATTACATCCATGAATGGACCCAACGGGTGATTTCGGTGGATCTCAATACGGCGGTGGAGCAACACCCAGAGATGATCGACTATGGTCGTTACAGTCTGCAAATCGAGCCCTACCTCGAAGCCTTTGGCCCCGATCGCGTCCTGCCGATCTTCTTTGAGCAGTTTTGCAATGCCCCCGACCAGGAATTGCAACGGGTCTGTGAGTTTATTGGCTACCCCAACCCGCCCCAATGGCAGGAACTGGAGCGATCGAATGTTTCGAGCCAGCGGATGCGCCAGAGCGTCCTGCGGGATCTGATCGTCCATGCGCCGATCTTAAGCACGATTCGCAAACGGTTGATCCCGCAGGGGGTGCGCGATCGCATTAAGGGCCTCTGGCAAATGAAAAAACGCCCGCAACTCACACCCGAAAACCAGACCAAGGTCAAGTCCATCTTTGATCAGGACTTACAAACGTTGGGGCAATGGCTGGGAGTCGAGCTGACCTGCGATACGTTTAAAACGGCAGCGCAGGTTTCGCCCCAAGGTTGGCCGGGGTGGAGCAAGTCATCTGCTAATGGGTTTGAGCCACCTGAAACAGGATCACCGTGCTATTGACCCCGGAAGCGATCGCCTCCGGAATATTGCCATGGAGGGCGTGTTGCACCATACTTTCTCGGCTCGCACCGACCACTACCAACCCACAGTCCTTGGCTTGGGTCAGCTGCACGATCGCCTCGACAATATTTTGAGGCGGCAACGTTAGGGGCAGAATCGGGCAGGGCAGTTGCTGGCTGAGATATGCGGCGAGTTGCTGGAGTTCTTGACCGCCCTCGCCCGCACCGACCTGGGGCAACAGCACATTCTGAGGCGGATTGAGTTGTGCAAGGGCGGGCAGCAGCGAGAGGGCCGCATGAATATTCGGCCCCCCGGAAAAGGGGATCAGCCAGGAGGTGGGTTCCGCATGGCAGTCAAAGCCTTGCCCAGGCTTGAGCAAGAGCACATCACAGGCAGATTCCCGCAGCAGCGTATCGGTGATGTTGCCAAAGAGAAATTCCGCCGAGCGGGTGCGGCCGGGCCAATCCATGATCAGGAGGTCAATATGGCGGGATTGGATGGTTTCGAGGATGGTTTGAGCCGTGTCGTGGGCGACGCGAACTTGGGTGTGGAGGGGGGCAGTCCAATGGTGAGTGGCCTGACGGACTTGCTCTAGCAGCGCCAAGCCCGGTTGCAGATCAATCGGTGTCTGGGCGGGAGAGAGATGGGGCGGCAGGTTGATAATGTGCAGACATTCCACCTCGTAATGGTAATGATTGGCGATCGCCTCCACCAGGGGCAGCAACCGGGGCAGCATCGTGGCATCACTCACGGGCAGCAGGATGCGCCCCTCGCCCGTGGCTGGTGCCCGAGTCCGGTAGACGCCGTAAGAGGGGTCAATGTTGTAGGCGCGATTGACGCCGCGCAGTTGGTCGGCGGTGGCATGGATCAGGTCACTGCGGGTAATAATCCCCACCAGCTTGCGCCCCTCGGTGACGGGCAGATGGGAAATATGGTGACGGTCCATCAGGTAGAGCACATCACTGAGAATGACGCCCGGATGGACGGCGATCGGGCGGCGATCCATAAAATCCCGCACCGGGCGCTGGGGGCTTTGGTTGGCGAGCTTGGCCAGATGGCGCTCGGTGATCATGCCGATCAGTTGGCCCCGCTGCACGACTGGAAACCCATGGTGGTGCGATCGCTGACAGAGCTGCCAGACTGTTTCCAAGGTCATGCTAGGCTGGAGCGTTTCCACGCGGTGCTGCATCACCTGGGCGGCCTGGAGCCGTCCTAGCACATCATGGTTATCCCCCTCATCGGCGAGTTCAATGCCGCTAGACTTGAGCAGATGTTGATAAATAGACCCCGGTTTGAGGGCTTCGGCCACGCAATAGGCCAGGGCCGTGCTGATCATCAGGGGCAGCACCAAGCGAAAGTCCGTCGTCAGCTCAAAGATGATGACGATCGCCGTGACGGGAACCCGCGCCACCGCCGTAAAGAAGGCCCCCATCCCCACCAGGGCATAGGTCGTCTGGGTGGCCGAGCCCAGCAGGGCCAGCTTGGCACTCCCGATCAGGTAGCCCAGGGCCGAGCCTAAAACTAGCGCGGGGGAAAAGAGCCCACCCGGTGCGCCGGAACCATAGGCCACCAGCGTCAGGGCAAAATGCAAGACAAACACGAGCAGGATCGTCTGCCAGCTGAATTCTCCGGTGATCAAAAACTCGCGCAAACCTGCGTTGTCGCGGAAGATCGGCGGCGCGATCGCAATCACGGCCCCCGTAACCAGACCGGCCATCCCCATCCGCCAGACCCAGGAGAGTCGCTGCTGCTGCCAGGTCAGCCCCCAGAGCAACCCTTGGTTGAAGAGCACACCTAAGACACCCGCAGCAATTCCTAGCGCGGCGTAGAAGGGAATATCTGCCACCTCAAAAAAGTTGCCCCCAGGCGGCATGAGCATCGTGGCGGAAATATTAAGATCTGCCGAGCCGAGCCAGCGCGAGATCACCGAGCCCGTAAACGAGGCCATGATCGCCGTTTCGAGGGTGAGGCCGGACATATCCCGCGAGAGTTCTTCGACCACAAAGAGCACCCCGGCGATCGGCGTGTTAAACCCGGCCGCCAGACCTGCCGCCGCCCCCGCTGCAATCATCTGCCGTCGATGTTGGGGCGAGGTGGGAACCCAGCGACTGAGCTGGGCGGCTAAGACTGCACCGATATGGACGGTGGGGCCACGACGTCCCAGGGTAAACCCGGCGCCTAGGGCCAACACCGTTCCCAGCAGCTTGATCAACACCAAAGGCAGTGAGAGCGGCACAGGGAACCGAGCCAGTGCCGCTTTGACTTGGGGAATGCCGCTACCCTTGGCGGCGGTGGACCCATATTCAACGAGCAATCCGGCCAAGAGACCCAGCACCGTGCTAAAGACCAGCAGGCTGCCCACGCCAAATTGGTTAACACTCTGCAAGCGCAACCAGCCAAGAGAGCCGATCCCCTGTTTGAGCAGCAGCGCCGCCAGCGCCGACACCACCCCAATCAGACAGGCTTCTAAGAGGGCGTAGTAAGTGGTGATGGAGGAGTTGCCCAGATAGCGATGATTCAGCCAATTCTGCAAGTCTGGGAAACGGAGCCGGGGCATGGGGTTGAAAGACGAGATCTGAGTCGATCATAGTCTGTCTTCGGGCGATCGCCGCTGCCCTACCGCGACCACAATCGCTCCCACCAGAGCGTGAGCAGGTGTTGGATATATTCGAGGTATTGCTTGTAGGTCACTTTGCTCTCCCCATCCTGACGCTCTTGGAAGACATAGCTGACTTCTTCAATGGTGTCAAACGTGCCCCGGGCCAGAATTTCGATCAGGATTTTATAGCCCACTGGGTTGAGCTGGGGGCCTGCGATCGCCGCCCGTTGCACCATGAAGTAACCACTCAAGGGGTCAGAAACACGGCTGATCACCCCCGGTAAGACCAAAAGACCCAGGAGTTGCGCCCCCCGCGACAGAATGCGGCGACCGATATTCCAATCACTCACGCCGCCGCCGCTAACATGACGGCTGGCCACGACCAGATCAGCGCCAGCGGCGATCGCCGCCAACTGCTGCAACAACACCTCGGGCGGATGTTGTAAGTCAGCATCAATCACCGCCAAGGTTGCCCCCTGGCCCACCTGCCAACCGCGAATCACCGCCGTTGCCAACCCCCGTTCGCCGCGGCGACGCATCACTTGCAATTGCGGATAGTCTTGACTCAATTGCAGAGCCACCGCGGCCGTCCCGTCGGGGCTGTTGTCATCGACGACAATCAGTTCATAGCGTCCTGCATAGTCTGGCTCTAGCAATGTCACCAACCGTTGGACGAGCAGCACCACATTGTCCCGCTCCTGATAGGTCGGAATCACCAACGACAGCTGAATCTCAGTCGCCGGGCAATTGGCCACGGTCAGGGTTCCGGTCGGAGTCGGTACAAACGTCAAGGCAGAGGAATTCACAAGCTGGGGCATCGGGAAAGAATAACGGCGGCAGAGGGCAATAGAGCCAAACCAGTTTGCCTATTTAATCGTGTCGGCGTTGAATTGTCGAGCCGTTGGTATCCAGCGCATCCATTGGCGGATCGGCATTGCCATAGCGGAATCCGGGCTGGGTTGGCACGGTAAACCGTTACCGTTTACGACGTTGGTGAGGCTGCTGGGCGACATCCGCCACAGCCGGAAATTCCTGCCATCTCTTGGTGATTCCGACGGCATTTCACCTGTCTTAATAGGGCCCAAACACCAAATTGCCCGGAGCATCAGGGTCATTGCTGTAGAAGAAGTCCTGCATCAGGGTGAGAAAATCAGCTTTTTTAATTACGCCATCCCCATCCGTATCCAGCTTGGGAAACAACACCGTGACATAGACCGGAGAAACATTGCAGATACTCAGAAACTTCGCCCATTCTGTGTCACAGAGTTCGCCATTGCCATTGGCATCAAACACATCAAAGATCTGGTCTTGGAGGGCAGCGGCCCGTTCCTGATATTTTTTCTCGTCACTGAGCAGGTCATCGTAATAACCAAACCATTCTTCAATGGAGATGGCTTGATCCTGATCAGCGTCGGCGCTCTTGAGGAGGCATTTCCATTCTTGAGCAAATTGGTTGGTGAGGGTAAGGCATTTGGGCGATCGCGTGCTCCAGCCCGCCATTGCAGTCAGTTCCTGCGCCACTTTATCAAAGTCTTTGCGTTCGAGCACACCGCTACAGTCGGCATCATAAACCGTAAAGAGCTTCATCAGCTTGCGTTTCTGGAGATCCGTGAGCATGAGAATTTGAGCCTCCGGGTGGGCAGACAATAACGTAGGGTTTAGGGTTACAGGTTCAAGGACGTAATTCCAGGACTTATGATAGCGGAGGGGTTCACGCTGCGGTGAGGCCCTGAAGCAAACCGATACAGTTCACCTTCTTCTTTGCCTGCGATGCTCCTGGCCCTGCCTGCCCAACCGATCATTCAAACTGGCCAATGGGTCTGGCAGACCCTCTGGCAGATCATGATGTCCCAGCTCGCGCCGAGCAACTCGGACGGTGCGTACCAGCGACCCGATAGCGTGTTTTTGGAATCAGTGGGGACGGCGCAATATCCCGCCGCTGCAAATCGCTATCGGCTTTATGTGGGCTTAAGTTGTCCTTGGGCCCACCGGACGCTGGTGGTGCGATCGCTCAAGGGCCTAGAATCCGTCATTGATGTGGTGGTCTTGCGGGCCTCGGTCGCGGCAGGCGGCTGGGCCTTTGATCCGGTTCACAACGGTTGTGCCACCCTGGCTCAGTTCTACCGCCAAGCGCACCCGAGCTATACCGGACGTACCACGGTTCCGCTGTTGTGGGACTGTGAAACCGGGACCATTGTGAATAACGAGAGCGCCGAGATTATTAAAATTCTCAATACCGCTTTCAATGCGTTTGCCAAACAGCCCGAGCTAGATTTAGAGCCGGATGCGCTGCGCCCGGAGATCGAACAGTGGAACGCGGAAATTTACGCCAACGTGAACAACGGCGTTTATCGCTGTGGGTTTGCCCAGAGTCAGGCGGCCTACGACGGAGCGGTGAATGATCTCTTTGCAACCCTCGACAAGCTGGAGGCGCACCTAGGGCGGCAACGTTATCTTTGCGGTCAGCCCTCGCAGCTCACCCTGGCCGATGTGCGTCTGTTCACGACCCTGATTCGCTTTGATGCGGTCTACCATGGGCTCTTTCGCTGCGATCGCCGCCGCATTGTGGATTATCCAAACCTCTGGGGCTATTTGCGCGATCTTTACCAAATCCCTGGCATTGCTGCGACCTGCGATCTCGCCCAAACTCGCCGGGACTATTACCAAACCTTGTTTCCCATTAATCCCGGTGGCATTGTGTCCGTCGGGCCGGACTTAGCCCGCCTCGGCGAACCGACGGAGCGCGATCGCCTGCCCTGAGGGATGGTGAGGCGTTGACTGCCTGATCTCCTAGGTCAAGTCTGAACTTCAAGCTAAGATAGACAGATTGTCCCCCCCCAAAACGACTTAATCTTCATGGCTAAACGGCTTCCCTTCGACTCCAATGAACTGATGACCCGTGCGGATGAGCTGATGGCCGCCGCCGCGAATCGCTACCGCATTACGGTGCAGGTGGCCAATCGCGCCAAGCGCCGTCGCTACGAAGACTTCGAGAATCTGGATGATTCCGTGATGAAGCCGGTGATTCGGGCCGTGATTGAAATGTCCGATGAGCTGACCCAGCCGGAAATTATTAGCGACTAGCTGCCAAGGAAGACTATGCAACGTCAGCTTCATCGTCTACAACGCCTCAAAACCATCGATCGTCGGGGCTGGGTTTCCCTGCCCTGCGGTGTCTTTGTTTTTGGGCGCATATTCGGCTCTGGGCTCAAGTTGCTCTTCAAATATGGCTTGAAATATGTTTTGATCGGGGCGATCGCCTGCTCTCTGGTGCTCTGGGGCCTGGATGGGGAGCATTTTGCCACGGCCCAGGGCAATCGCAATCTTGAAGCGGCCGAGCAAGCCTATGCTCAGTTGCCTGAAGTACTGGCAGAGCTGCCCCGCGCCAATGACTACCGCTCGGCCAGCTCAGGCGAGGTTCAAGACCACAACACGCTGCTCTATCGCCTGATCTATTACCACACTCGCACCAAACGCCGCGCCCCCTTCTACCGCTTCGACTGGAAGCTCACCCTCGCGGACTATCTCGAGGCTAACGAGCTAATGCCACCCGATCGCTACCCCACCGCCACCGTATTGGATGAAAATCCGTTAGAGCGCGATCGGGCCATCCTCGATGGCTTGAATCTTCAGCAGCGATCGGCCCTGGTGGATTTATTAGTGGTTCTCTTTGAGGGAAAAATCCCACCGCCGCCCGAGGCTGCGCCCCCTGAGCCTGTTGCCGAACCAGATGCCACACCGGAGCCAGCCCGGCCAGTCACGCCCCAACCAGGTGATGCTGAACTACTTCTATAGGGTTGTCTTGAAGCAGAGGTAAGTCAAAATCATGGGTATAGCTAAAACTTGCGTCACGTTTCAGAATCATGTGCCAGACCTGTTTGATATCTGTTCAAAAATCACAGATATTTGCTCACTGCCTGTGAGCGTACTGGAGTCCGGAACGTGTGAGCTACATGAGTTAGATGCAAAAATCGCGTTTGAATGTGCGCAAGGCTTGCCTCTTGAAATCTACACCTATCAGCCAGGTGCGATTAAATTCTATGATCACGCACGGGCACAGGATGATTTAGTCTACCGTACATTCGCGCAGAACGTAGAAGGCGCAGACGAGCTTCCTGGTACTCAGACTGTATATTTGCAAGGATATCTTGGCCAAGAACCGACGTTGATGCTTACAACTCAGATAGCCCTGGAAACACTCGGCGGTACATCTATTAATGCGATAACAGACGATGATCGACAGAAATATGGTAGACCCATCAGCGAATCTGAATTAACAGAACGTTGTGAGGAAATTGAATGCCAGACGAAAAAAACTGCTTTAATTCTTATCCTGATGCTCCCACTACTGATTCCGATGTGGATTTTAGGAGGGATTTGGTTCATTATCAAGTTACCGTTTAGCATCCTTAAGACTGACCTTGTGTTGAACCCATCCCAATGCAATGACCCAAACGCAACGATGAACTAACAAAATAAACGCAAGACTAACGATCAATTTTTTTGTCCTGATACATCGGGTAGAAACTCTCTATTTTCTCTTTTTTGGCACTATCTACAGTGAACGTATCGAGATTCCTATGGTTCGCACCCACTGGCAATTCTTAACCCCCCTATTCCTGTTACTCACGGCAGGCATCATTACTACGCCTGCCCAAGCCGCCAACCCGGAACATCTTCAGCAACTGCGCCAAACCAACGAATGTCGCAACTGTGACCTGAGTGGCGCAGATCTGGCGGGAATGGACTTGCAGCGAGCGAAACTCTCCGGCAGCAACCTGATCGATGCCCGGCTTGCCGGAGCAGATCTCAGTTTTAGTGATCTGACTGGAGCGAACTTAACCCTGGCCGACTTGCACGATGCCGATCTTGAATCGAGTACCCTCGACCAAGCCAACCTGTTACGGGCGGATCTCAGCGAAGCCAAGCTTAAGAGTGCAATCTTAACGCGGGCGATCTTAACCCATGCCCGACTTCAAGGCACTGACCTGCGAGATGCCAACTTGATCGAAGCCGAAATCAGTGATGCGGATCTCAGCAATGCCAAGCTGCAACGGGCCAAACTGATCGAAGCGAATCTGCGCAACAGCAACCTGAGCAACGCAAACTTGCAAAACAGCCGCCTCAACCAAGCCAACCTGAGCCTGGCGAATCTGAGTGCAGCGGATTTATCCAATGCCAACCTGAGTCATGCGGACTTAACCCGAGCGGTCTTGAACGATGCCACCTTGCAGAGCACAAATTTGGGCGCGACCACGCTTCGGGATGCCCAAATGAACGATGCCGATCTACGCAGTGCGAACCTGCGGCAGGCGAATCTACGCAATGTGAATCTACGCTATGCCGACCTGCGCCGTGCCAACCTCAGCTATGCCGACCTGCGTAACGCCAACCTGCTGGAGGCCAAGCTCCAAAATGCGAATCTCACGGCGGTGGAGCTGGAGACGATCATTCTCTGTCGCGCCACGCTCCCGGATGGTTCGATTTCGGATCAGAGCTGTCGGCGGCGGGGTGAGCAGTAGGAGAAGAGTTGGGGCAAGCAGATTTCATATCGCGGAATATCTCACCGTCCTTCCAAAGCCACCCTGCAAAATAAGCTCAATCAGACAATTGCGAATGCTCGTCAACGCTTTATCTCATTCCAAGGTCTTTAAAATGCTCCTCCAAAAAATCATTCAAGAACTGCAAGCAATTCCTGATGATAAACTGGCTCAACTCTATGAGGTCATCCATTATTTTCGTTTGGGTTTAACTCCAGCAGAAACCCCACCTCAACCCCGTACTCCTGGTCTGCTTCCTGGAACGCTTAGCGAGAGTTTTTTTGATCCCTTACCGGAAGACGAACTACAAAGATGGGAATAAGCTACCTGATCGACACCCACGTTTTGTTGTGGTGGGTTTTTGATGACAACAGACTCGATGTTCTCTGCCGAGAAATTATTCAAAATCCCGATCATCACATTCTGGTCAGTAGTATATCCGCCCTGGAAATTGCCACCAAATATCGGATTGGCAAACTTCCTGAAGCTCAACCCATCATTGAACAATATGCAGCGTTGCTGACCCAAGCTCAATTCCAAGAATTACCGATCACTTCAGCCCATGCGCTCAGAGCCGGAAATTTGCCGATAAAGCATCGAGATCCTTTTGATCGCATCCTCATGGCTCAAGCTGAACTCGAACAAATTCCCATCATTACCTACGACTCGGCTTTCCGAACTGGACTCATTGAAATATTTCCTGAACCTTAAAAGGCGTCACATTCTGAATCAACATCAAAGTTTTCAAAGCAGTTGGGAGGACGATTCCGCTTGGCAGGCGCTTTGCGGTTTCGCTTTGCGATCGCACCATTATTTGGTGTTTCTGGATGGGGGTGGGTTTCATGGTATAGCAAAGAGAGGGCTAGTTAGGACATAATAGAGTGGTTAGTAGCCGAGAAGA
>JBMYQW010000083.1:0-14389 GCA_049601735.1 Spirulinaceae cyanobacterium
CCTGCCTGAATTCAACTCTGGCTCGATCTATATTTCCTATTTCAATGAAACATTGAACTTTAGCGGCCAAGATATTACTCTGAATCTTGGGATGGGTAAAGCTGAGGGAATAATCAAATGCTTGCTCAATTTCAGACACAGAAAAATCTTCAAATCCATAGTTTGGCTCCAGTAAATCTGTAGGGATTGGCTTCAGCAAGCTAAATGCTTGAGAAGAATACATGAAGGGATGCTTAATGGGAGTTAGGTGATCACGTAAGCGATACATCAGTAAGTGAATCCAAGTTGTATACCAATGGGCAAAATCTTGATGCAAGACAATAGAGCATCCTGCTATCAGGTGAGGAAAGAAATTGTGCTGAATCACATTGGCTAATTCCCAAGACTTCATGGCATCAATAAACAAAAACTCGATCTTGTCGTGGGGGCAACCCATCGTAGTCAAATCCCCCGGATGAACACAAATTAGCTCTTGCCAAAGCTGGATTCGCTTGAGATACTCCTCTAAAAAACTCTCACCATCTCGATATTTGTTTTCTAGGCTCGTACCCAATACATTATCATCCATACCTGCTTGTGAGTACCAAATAAAAAGATCATAAGCGTGAATACATTGTTTTTTACTCGTAACCTGCGAATTCTGCTCTAAACCCATCGCCAAGGAAATAGTGGACGATCCCAACCAGCAACCTAATTCGACAATATCACCAGTACCAGAATAGTCATCTCTAGCATAGGCTTCTAGGAATTTTTGTTCTTCCATTGAAGTCATACCTAAAATCCATGATCTGTCTGTAGAGCGGGTGTTAGATCCGAAACTATCTCTCAGATGATTCCAACGTTTCTGTAATAGCCGGTTATTAATGGTAGTTAGGGTTATTGAGGAGGGAACGACAATGTCAATGGGTTCACTTTGTAATGCCTGTCCAATCGCATTGGCAAGCGATCGCACCTCTCCCGGTACAAACCAATACACCTCATCAGTGCGGTTAATCAATCCCAAAGTCTCTCGATAGCCCCCCGTATCTGCAACAACTAGACGTACGGGCAACTGGCCCATTTCAATTGCCGCATTGGGAAAGTTTTCCTGGGAACTGGTGAGGCAAACAATCGGGTTTTTGAGTTGGCAGACAAGGGCGATCGCTTCCTGACTAAAAAGATCCGTTAAACAGTGGATAGGATATTGACTGCCCAGAGTTTGCTCAATGTAGTCTGGAGTGCTTTGGATGCCGATTCCGGGACACAAAACCTGCTCAGATTTACCCAAAAAAACGACCTGCTCAGGCGGAATAACGTGCTGAGGCAATTGTTGAACTGCCTCAACAAAAGTGAAGAGTCCCTTACGTTCTTCTAAACGACCAAAAAAGACTAGCGAAGAGCCGATTGATTGTGCTGCTCTTGCTCCACGAGCGGATACAGTGATCGATTCAGGAAGAGCATCCAAAATCCGAAAACAGTAGGGCAGATGTTGAGCGTGATCGGTTCGCCAACCATAGCCCTGTACTTTTTCCTTCAAAAAATATGAGAGAAAGAGAGCTAAATCAGCCTGCTCAAAACTCTCCTGTTCAGCCTGAGCCGTTTGCAGCAACCACTGGGGCGAAGTACTGTGATAGCGACCATGGGCTTCTTGCAGCCATTCTTGACCACTGTGAAGGGTTACAGCGATCAGACAATTATCGTTTAGCAAACCCGCTTGTTTAGCCTGAATGGTGTGAGTGGCGAGGCCGAGTAGTTCTGGAAATTCCAGGTACAGCTTGGTGTTCGGCCATAATGTGGCGATCGCTTGCACATAGGCTAGGACACAATATCGTTCAAACTCAAGCCAATCTAATTCAGCATATTGAGTTAGCAAGCTCCGCTCCATTACAGAGATATTCAACACGTTTGACCATTCTTTTGTGGAGAAGATATGGTCAAGACTGGCTATCCTAGACTGACCTCGAAATGCAGTTTTGCTTTGGGCAAGCAACAAAATCACATAAAAACCCACTGACTTGAGTTTTTGACTTAGAGTACGATAGTAAGTACCAATGCCGCCATTGCGAAAAATCCCTTCAAACTCTGGGGTGATCAGCAGGGCAATCGGCTGATTCTGCCAATGAAAATTAGCTTGAAACTTAGCTTGAAATTGAATACTTGGCTCAGTCATTAAGGTCAGGTACGCTAATTTGAGAATTAATTGTCTGGTTCAGAAGGTTCAGGTGCAGAGCAAATACTTAACTGTAATACTCCCGGTAAATTGCACAGTCCCATATGAGAATCTTGAGTCAACCGTTGCTTCTCTCTGACAATAATTGAGGTGACTTGATCATAAACCGCACAAATCTGAGCTTGCTCAGTAACTTCTGATCGCGACAGCGAATCAAGACATTGATAAACTGTGGGAGGCAGCGTAAGTAAGAAAAATCCCAGGACATATTGATCTGCCTGAACGTCTAGCTTTAAGGTTTGGGCAAATTGGATCGAGTTGCCTGCCGACACAAGAGGCGGAGCAGTAATCGCTTGGAGATGAGAAGCTTTACCATAGACTTTCACGTTAAATCGATTAAAGAAATTGAGACCTATACTCGGTGAAGCAATCGTGATTTTGGGTAAAAACTCTGCAAAGATATAGGCGGTTTCACCGATAAAGAATACATTCTTGGCATTCCCTGCGTGATCACAGATTGCATAGCGAACTAACGGATAATCAGTATCGGTTGGTGATGAGAATAGGTTAAACACAGTATCATCTGGCCAATTTTCAACTGACTCCAGATTAGCAAAGTCCACAATTGAATTTCTATTCAGTGTATTGGATGGAGTAATCTGGTCAGAAATAGTAGATTGAATATTACTTTGATGGTGTAGTTTGTTGTATTCGGTGATTCCTAGTCTCGGTTCACCTTGAAAAATATTTTGACCTCGATGGAGTAATACTATCTGATCACAATATTGCTGCACAGTATCCATATTATGTGTTACTAGCACGATGGTTGTCTGCTGTTCAATGAGTTGTTCTAATCGAGCAAAACATTTTTGCTGAAAGAAAATATCACCCACTGCTAATACTTCATCTAAAATCAACAAATCACAATCTAAGAATGCAAATAAAGCAAACGCCAAGCGTGACTTCATACCCGATGAATAGAGCTTCATCGGACGATCAAAAAATTCCCCCAACTCTGCAAACTCTTGAATGTCAGTCAGACGATTCTTGAGGTAGTCCGGAGAAAATCCCAATAGCTCCGAACTGAGAACGACATTTTGGCGACCTGTTAGCTCAAAGTTAAAATCTCGCCCCAGCTCCAGCAACGAAAGAATGCGCCCATTGCATTCAACATTGCCAGATGAAGCCGTTAAAATTCCCGTAATAATTTTCAGCAATGTACTTTTTCCCGAACCATTCTCACCAATAATCCCGAAAAAATCCCCCTTGCGAATTTCAAAAGAAATGTCTTGCAAAGCCCAAAAGTCTTGATGATACTTCCTTCGCCTCAGACTCACCCACTCTCTCGCCCGATCCCATGATTTGGCATAAATCTTGAAGCATTTACTCAAATGCTCAACCTTCAGTAGAACATCAATCATAATAAATCTCGAATCTCATCCTTAAAGCAGTTGTGAATAGTGATGCCCAATCCAAGAAAAACAACTGACCAGCCTGCCATAATGCCCCAAAGCGACAACTCCGGGATCTGATTTTCCAAGAAGATATAGCGAATAGATCGCAAAAATGCATAGGGTGGGTTGAGATCGAGCCACGGACGTAATGCCTCCGGAACAGCCGTATCTGGAAAAAAGAGTGGCATTGTCCAACTCCAGAGCGGGAGCAGAAATTGAACAATCTGACGAATATCTGGAAATAGAATTTGTAAACTCGCTAACCCTAGCGCCATTCCCAAAGCCATCGTCTGCAACAGAACAGCCAACAACGGTAGACAGAAAAGACTTAAACCCAACTGTCCCCCGCCGATCAGCGTCAACGGCAACAGTAATACAAAATATGCCACCAATAACAATGAAGCTGTAACAACTGCCTTAGTAACAAAAATCTCACTGGGTAGTGGCAAACGTTTGAGATGGTGAGCATTGCTTTTAAACGCATTTCCCCCAGCAGTGAGCGAATCCGTGAACGTGCGCCAGGGGAGTAAGGCACTGGTCAGATACAGCGCATAAAAATGATCACCGCTACCCCGCGAGAGCAGTAACGAAAACACCACCGTGTAGATGATAATCTCGCACAAGGGGTGAATCAAATTCCACAATACGCCTAAACTCGTTCCAGCGTATTGAAACCAAAGCTCGTGCCAAGCATTGACCCAAATGTAGCGACGGTAATGGTATAGATTGTGGAGTAAAGAGAGACCAAAGCCCTTGCTGGGCAAACTGTTGAGCATTGTCTTGCCTGACCACGTTGCCGTGATTATCGCCTCTGAATATACCATCAAACACCTGTCCTCAATGCATCTCTTCCTCATTGCCAGCGAAGCCCCCCCGACCCCAGGCGGCATTGCCGCCTATGTGGGCAACACCGCAGCCATGTTTCGCCACAGTGGGCATCAGCTCACAATTTTTACACCGGGTCAGCGAGCGACGGTTGAACAAAAAGATGGTTGTACGTGGGTGACGATCGTGCCTCGGAAAGATCAACCCTTAGCTGTAACGCAAGCTCATCCCCACTCTGACAATCATCCCACCTTTCCCTACAACGTCATGGGCGACTGGGCTGCCTTGAGCTATCAACTTTCAGAAACAGTCATTGACTATATTCGCAACCATGGCCAACCGGACGCGATCGAGAGTGAGGACTATAGCGGCCTAGCTTACTTTTTGCTACAGCAAAAACTCACAGGCTGCCCCGAACTCCAGGGTGTGCCGATCGTCCTCACGCTCCACAGTTCCCAATATATGCTCTACGGCGTTAGTGGAATGCCACGCTATCGACTGGCCGACTATTGGGTAGGACGCATGGAGAAATTTTGTACCCTCGCTGCTGATGGCATCATTGCGCCCACGCATTACATTGCTCAACAGGCAAAGGATGCACTGGGAAACACGTTAGACATTGAAGTTATCCCCCTACCGGCTACCCAGTCTTTACTCAATCCGGATCATATTCCTGATGTCATTCCCCAGCGAGGAGACGTGGTGTACTTCGGTCGCCTAGAAGTGCGTAAAGGGGTTGTGCCCCTCGTTGCAGCCTGTCAAAGACTTTGGGATGCTGGAATTGAGTTTCGTTTGACGCTGATCGGTAACGATACTTGGTATCACCATCAAGGGCAGTCGATGAAGACCTACTTGCGTCAAAAGTATGGAATTTATCTTAGCTCTGGGAAGTTGATCTTAGAAGCAGCGATCGCCCCGCCCAAACTCTACCAGCGTCTCGCCAAAGCCTGGTGTATTGTTGTTCCCTCTATCTGGGAAAATTTCCCGAATACGGTCTTGGAGTCGCTGCTTCTGGGTAAAGTTGTGTTGGCGACTGGGGGCGTGGGGCATGAGGAAATGCTCAGAATCCCCCCAGAAAATATTGGCCTACTCTTTGATTGGTCTATGCCTCAAACCTTTGATGACCAATTACAGGATGTACTGGCGATGTCTGTTGAGGCGCTACAACAGCGTGGTCGTAAAATACGGAAAGCCATACTCAGTTTGACTAGCCCTAGCCAAATTCTCAACCAGCGACTACAACATCTCAAATGTGTTATTGAGCAATCCACTCAAAATAAAAGATGTGAATTCCCCTCGCTCAACTATCAACCGCATGGATTCATTCCACGCCCCAAAAAATCAACGAGTCCGACTGGTATTTCAGGGCTAATCTCTATCTGTATATTTTGGGATGATAATCGTAAACTTATTACAGAAACACTTGACAGCATTTATGAGTCTGATCATAACTTGATAGAAGTTATTTTACTTAACCGCAAAAATGCGAAACTCGGAAAGCTGGGAATTTTAGATGCAGTACAAACCCAATATCCTCAACTCACAGTGATTGATGGTCATAGCCAGGGGATTGCGGTGGCTCGAAATGAGATGGCTGCGATCGCATCTGGCGAATATTTAGCGTTTCTAAACGCCGGTGATCTCGTCTCGCCAACGTTCTACAGCAGAACCGTTAAGATATTCGAAAATTATGCGAATGTTGGTTTTGTCACCGCCTGGCTTGAAATATTAAATCAACCTCAGCGAGCTTACATCACCTGGAATCCGGAATTTCCCTATCTTCTTGGTCAAAATATGATTGGGTCTTGTGTTGTTGTGCGCAAATCAACTTATTTGGCAGTGGGGGAAATGCAGACAGACTTTGCTGGGAGCTTCGAAGACCAAAACTTCGAAGAATATAATTTTTGGATTAGCCTCTGTGAGCAGGGCTGGGTTGGAGTAGTGGTTCCTGAGTTTCACTCTTGCCACCAAACTAGCTCTGCTACTCGTCTGGGGAGCAATACCCCAGAACACTTGCTTTGTCTGTATGAAAAAATCGCTGAACTTCATCCAGAACTGTACCAAAAATATCATCTAGAGTTACATCATCTTCTCAATCAGAATGGTATGGCTTGGCTTTGGGGGAGCCCATCCTGTACATCCCTGAATAACGCTATAAATGCTTCAGCTAGAGAACTGATTACTTTATTGTTGAAAAAGGCAAATCGTGTCTACCAAGAGAAGGGTTTAGTTCCGCTGCTGAAGCGAATTCAAGAACTGATCGTCCAAAAGATCTTAGGCTAAATCTGGGGCATTAGAGCAGCTCTAGGGCACGTCATTCATTAACCTCAGAAGCCTGTAGAGCCTTGCTCGTGCGGAGCAGGGGCAAGCGATGGAGCGCCCGATCTTAAGAACAGGAAAAGGAGCTGCACGTTAGCCACGGCAATGCTTTGATATCTAAACGATGGCCGTCTCTAGTAAAAACAGTTCCTCTGAACCATCTTGGTGCAGGAGCATGATCCTCAAGCTGAAATCTTTGGGAAGCCTGCGAGGGGGCTGGCCATTTGCCGATACAATTTTGTACTGCGCTTGGTGGCAGGCGTGAGGGTTCCATTCATTCAATTGATTTGTGAGTTATGTCCAAAGTTCTTGTGTCCGATTCAGTCGATCCCGCTGGGATTGAGATCCTCTCCCAGGTGGCGAAAGTCGATGTCAAAACCAAGCTGAGTGAAGCCGAGCTGGTGGAAATCATGCCGGACTATGATGCGCTAATGGTGCGATCGGGCACTCAAGTGACCCAGGCTGTGATCGAGGCGGGTAACAAGCTCAAAATCATTGGTCGCGCTGGGGTGGGGGTCGATAATATTGATATCCCGGCGGCGACCCGCCGCGGCATTGTGGTGGTGAATTCTCCCGAGGGCAACACTACCGCCGCTGCCGAGCACGCCTTGGCCATGATGCTTTCGCTCTCGCGGCATATCCCGGCGGCAAATGGTTCTCTAAAGGCCGGTCGTTGGGATCGCAAGCAGTTTATGGGTACTGAGGTTTATAAGAAAACCCTGGGCGTGGTGGGCCTCGGCAAGATTGGCTCCCATGTGGCGACTGTCGCCAAGGCGATGGGAATGAATTTGCTGGCCTATGATCCGTTCATTACCGCCGATCGCGCCCAAGAGTTGGGGTGTCGCCTCGTCGATTTGGACTTCATCTTTCGGGAGTCGGACTACATTACGCTCCATGTGCCCAAGACACCCGACACCACTAACCTGATTAACGCTGAATCCCTGGCGAAGATGAAGCCCCACGCTCGGATCATCAACTGCTCTCGCGGCGGCATTATTGATGAGCCGGCCCTGTACGACGCCTTAGAAGCGGGCAAAATTGCTGGGGCCGCTTTGGATGTATTTGATAGTGAACCGTTAGGCGACTCGCCCCTGAAGAGCTGCGATCGCGCCGTCCTGACCCCCCACCTCGGGGCCTCGACCGCCGAGGCCCAGGTTAACGTTTCTGTGGATGTGGCCGAGCAAATTCGGGATGTGTTGCTGGGGCTCCAGGCGCGATCGGCGGTGAATATTCCGGGGCTCAACCCCAACGTCATGGAAAAGCTCAAGCCCTACCTCCAACTCGCCGAAACCCTGGGCAATCTGGTCAGTCAACTCGCGGGCGGCCGTATTAACCAATTCACGGTGCGCCTGCAAGGCGACCTGGCCACCCAGCAGAGCAAACCATTGGTGACGGCCTCCCTCAAGGGGCTCCTCTCTCCGGCCCTACGGGAGCGGGTCAACTATGTGAATGCGGGCATTGAAGCCCAGGAACGGGGGATTCGGGTGATTGAAACTAAAGATGCCTCCAAGTCGGACTATTCCGGGTCACTGCATTTGGCGGCCCACGGCTCACGCGGCGAGCATTCCGTCACCGGAGTCCTGCAAACCGATGGCGGCATTCGGGTGACAGAAGTTGATGACTTCCCCTTGAGCTTGCCCCCCACCGGCCATATGCTCTTCACGCTGCACCGGGATATGCCTGGCATTATTGGGCGGATTGGTTCCTTACTGGGCAACTTCAATGTCAATATTGCCAGTATGGAAGTGGGCCGTCAGATTGTGCGTGGTAATGCCGTGATGGCCCTGAGCCTTGATGACCCCCTGCCCGATGGCATCCTCGCAGAAATCACCCAGATTCCGGGGATTGACGATGCCTACGTAGTGACGCTGTAAGGTTTTTACGCTTCGTCATTGGGCAGCCGCCCCCCCTCCCCTTACAATTGGGATTACGAAGTTATGCCTTGACCCGCCTCCTATGACGGTTAAAAATTTAATCCGGTAATTGCGTAGGGTGGGCATTGCCCACCACAAGCCAGTTTTGGCGATTGCCTATTACCGATTTATTTTCTTAAGTTCCATTAGAGCGGGGATAACCGCCTCTATCAGGGCTTGGACAGTGGATTAACGTACCCATTTAGCCGTGATCGCCGCCGCATTCTCGGTTGATTTGATTTCTTTGGGTCTTGCTTGAAGCGTTGAGCGGCATAACTTTTGCGATCGCAACGACCATTCGGAGTAAAGACAAACCATGAGCAGTCAATGGTGGGAACTCAAAATCCAGGGAGAGCCATCCCTTGAAGAAATTGTCTATTGGCGTCTGGATGACTTTGGCTGTCATGGCATGGCCACCGAGCCCCAGGGCCAGGATCAAGTCTTGATCCGCGCCTATGCCCTGCAAGACACCTTTCAAGAACTCGATATTGCCGCCTTAGCGACCTGGTTGCGCCAGGATGCGATCGCCGCCGACTTTGCGCCTCCCACCATCACCTGGAGCCTGATTGAAGAAGAAGACTGGGCCAAAAACTGGCAAGCTGATTGGCAACCCCAGGAGATTGGCGATCGCTTTCTGATCAACCCTGCTTGGCTCGAAGTCCCCCAGACCGATCGCTTAGTCCTGCGCCTCGACCCCGGTGCAGCATTCGGTACGGGGGTTCACCCGACGACCCAGCTCTGTTTAGAATCCCTGGAGATGCGCGGTGGCCCTGGTAGTGGCAGTGGCCCCGAGACTGCGATCGCAGACATCGGCTGCGGCTCCGGCATCTTGAGCATGGGCGCCATTCTGTTGGGCATTGGCACAGTCTATGCCGTTGATACCGACCCGCTGGCGGTGAAGGTCGCCCAAGAAAATCGAGAGTTCAATAAAATGACGCCGGAACAACTGAGCGTGACCCAAGGTAGCCTTGACCAGATTTTGCCCCTGGCAGGGCGTCCCGTAGATGGCCTGGTCTGCAATATTCTGGCGGAGGTGATCACCGAGCTGATCCCGGAGATGACCCAAGTGGTAAAGTCGAAAGGCTGGGCCATTCTGAGTGGGATCTTGCTCGACCAAGCCCAAGATGTGGCCGAAGTCCTAGAGCGCAATGATTGGATTGTCGCCACGCTTTGGAAGCGGGGTGAATGGTGTTGTTTTAATACCCGACGAGCCAGCTAGGAGAGTCCTGATCAGGGGAAACCGAAACATGCAGTTGTTGGGTCTCCCTATCTCTACGCCCTTTATTTTTTCTTCACAAATATTGTTTAGCCTGGATGATTTGCAAGCTCTTTGAGCAGATGATCGAGGTAATGATACAGCTTTTGAGGGCGCAAGCGTTTCGCCCCGACAGGGTTTTACACGCTCAAACAGCTCGGTATCGGGTTGCACAAATGTGAGTAAGACAATACTCAGGAATTATACTTTGAACAAATTTTATTCGCTTTTCACGAGCGTGAGACTGTGCCTTTGGGGGTGGACTGGGGCGGATTTCTATCGCTAGAATTCCAGATAACAACAGTCACAAACTAAGCACCATTCATCAACCCATTCGATCATGTTCAGATTCTCTAAGACACTCTTTTCTGTCCTGAACATTCAGGATATCTGCACAGATGCCCTGCAAACGAAGCGAATTCAGCAGGACAAGATTCATACCTTGATGGTCGTCCTCGCCCGCCCCCAGGAACTCTCTGACCAAGAACAAACGGTGATTCATCAGCTCCTGAACACCATTCGGCAGGGCAATATTCGAGTTATTTTTTAGGGGTTGAATCTTCCCCAAAGCCCCTAGGGCAGGCTCCTCGCCTGCCCTTCATTAATCAAACCTGTCCCTACTCAAAAACGATGCCTTCGTATAGCAGTTCAATGGGCAGTTCAACGTCAATGCTCCTGAACGGAATCCGGTCTCCGGCTTGATAAGCAGTGTAAAGCCAAAGTCGTCCTTCCCCCCGACGGTAAACCTCCCCATTCATAGTTTGGGCGTCAATTAAGACGTATTCGACCAGGCTGGGCAATGTGCGATATTCCCGAAATTTATCACCCCGATCGGCGGCTTCTGTACCCGGCGAGAGCACTTCTACAATCAGGCTCGGGTAACGCAGGGCGTCTTGGGCGGTTTTGTCGCGCTCGTCACAACTCACCACGAGGTCAGGATATCGATACAGGGTGGGGGTGATGTTGACTTTGGCATCGGCAATATTGATCCGGCAGCCTCGGCTGCGAACGTGAGAACGTAGAGCTGACAGGAGATTAATAGCAATGTCGTTGTGGGGTAATGTGCCCCCAGTCATGGCAACGAGTTCCCCGTTGACGTATTCGTAACGCAGTTCTTGGCGAGGCTCCCACGCGAGGTAGGCTTCAACGCTCATCACCGCCCGCTCTAACTCCACAAACTCAACAACTGCTCCGCAATCCGATCGCCCGCCCCCGGTTCACCCATGCGGCGCTTGCCATTTTCGCCAATAATTTGCAGCAGATCCGGCTTGCTTAAGATGCCCTGCAAAAGCACGCCCACATTCTGCGGGCTGGGCGCAAGACAGACCGAAACGCCGAGGAGCCGGGTTTGGGCTTCGGCAAACTGGGGCGTGAACTGTGGCCCAAAACCGGGCATCGAGACGACGGGTTTACCCAGCCCCACAAATTGCTCTGTGGCCGTGCCTGCCATGGCGATCGCCGCATCGGCCGCCGCCAAAGCCCCGTTATAGCCCTGCTGCGTGAGCATCAACTGAGCCATACCCTGACGATAGCTGTAGGCTTCAGTATCCCGCAGCGGATTCAGGGCAGGCGGTTGCGCCTGGGGTTGCCAGCCGTATTCAACGAGGGCCTTATGAAAGGTTTCCGTTTCTAAGCTCGGAGCGATCGCTGCTAAATATAAAATCGGCTGGTTGCGATAGGCTTTGCCCACCCCACTGAGGGCATCCAAAATGCGTCGCCAATTGGACTCGGCTTCCGGAGCGCGAGAACCTGGCAGCAACAGAATTGCCAGGGGGCGATCGCCCGTTTCCCAGGCCGCTTGCCATTGCGGGCTCAAGTTGGCGTCCAAGCCGTCCATCATCGGGTTGCCCAGGTTTTGGGCACGAACCTTGAGGCGTTTGAGCACCCGAGTCGTCATGCCATCCCGAGGAAAGATGGCCTTACAGCGCGATCGCCGCATCAGCCATTGCTCCCAGGGCAAATACACCGAGCCCGCCCAGCCTTCAGAACGACGATTATTCAGCCAGCCGCCTTCATCGCGCAGATAATATTCCGATTTAGCCGTACCGACAAAGGCATAGTCCGTACCACTCAGCCAGGCCAGCAGCAGGGGCACAATATCACCCACCGCCAGGATCTGACCGCCCTGTTTCCGCCAGCGACGCACCAGCCGATATTGGGCCAGGGTCAGGCCAATCAGCCCACCGCGCACATCCCGCCAGAGTTGCCGCCCATCCATATAGACAAAACCACCGGAGGGCATTTGTTTCACGGGGCCAGCGATGGGGATTTCCGCTTGGGCATAGGCATGACCCTCCCCGACGAGGGGCAAGGCGGCGATCGCTGCGTCGGGGGTTTGGGCCTGGAGCGATCGTAAGATCCGTACGGCGATCGCATCTTCGCCATGGCCGTTACTCAAGCACAGTAGTTTCATTCATCCCTTGCCCCACGAGCATCTTCCTGGAAAATCACGCTGTTCAGTTTATCGTGGTTCGGTCTATCGTGAATCTTTACCAACTCTGGGCCACGGGCAAACCCAATAATTTACGAACTTTACGATTGCCTCGCTTCCAGAGGCTGGGCTGATAGTCAAAATAGGTGTTTTCGGTATAGACATCTGCCGCTACATGGCGCACCAGATAGGGCGGATGCTGCAAGGGAAATGACATTGGTGTGGTGGTCAGTTCGCTATAGCGACTTGCGCCGCTGGTGGTATGGGTTGCGCCCTCGGTATAGCCAATGTAATGGATCAGGTTCTGGCGCGGTAGGGTGGCCAAACCGCCCTGAATCCAGTTAGCAAACATCCATTGAAAGTCCCAACAGTCGAGCCCTTTGTTATAGGTAAGATCGAGGGCATGGGTCCAGACTTTAACGGCGTAGTCATTACCAAACACATCGTGGAGGCGGCCGCGATCGCGGATTTCGGGCCAGAGTTTGAGGTCATAGTCAAAATGCCGCCAAGCCCGTCGCCAACTGGCCCAGCCCCAACAATGGCCGTAATGGGAGAAATAATAACTATAGGGAACCGGGTTCTCGCCAAATTGGATATTGAGGCCCGCGATCGTCATCACCCGTTCATCGTGGCGATAGTAATTTAAGAGTTCCTCACAGTAGCGAAAAAAACTCGGGTCTGGTAAACAGTCATCTTCGAGAATAATCGCTTCTTCCACCTGCTCAAACACCCAGTCAATGCCCGTGGCTGGCCGTCGCCCACAGCCGAGGTTCACCGCTGAAAAGTTCTCTCGCACCTCACAGTCCCAATCCACCTGACGGACGATCGCCCGGGCCTGTTCACAACGCTCGGGCTCACCCGGTTTGCCGTCACGGGGGCCATCGGCAATCAGGAAAAGCTGGGGAGGTTTGGCTCGGCGAATCGCGGCGAAGACTTGCTCGGTGGTGTGGGGACGATTGAACAGGATGAGCGCAACCGGGGTTTGAAGCTGCCAGTCTGGCATGGCTGGGGTTGAGAATGGGTTTGCTCCCCTACGTTAACCCGAGTTGAGGGCGTAGACGCAACGGGACGGGTCGTTGGGGGGTAGGTGTCGCACTCAGGCGACGATTAGGGAAACGCTGGGAGATTGCTACTCTGTCCCGCAGATCTGAGTTGCGGGGCGGATTTGAGTTAGAGTAAGCCACAGCAAAAATCAGCCCTAATCCCTGCGTGGATAGGAAGGGGTCTTTTCCAGAACAATGCGCGATCGCCCCACCACCCCCTACGATACCTTTGCCCAACTGGATCTCCGGGTGGGTCAAATCCTCCGGGCTGACCCCTTTCCCAAGGCGCGTCAACCGGCCTATCAGCTCTATATTGACTTCGGCCCCTTGGGTATCAAAAAGTCCAGCGCCCAGATCACACGACGCTACCAACCGGAGCAGTTGGTTGGACGACAGGTAATTGCGGTGGTCAATTTCCCGCCTCGACAGATCGCCAATTTTATGTCAGAAGTTTTGGTGCTAGGGGTTGTGCCGACAGCGGGGGATGTGGTGTTGCTGATGCCGGAGGTTGATGTACCGTTGGGGAGTCGGGTTTTGTAGGGATTCAGAGCAATTGTGCGGGTAAAGTCCTGTGTTATGCCGCAATCAAGGCGCGATAATTTGGTTAACTGCGATTGCGCTCTGCGCACTGCCAGAGGCAATCGCCACATCCCCAAACGCCACCGGACAAACTGTCCCACTGCTCAAAACCCGTTGCTCCGTATATTGCCCCGCCCGAGGTTTGCGCCAAACCGTCAACTTTCGCTGGGCCAGATTCACCAGCCAATATTCCGGAATACCCGCCGTGGCATAGAGCTGATGCTTCACCGTTTTGTCCTTATCCAGACTGGTTTGGGAATATTCAACCACCCAGAAAATATTCTCCGGATAGGGATGATGGTCTAGATATTCTCGCCCGAGCCGCTGCACGATCGCCAGATCCGGCTCCGGTTCAGAATGATTCGGCAACGTGATCGGTTTCGCCTGTCGCACCAGCGCCCGCTCGCCCAACAACCGGGTG
>JBMYQW010000084.1:0-14314 GCA_049601735.1 Spirulinaceae cyanobacterium
TACCGCCATGGCGTGCTGCCCCTTGCACCATTGACGGTACTCATTGGTGCAAACGCCTCGGGCAAGAGCAACATCATTGAGGCGATTCGATTGCTCTCAGAAATTGCTAAAGGAGTTCCCTTAAATCTATTCGGTCAATCTCAAGCAGAAAGCATCAATCCATTTCGAGGCGATATTAGGGAACTCGGCTATCAGGGAAAAAACTCGTTTGAACTATCATGTCAACTTTGGATTGATTCTCCTGAATGGCATATCGATTTTGCGCAGTCGATCTGTCATTGGAAAAATCTGGAAATAAGTCTTTATCTTGACAATGGAGAATTGCGTATTGACCAAGAAAAGATTATCAGCAATGAATCCAAAGTTCCTTTGTATCAAATTAGTAGTGAGCCACAAGGAGCAGGACACGATGTAATTGTGGCTTATAACAACTTTGCTCGTGGGGGTAAAAAGCCAACAACTGTTTGCAGCAGCAATCTGGCTATTTTTACGCAATTACTGAGTGAAATCCGCTTTAGACCCGAAAATGAGGAAAGCCGCTCAAAAATCCCAAGAATAACATCTAGATATGTGGAACTATTGCGCAACATCATTTTTCTGGAGCCTGAGCCCAGTATAATGCGTGAATATAGTCATCAATCAGAACAAATCCTTGAAAAGGATGGGAAGAATCTGTCTGGTGTTCTCTATAGTCTTTGTCAGGAAGTAGAAATAAAGCAAAGCATCTTGGGATTTGTCAAAAGCCTACCCGAACAAGATATACAAGACGTCAAATTCCTTGAAGCTGCTAATGGGGAAGTTCTTGTGCAACTAAAAGAAATGTTTGGTGATAATGTCAATCCTTATAATGCAAGAACATTGTCTGATGGAACGTTACGGGTTTTATCAATTGCTGCTGCTCTCCTCTCCGCTCCAGAACAAGGTCTTGTGATTATTGAGGAGATTGATAATGGCATTCATCCTAGCCGAGTGAAAGATCTACTGGCCAAAATCAACGCTATTGCAAAAAAACGTCAGCTAAGGATCTTAACCACCAGTCACAATCCTGCCTTGCTTGATTCCTTACCGAATGATGCTGTTCCCAACGTTGTATTTTGCTATCGAAATCCTGAAGATGGTTCTAGCAAACTGGTTCGACTGCGAGATATTCCAGATTATGTCGAGCTGATGGTACAAGGTTCTGTAGGGTATCTGATGACCCATGGAATTTTGGAGCGTTTTGTTAAATACCATCCCGGGCCGGAAGAGAAAAAACGCAGAGCCCTAGAATGGTTAGAAAAAATGCGCAAAGAGGTTGAGAATGTGGGCTAGAAGAGTTGTTGCGATCGTCGATACTTCGATTTTTTGCGAATTCTTGAACTTGCCTGGTCGAAATAGTTCCCATGCTTCAGTTATGGCAGAGTTTCAAGAATTACTCGTTGCCGATGCCATATTAATCCTGCCTATGGCAACAATCTATGAAACCGGGAATTATATTGCACGATTATCGGATGGCAATCAACGTCGAGAATTTGCAGCTATTTTCGCTGAAGAAGTGCGTCGAGCGATTAATGGGGAATCTCCCTGGCAAGTGATTCAGGTTCCACAGCTAGAAGAAATTCGTGTCTGGTTAGATGAATTCCCTGATTTTGCAGCACGAACCGTGAGTCTGGCCGACTTATCTATGATTAAAGACTGGGACAAGACCAGAGCGTATGAACAAGACGCAAAACGATATCCCAATACACGAGTTTTTATTTGGTCGCTCGATCGCCAGGACTTGAGTGCCTACGATGACCAACCCTGAAACTCATCGACAGAGTTATTCAACAACAGTTAGGAATCAGTTTCCGTAGACAATATAGACTCAGAAACATTGCACTCTACGGGCTCCCCATCCAGGCTTGTGTCACCCGCTGGCAATTGCAAAACGTCCCAAAGCCACCAATTCCGACAATACAAGCTCTCTTTAACCGGGTTGAGAGTTGCAGCTAAGAGAAAAGCAATTGATAATAAACACCAAATCGCAAGATGCTCGTTCATATCATTGGTCAGAAATGAGGCAAGAATCGGCCCAAAAACTGACTGATAGATCAAAAACTTCCACGAGCCATAAATAACTGGGATAATAAAAGCAGGTATGAGATAGCCATTACTCAGCCACTTCATGTTGTTAAGCGGCAGTCCCCAAGCGAGATGCCAACTCCCCGAAACCGAACATAAATGCTCAGAACAAAGCTCCATGGTTTTGGGATCACACATCCCAATCGAGGTAAAGGGATATAGCCTCACCAAGACCATAATCGTGCCGATAAAACAAGTTCCATATACCCATGGACTGATTCGCTCTGATACGGATTTGGGAATAAAATATAATGCAAAAGCATTGATGAAAAAGGGCTGAAAGGCAATATGCAAATAACTCAGCAAGGTCAGGATTTGGTTTAAGGGGGCATCGCATTGATCAATAACACTGTAGGTGACAGCCTGTAATGCTTCCATTAGTGCAAAATAGCCAAGCGGCAGCCAAAGTTTCGCATCTTCTCCTTTAACCGAAACATACCCTGCCCCCACTAAACCGACAGTCGCTAGGGCTGTAGAAGCCTGTCCATTCCAACACATTGTATTGATATCCTCACCACTGTTACTTTATATTGACACAATGTCCGATTAGACTTCATACCCGATAGGACTAAAGTTGATTGAAATACCAGCCAAAAAGCAATTAGCCCAAGTCCTCAGTACCCTTGTCTCTACACTATCTGAATTATTCTCTGTTTTTTGAGCTATCTTGCATTTTATTAAATTCTAGCAACATTCTATTGATTCTGCTGGAATGTGGAAGTAGGCTCGGCTTATGAACCCCTGAAAAAGTGTTCTTATCCATTTAATGATATAGCGTGTTTTGAATACAAGCTGAAATAAGCGAAGACGGAGCATTCTAGTGTGTAGCTTGAATCTTGGATTCTGAACTCATTTAAGATTCTTGCATAATTAAATGGAATTTTTTCACACCAAAAACATATGTTTTTCATGAAAATGTATGACGTTGCTTGAATAACGCACAGCCTTGAGAACAACTTTATGCCCATCTTAAAAGCCCTAATCGTCGCAATCATTGGACTTCTTGGAGTGGATTTCTTCTCCACATTTCTTTGGCACGTTCCCCAACACATCTTTGGTAAAATGCATCTGTCCGTCCACCATGCCAAAAATAAGGGGTTTCGTCACTATGCTGTTCTGACCTCCGATCCTGCGGTACTAATCGATTCTGCTTTAGGTGTATCCCCCATCATTATCATGGCTCCTATCCTCTGGCCAATTTCACCGAGTGGTGTCATCCTCGGCTACATATTGGGCCAATGTCATTGTATTTGGCGACATTCAACGCCAGCAGGTTGGAAAACTCCCGCTCCTATTCTTGAAATTGCCCAACGACTGTGTATTATTACACCAGAATTCCATTGGCAGCATCATGAAAATGTCAACAAGGCTTTCGGCGATATCTTCACATTTTTTGATGCACCAGCACGAGCATGGCTCAAGTTTCTTGCAACACTCAAACATCAACATTTTACTAAGACTCAAGCATAAAAAATCTTGAGCGGGGAGTAGATTTCCGAAGATATTCATCCTCATAGAACACGGATTCAAATACAACTTATGACCAAAATATTTGCCAAGCTATTTGAGTCAGCTTGTTATTGGTCTCCTCAAATCAGGACGACGCTTTGGAAAAGTTGGTATCAATTTTTAGCTGGTTTTTATCATCGAAAAGATTGGCGATTCATGAACTATGGCTATGCTGCTGTGGAAGAATCTACGGAAGAAGTTCATTTGGACGAGATAGATGCTGATAATCGTTACTGTATCCAGCTCTACCACCATGTCGTTAATGATCTAGACCTGAGAGGCTTCAATGTACTAGAAGTGGGCAGTGGCCGAGGTGGGGGCACAGATTATATTAAGCGATATTTTAAACCCAAAACAATGATCGGAGTAGACTTTTCGGAAAATGCAGTAAACTTCTGCCAGGAAAACTATACGGTTGATGGATTATCTTTTAAAGTGGGTAATGCGGAGTTTTTGCCCTTTCCAGATGACTATTTTGATACTGTTGTCAATGTAGAGTCTTCGCATTGTTACGGTTCGATCCGCACCTTTTTTGCTGAAGTAAAGCGAGTGCTCTGTGAAGGAGGCTATTTTTTGTTCACTGATTTTCGCAGCCAAGAGCAGTTAGAAGAGCTTCATAGATGCCTGTCTCAATCTGGATTAGATTTAATCAAAGAAACCAATATTACTCCCAATATTCTTAGAGCATTGGAATTAGATAGCCAACGCAAAACCAGCTTAATCGAAGAGTCTGTTAATCGTGTTTTAGTTCAACCCTTTCAGGAATTTGCGGGTATCCCAGGTTCGAAAATCTACGAACGCTTCAAAAATGGCGAAACTGTTTACAAAAGCTTTGTGTTGCAAAAAGCAGGTTGATTATTAGCAATACTTGATTTGAATTTTTTCATTTCTGATACTCTTTCTCTTCAAATTGACATCAATTCATATCCAACATTTGTCTCTATGACTTTAATTGGCAAGCCTCCCAGCCGTTCTCCAATATATCCCGCTGATTTTGCAGGGGAATGCTCTCCGCAGCCCAATGCTTTCCAAACTTTGACTCGGATTCATTATCTCGTGGATCATTTAGTATCAGTATCCGCATTGAATCAGCGTCTTACCGATTTAAGTGACCAGTTCCAAGCGCCTAAATCGCGAGTTTGGCAACCTATTGCCTGGGAAAAGATTTCTACTCAACAAATAGTTGGAGTTGATCCAGAGTTCTATTGTATTATCTTGGCAAAATCTGCGGAAATTGAGCTTCCTAGTATGGGCTATGGCGTTGAAAGTAGGACTTATCTTGGTCAAGTTTGTCCACGGATGGCACGTTTTATGGGGGGCATTCGAGATGATAGCGGTAAAGTTAAAGAATTTGGGGTTTGGGAAAAGGAGGAGCAGACCCATGGCCCCATTCTTCAAAATATCTATAAGACATTAACTGGAAAAAAGGCGATGGTTAGTCCTGCTGCTTTAAGGGGCTACTGCCCTGAGGGCAATTTGGAGCAAGATGCCTATCATCATTTGGTTTTTCGCATGGCTCATGAATGTATGGCGGTTTCGGGTTATATCGCACTCATTGCCCTCTCTACAGGAGAATTGCAACGTGTTCTGCTCCAAATCACCCAAGATGAAATTAGTCATATGGCGAAGTTTTTTGGGTTTACGCGTTGGCGATTTAAAGACTCCTTTTTCTCCCGTTTCTCGGGGATGGTACGGAGCACTGCTTATTTAACCCAGTCTCAAATGCAGGAACGAGAGTTTTTTGATACATTCAAAATTAGCAAAGATATTATTAAGCTCTGGCTCTTATACGAGTGGAGTAAAATGCTAGTTTTGCGTCAGTTGTGGATCTGGGATCGCAGCCTGACACCAGATTTTCTCGATGAGTTGTTTGCAGCTCACTAAAGGCAAAGGTGAAATTTAATCATGTTGAGAAATTTTTTATTACTTTCAGAGTTGGGCGAAGAACAACGCCAAGAAATAGAAGAAATTGCGACACGAAAGTTTTATCGTAAAGGTGATGTAATTTTCAATGAGGGCGACTTGACCGATGAGATTTACTTTATCTTGTCTGGCGTAGTTGATCTATTCAAAATAGAGCCAGATACTCAGAATAATATAAAATTCAAGGCAATGTTTCCCGGTGAAAGTTTTGGCGAAATGTCATTCGTCGATGGCTCACCCCGTAGCTGCTCGGTCATCGCTGCTGAAGAGAGTGAACTCTACGTTCTCGATCGAGAGCAGCTCTTAGGGCAGACGCCCATGGCTCATGAAATTATCAACAAGCTAACCTTGATGACGACGCGACAAGTCAATAGCTATTTGAGATATCTTAGCGATCGCCACGCTGCCGAATTGCAATCACAAATTAATAGTCTGAAAGAACGCAATGATTTCGGTAACTTTTTCATTTTCTTGCTTATTCTTTTGTTTACGACTGCGGTCGTCAATGCCTTAGTTCAGCAATTTTTCTCAGAATCCTTATGGACGAGCAATGCGTTTGGCTGGTTCTTCCTGATCGTTGGCTTCGTTTTGCCTTTGGTTTTAGCTGCCTGGAAAACAAAGCTCTCTGCAGAAGAAATTGGCTTGACAACTCAGAACTTGAAAAAATCAGCGATCGACGGACTGATTTTTTCCGCGATCGGTGTACTTTTAGTCGTTATTGTGGCGATCGCCCTTGATCCGATCGTGCCTCAATATGATTTTGTGGATAACCTCCGCAATATGCAATTTTTTACAATCTACACGTTTCTTTATTTGTTCCATAGCTGTGTTCAACAGGCGATGCGCTCGATCGTGCATATCTCTCTGAAGCGTTTTCAAGGTAGTAAGCACGATTTTTGGGCAATCACCACAACCGGGATTATTTTTAGCATCTGCCATATGCATTTTGGCATCGTTGCTATTCTGGTCACGCTCATCTCTAGCTTTATGTTTGGCTTCATCTATATCCGAACGTACAATCTATTTGGTGTCAGCTTATTCCACTTCATTATGGGATTTGTCGTTTTCAAGAACTTGTTGGAGTTTCAGTAGCGTTCTTTCGCAGATCTAACGTAACTGTCCCAGAGGTTGGAATTTGTTAATACCGCGATTTTCAAAACTGTTTTGTGGTGGGCAATGCCCACCCTACGCGATGATTTTCTACTGCCATTTTTTTGATGACCTGAACGTTCTACATCATTTCATCCCCAACCCCCTATGAAGTAGTATCTTAGGCAGCACCGTTCGATCGCCGACCATGACGACCTCAGCAACAACTAACCTCACCAATCCTGCCCCGTCTCCCCGGTCCGATATTCCCCTCCTCACCATCTTTCGCCTGGGTCTGTTCAATATGGGCTTGGGGTTGATGTCCGTGTTGACGCTGGCAGTGCTCAACCGAGTGATGATCAATGAGTTGTTTATCCCCGCCACCCTCACCGCTGGGACTGCCGCGATCCAATACCTGATCTCCCCTGCTCGGGTCTGGTTTGGTCAGCTCTCCGATAATCGACCCCTAGGCGGACTCCACCGCACCAACTATGTGCGCATTGGCGTTATTTGTGCGGGAATTTGCGTCTTTTTAGCCGTGCAAGTGGCCTGGCAACTCGGGATGGTGACACCGGGCGAGACTTGGATTTGGAATGGCAGCAGTATCTTTTGGTCAATCTTACTCGCTGTTGTTTTTATCGCCTACGGTTTTGCCATTAGTGCTAGTTCGATTCCCTTCACGGCGCTATTGGTGGATGTTTCTGATGAAAAGGGGCGATCGCGCATTGTGGCGATTGTCTGGTCGATGCTACTGATGGGCATTATTATCGGCGGCATCAGCGGCAAGATTTGGGGAACAGTGGTTTTGGGCGAAGACAGTGGGGGGTTAACGGATATTGCCGACCTCTATGCTCCCCTGACAATGCTCTTTATAATTGTGCCGATCGTCTTCGTGGGTCTGGCTAACATCGCTACGTTGGGCGTGGAGCGCCGCTATTCTCGCTTCACATCCCGATTTAAACGGGGTCAGCAAATGTCGCAGCGCGAAGACAGTATTACCCTACGCGACACCCTCCGTTTACTGGGCAGTAACCCGCAAGTGGGAATTTTCTTCAGTTTTCTGTTTGTGCTGACGGTGGGTTTGTTTTTGCAAGAAGCAGTTCTGGAGCCCTACGGCGGTGAGATCTTTAAAATGTCGATTGGCGACACCACCGCACTTAATACCTTTTGGGGGATTGGCGTCTTGGTCGGCTACAGCCTGACCGGCTTTTGGGTGATTCCGCGTCTGGGCAACCAAAATGCGGCACGGTGGGGCTGTGGTTTGGTTGCCCTTTGCTTTGGTTTGATTATTCTCTCGGGCTTTACCCAGAACCCTAGTTTGCTCAAAGGAGCGGTGGTTCTCTTTGGGTTGGCGGCGGGGGTGGCGACGATCAGTTCGATCGGTTTGATGCTCGACCTGACAACGGCAGAAAATGCGGGGACGTTTATTGGTGCTTGGGGCCTTTCTCAGGCGATCGCTCGTGGCGTCGGCATCTTCTCGGGCGGGGTCATTTTGGATGTGGGCAAATGGCTCTTTAATGTCCCCTTACTCGCCTATAGTGCCGTGTTTACGCTGCAAGCCCTTTGCATGGTGGGGGCGATCGCCATCTTGACCAACGTCAATGTCACTGCGTTTCGTAGCAACTCCCGCCGTACCCTGGCGACCGTTATGGAGGCGGAACTCGATGGTTAAAGCCCCAAATACTGAAGTGATTAACCGTGATTTTTGGGATGATGTGTTGGACTTTTGTCAGCAGATCACCAGCGAAGTGAGCGATCGCCTGCTCCAAGACTTTGGTCGCCTCCAAGCCACGGAAAAAGCCGATGGTAGCCTGGTGACTGCCGCTGACCAATGGTCGGATCAAACGATTCGGGCGGCGATCGCTCAGGTGTTTCCCGAACATGGTGTTCTCAGTGAAGAGACCGTCCATATTTTCCCCGATACAGACTGGTGCTGGATCATCGACCCGATCGATGGCACGACCAACTTCACGCACGGCGTCCCCCTCTGGGGCATCTCCCTCGGGCTGCTCTACCAGGGGACGCCGGTGTTTGGCTATGTTTATTTCCCATCTGTGGCCCAACGCTACCACGGCTATTGGTATGGCGAGAGTGGTTTGACCGGGCCGAAGGGAGCCTATTGCAACGATCGCTCCATCCGCACCCGCACCGATGCACCGGGTAAGAACCAACTCTTCAACCTCTGTGCCCGCAGCACGGCGATCATGCAGCAGCCCTTCCCCTGCAAAATTCGCATGATGGGCGTGGCGACCTACAACTGCCTGCTCGTGGCTCGGGGCGCGACGCTGGGCGCTGCCGAAGCCACCCCGAAAATTTGGGATATCGCGGCAGTGTGGGCGATCGTTCAGGCGGCAGGGGGCACGTTTGCCACGCTCGAAGCTGCGCCTGTGTTTCCCTTGGTTGCAGGGCAGAATTATGGCGATCGCCCCTTTCCCAGTCTGGTTTTGAGTCAAGCCCAATGGTTGCCCACCTTTCAACCTTTGGTGCGCTGCATTGTAGAGTAAGCTCACTGAACAATTCAGGGTCACTTTCAGAAATGTCCTTACGAATGCTTGTAGATCGGATTGATGCGATCGCCCGGTTGTGATACAAAATCCGCTTTGTTTGCACCAAGAATTAAATACTCCGCAGGGCAGGGAAACCCAGCCTCTACAGCAGGAGAATTCTTCGGGTTTAACATTCAAATTGGGTGTGATAACCCAGCATAGGAACGAAATAACAGTGTTTGTGTTGCGATCGCCCTGATCAGTTGAGAGCAACGGGACAATATCTATAACCATCATGTCGCTCCAAGTCTGAAGGACATTTCCTCCCCAACCCATCTGTGAACACATCTCAGGATTAATCAGCAGTTGGTCGGGCCAGTTATACCAACCTCCATTGCGCAATCAAATAGTGATCCTGTTAGGGCACTTTATGTTTGTTTTGAATACCATTCGATGCAATTTATGTTGCCATGTTTTTAATCAGGCAGGATGAATTGAAGGTGCGATTGCCATTCAGTCCAGTCGCCTTGTTTTTGTTGCAGAGATACCAAGAACTACGCAGTTTACTCTGTTGAATTTCATTATGTTTAATTACGATCCAAACCTCACCTTAAATCAATCCTTACAGCAGATGGATGGCGATCCACCATCGAATATTCCCTTTATTGTGTGGCTCCTGGAAAATCCCGCCAGTCCGATCGCTCTACCGGGTAATATTGATCTCTTCCGTCATGACTGTTTACATCTCTTGCTCGATCGTGGCTTTTCACTCAATGATGAAGCCTTTGTCGTCGGGTTTACGATGGGGAATGATCCCGCAACGAAGCGTTGGCATTTGATTTGCTTCAAGCTCTTTGCTTGGTTGCTTTATCCGGCGAAATACCGCTTTAGCTCGATGCAACTCAAGATCGTTGAACTAGGATTCGTCTATGGTCGGAGCATCGCCCTAAAAAACTTCAACCGCCTGGATTTTGCACCCTATTTCAATTGCACTTTGGCAGAGCTGCGATCGCACTTTGGCATTGATAGCCAAACTCTGGCGAGTTTCGTGCAAGTGGAGCGGATTTTGAGCGAACCGTCCGGTTCAGATCCCACGCTTCCCAACGTCATCCCTCAACCTCAAGCCAGTTAACGCTGTGGAGCGCCGATCGCCATACACCGATCGCCATACAATAAATTAATGAGCTGCCGCCCCAAACCATGACCCCCGCGACATCCCCCACTACCGTCCGCTGGAACGTCCACGATCTGGCCGGATTTCCCGACAATAGCAATCGCTACGAAATTATTGATGGAGAATTGATTGTGACCCGTGCGCCTCATGCTCGCCATCAGGATGTCGCTGGGCGAATTTACGCTATGCTGCTCAATTGGTCGCTCCAGACCCAACAGGGCTTGCCCTATTTTGCGCCCGGTGTGGTCTTTTCACCGGAAGATGCCACCATTCCCGACCTGGTCTGGGCTAGCAATGACTGCCGTGCCAGCGCCTTGGATGAAGCCGGACATTTTACGCGTGCGCCAGAGCTTGTGGTCGAGGTGCTCTCCCAATCGGCAACGGATCGAGACCGAGATCGTCGCACAAAACTCAAGCTCTACTCAGTGTATGGTGTCCAGGAATATTGGATTGTCGATCGCCAAGCCCGCAGCATTGAAGTTTATCGACCGCAGCAGATGCGTCTCCAGCGGGTCGCTACGGTCAAGGCAGGCGATCGCCTCACGAGTCCGCTTTTAGCGGGTTTTGGCGGTGAGGTTGACCTCATTTTTGCCCCATAGCCCAAGTAGGTAACGTGAGTTCTGGATAAGCGCCATAATCGTACTAATCTTGCACCCGCGCACCAATCGTATCCACCGAGAGGATGTGGATTTGGGTTTTCACCCCCGCCTCACGCCAAGCCTGCTCCATCGCCGCCGCCACCGCATTAGCTTGATCCGCATGGGTCAGCGCCAGGAGCGTTGGCCCTGCGCCGCTAATCACTAAACCATAGGCTCCGGCAGCGATCGCCCCCTCATGCAATGCCGTGTAACCGGGAATCAGGGTCTGGCGATAGGGTTGATGGAGGCGATCGCCCAGAGCTGCCGTGAGCCAACCCCCATTGCCCGTAGCTAGCGATCGCAGCAGCAGCCCAAAATGGCCAATATTAAAGATCGCATCGGCCCGTGTGATGGTCTGGGGCAGGACGGCGCGCGCCTCCTCGGTTGCGAGCTGAAAGTCTGGAATGGCGACCACGGGAATGATGTCCGGATGCCAGGGTACAGGCGCGATTTGCCAGTCTGTTTGCCAATCTGTGTCCGTCGTTCCAGCCGCACGATTCGCGGCGAGATAACAGCCCCCTTGCAGCGCCGGAACCACATTATCCGGATGACCCTCCATCGCAATGGCCAACTGCATCACCTCTGCCGCCGCGAGGGGATGCCCCGCCAAGGCATTTGCCCCCAGCAGACCCGCAACAATGGCAGTGGCTGAACTGCCCAGCCCCCGCGCGAGGGGAATCCCCATGGCAATTTTGATTTGGAGGGGGGGAACCGGGCGATCGAGGTGAGCGTAGAGTTTCGTCACCGCTCGATAGACCAGGTTGTCGGACGTTGAACTGATGTCACTGTGACCCGCACCGCTAATCGAGATGCTCAATTGCTCGGCTGGGTTCAATTCAAAGCGGTTATAGAGCGTGAGAGCCGCCCCGATGCAATCGAAGCCCGAGCCAAGGTTGGCGGTCGTCGCCGGAACAATTACTTTAACCACAGAACCATTTCCGTTATATGTGCAGAAGCGATGCAATCCAGCGTTAAGAGTTTTTCAGTCTATCACTGGCAGGGACGCGGCAGCGATCGCACGCTTTGAATGTCAATTTCATGACATAGTGAGCGGTCAATCCCCGCCCTGGTCTAAAAAGATCCGGAAACAATCGTCAACCTGACGCTATAATCCCCATGAGTCCTTGTCAGGCCGATCAACTGTGAGACGATCAACCCCCTGGTTCCCGAGGAGCAAGGCTCATTTTAGTGATCTAAAACTTTGGTTTTTTTGGTGGTGTCGAGGTGACAGTGAGAAATACTGCAAATATGTCTGTGCAAGATGTCGAGACGCATCGCACGAGTCCGCAGCGAAATGCGTCCCGCAGCCAGGCGATGGCCTCGGGGAGACAACGTCCGACTGCGCCCTCCCAACTCCCGCTCCCGACTCGGATGCTCTGGAGTAGTGCCTTTGTTGTGGTGGCGACGCTCTCGGCGACTATCGGGGCTACCGTGGCGATGATCAGCCCACTACCCAAGTTTCTCCACGTGCTGCACCTAGGCGAAGAAGTGGCGACGGCCGGAACCGCCGAGGAAGACCCCGATATTCCTTCTTTGCTGGGCTATACGATCGAGCGACCGGTAAATATCTTGGTCGTCGGGATCGATCGCGTTCTGGAGGCCGAAGTCGGCAGCCCGGAAGCCTTTGAAGGACATACCGACACGATGCTCCTGATTCGCTTTGACCCCAGCGACAATTCCGTCAAGATGCTCTCCATCCCTCGGGATACCCAAGCGCCTATTCCGGGGGTCGGCATGGGCAAAATCAATGATGCCAACGTCCAGGGTGGGGCGGAGTTGTTGCAGGAGGTGGTCAGCGACACGCTCAATGGTGTACCGATTGATCGCTATGTCCGTGTGACCAACGACGCCTTCCGAGAACTAGTCGATCTGGTGGGGGGCATTGAGGTCTATGTGCCCAAGGACATGAAGTATACAGACAAGACCCAGGATCTTGAAATTGACCTCAAACAAGGCTTGCAGCGTCTCGATGGCGATCAAGCCGAGCAATTTGCCCGTTTCCGGAAGGATGAGTTTGGCGATATCAGTCGCATCCAACGGCAACAGGTGCTCTTGAAGGCCCTGCGCGAGCGCCTCCAGAGCCCGACGGTTGTGCCCAAGCTGCCCCAGGCGGTCAAGCTGATGCTCGACTATGTGGATACCAACCTGAGCTTTGAGGAAGTGCTGGCGCTGGTCAATTTTGGTATGAACCTGGAGTCGGAAAAGCTGGAGATGGTTCTGCTGCCGGGGCGCTTTGGCGGTGCGGATGAATTTGGCGGGGTGAGCTATTGGGTGATGTCCCGCCCCGATCGCGATCGCGTCATGGAAAACTACTTTGACCTGCCCCCGGACTACGCGCGTCAGGAGCGTTCTGTGCAGGGCGTGCGCATTGCCCTGCAAAACGCAGCAGAAAACCCCCAGCTCACCCGTCAGGTTGCCCAAGAGCTTCGGGCGGCGGGCTTTCGGAACCTCTTCTATTCCAACTACAACTCCGGACGCAAACTCCGTAAAACTGAAATTGTCGTGCAGCAGGGGAATCGTCGAGCGGCGGAGGCAATTCAAGATGCCTTGGGTTTAGGGCAGATTCAGGCGGATTCCACCGGGGATCTGAGCTCGGACATTACCATCCGGGTCGGGACAGATTGGGCTGGGCCTCAGGGTGATGGGGCAGGTAATGGGCAATCGGAATAATGCGCGTCTGTTTTGAAACCCGGAGTCGGGAGGGTTTCAAACCCTCCCCTACAGAACCGGGTGAACGTAAACAGGAATCGAAATATCCGAATCCTCACAACTGTACTTTTCAAGCTGGACGAGGTTTAATGCGCAATAAACACTGGAGCTGGGGTCTACTGCTGGCGCTGCTAACCCTGGCTTGGCTATGCCTAACGGCGCAGCCTGCTTGGGCGGCCATGGTAGCCCCCGCTGACTATACCCTCACGGATATTCACGATCGCAGCTTTGCGGGGCAAAATTTACCGGGAGCCTCCTTTGCGGCGGCCGAAGCGCGGCGGGTGGATTTACACGATGCCAATCTAGAGGGGGCGATTTTAACCAAGGCGGTGTTTGTGGATGCCAACCTGGCGGGGGCGAATTTGAGTTTAGCCTTTGCCGATCGCGTTAACTTCAGTGGGGCGAACTTTCGTAATGTGATGTTTACGGATGCGATCGCCACCAGCACCCATTTTCAAGGTACGGATATTGATGGAAAATTCAAAACTGCCGATATCACCGGGGCGGACTTTTCCGGCACGATTTTGGATCGCTACGAAGTGATCCAACTCTGCAAACGGGCGGCGGGTGTGAACCCCACAACCGGAATGGCGACGCGCGAGAGTTTGGGCTGTCGTTAGAATTCTGGCCCGTTTAATGTGATTCCCATTTCAACCCACAAGACTCTGTAGGGGAGGTTTTGA
>JBMYQW010000085.1:0-14277 GCA_049601735.1 Spirulinaceae cyanobacterium
ATCGCAACCGTCCAGCGGTTTTACTCACGGGAGATCTGGCGTTTTTGCACGATACGAATGGGCTCTTGAGTTGTGGCAAACTCCAGGGGCATTTGACGATTATTGTGATTAATAACCAGGGCGGGGGCATTTTTGAGATGTTGCCGATCGCCCAGTTTGAGCCACCGTTTACGGAGTTTTTCGTGACACCCCAGTCGGTGCAGCTTCGGCCGCTTTGTGCGGCCTACGGGGTGGAGTATGGGGTGATTGAAACCTGGGAGCAGTTGATTAGGTTGATTAATCCGTTGCCACGGGAGGGGGTGAGGCTGTTGGAGGTTGGGTGCGATCGTCGGGTGGATCAGGAGCGGCGGCGAGTGCTGTTGGGGGAATACTAGGGGCTATCATCATCGAGATTTCCTGACTCTCTGTACTCCTTGATATAGCTCACTTAACAGGATAGCGATCATCTTTACCAAGACGCATTCTCCAAAGTAATTCCTCCGAAACTCCGTCTAGATCCTGCTTTATATTAACTTGAGACATCCCTGCCACACGTAGGCTTCTTAGAATATGAACGTGACAGTGATAAGGAATAAGGATTCTGGCTACATAATTAAGTGGATCAGGATTTTTCTCTAAAGATTTCAGTGCAAAGTCCTTTATCCCTCCTTTTAAGTGGGAGTGCAAGGTGAATCTTCCAACTTGAGATGTAATTCTTGGACTAATGAAATCTGGAATTAAAGGTAAGGGAAGTCTGCCATCTGTTATGTTTGAAAGATTAAGATAGGTCTGATCGATGAAGTCTAAATGCTCTTGTTTGTTTGCACCATATATACCTCGACTAGCATGACACATTTCACTCAGCTTTCTGGGTTCTATCATCCAAACAACAGCAGGAGGAAGCTCTTTAAGATCTCTGTCATTTCTTGTGAATTCATCTTTCTTCTCATCATACTTCTTGACTGCAAAAAAGAGTGCTGTCAAGCTGCTCTTAGACCAGTCAAGCAGTCGAGTCAATAGTGAGTGATGCTGCATCAGGAACAGCCATTGTATCTGGTGTTCTGGCTGACGATTTATAAGGTAAGAACCGTAATTTTTGAATCTTTGCAGAAGATAATTCTCAGCCCTATTAATGAATTCTTTTTTGCCTCTTTCAGTGAGATCTTTGAAGTTGTCGGGAAAATACTTATAATTGCTTTCCCTTAATATTCCTGGCTCACAAGGATATGACTCATTACTCAGTCCTCTAAACCAAGGACTCAATTCTCCAGGAAACGATTCTATTTCATTCTTCTTTATTCGGTTTGTAATCCGATTTCTCCATGCAATTGTGTACCCATCAACTATATTGCAGAAATCACCAAGCGACTCGGCAGTTTTCTCTGCGATACCAGTATCTAGATTGAAGTTCAAATCTATTTCCTGATTAGACATAATCTATTTGCTGCTCTTCTTTGGTTCGTTCTATTATGCTAACAAAGTATTTCTTTGCGTCAATACCTTGTGCTTGAAATAGAGGAAAGATAGAACAGAAAAGACCATGATAAGTTGGCTAATCCCTGATTTTTCGGGGATCCTACACAATTGTGAGAGATTGAAACACAGGCGCTTCTGCACAGATATTCAGAATTCCCGTCTAATATCTAAATACTAAAGCGATCACATCCGCCCAGACCTACCTCATGAATAATGCAGACGTAGGGTGGGCACTGCCCACAGACAATAAACTTAAATCAGCGAGGACAACTCTAAATCCTTGAAATTCCTGGCAGGTGGGCGATGCCCATCCTACGCGAAGATTGCCCACTATACCGCAACACCCCTTAACCCACCGCACCCATCATAAATTTTCCTCCGCAAACACCAACATTTCCGACGCTTGCTCAATCACCGCAGCCACCTCCTCCACAGGAGTAGGGTGGGCAATGCCCACCACGCAAGGGTTTCAGGGATTTCTTGATTTTTAATCAATCCAAGGTACATCACAGAACTTTGGCAGAGAGCGGGATGCGGAGATGCACAGTACAACACACCCCTGAATGAGAGTGACAGGGTTGATGTTTGGGGGAAGTCAACTCAACTACAATTGAGCACAGTGGCCTTAAAGGTGGAGACAGGATGATGGCGATCGCCCCTCAACTCATGATTCAACCCTCATTGCTCATGCGTTCTGGCGTACAAGTGTTGCAGAGTGAGGGCATGGTGCTGTTTAAATTCACCCCACAACTGCACGAGCAGCTTGAGACCTTACTCGACAAACAACGTTCTGATGCCTTAACAGAGCTAGAACGGGCTGAGTTAACAGGTCTCCAAGAACTCGATCGCATTCTCACCCTCTTCAATTCTCAACTCGCGGTGCAACATCAATGGTCGCCAAGCAAACTCGCCGCGCTGTCCGCAGCCGAGCCGGAAACCGATGCGAATATTGCCACTCCCCTAAGTTTGTAAGCGGTTCACCCTTTACGATCGACCATATTTTGCCCCAGTCTTTTAGGAGGAACAGACACGTTGGCTAATCTGGCACTGGCGTGTCATCGCTGTAATGAGCGCCATTATAATTTCACCACAGGGCGCGATCCAGAAACTCAGCAAGAAGTCACACTCTTCCATCCGAGGCAGCAACGATGGCATGAGCATTTTGTCTGGACAGCAGATGGATTGCAAATTATTGGTGTTTCGCCAACAGGTCGTGCGACTTGTGCGCGGCTGGACTTGAATGATGAGAGACACGATGCTGGTTTTATTCAAGAGGCGCGATCGTATTGGCGTTTGTTGGGCTTTCATCCACCAGAAGATGATCCACAGCAACCCTTGAATCTAGACAATTAGAAGTAGGGTGGGCAATGCCCACAAACAATAAACTTAAATCGGCGAGGACAATTCTAAATCCTTAAAATTCCCGGCAGGTGGGCGATGCCCATCCTACGCGAAGATCGCCCACTATAACGCAACACCCCTTAACCCACCGCACCCATCATAAATTCTCCTCCGCAAACACCCACATTTCCGACGCTTGCGCAATCACCGCAGCCACAGTGAAATCAATATTCATAACACCACCCCATCCCGATGCACATTCCGATAAAACGCAGTATCCTCACCGAGCCACTGCTCTTCCGTGGCAAAACAACAACTCACCAACACATCATGATTCAGACATAAATCACTGATGAACTCGCCGATCCGTCGTACTTCCTCGTAATACCGAAACGCCCCCCGCAACACAATCAACAGGTCAACATCAGAATCCGGCCCCGCCTCACCCCGTGCCTGCGACCCAAACAACACCACCCCAGCTAACCGCTCCTGATAGAGCCGCATCGCAAAATCTTTGATCTGTGCCGTAATGATCGTTAGTCTTTGCTCATCCATGGGGCTTGGGCTAGATCTTGGCTATCTCATGCCCTCATCATACGACCCTGCACCGATTACGGTGTGTCTTAGGGCGTGTCATTAATTAACTTCAGAAGCCTTACGAAGGGATGGATCGCCCAACTCAAAAAGCAGGGAAAGGGGCTATACGCCATTCATATTCAACCGAGCTAGAACGGGCTGCATTAACCAGCCGCCAAGAACTCGATCGCATTCTCACCCGCTTCAATTCTCAACTTGCGGTGCAACCCCAACCCCCAGACCAGGCTTCAGCGGTGGTAAGGGGCAACCCTTTTCTAGCACCACTCCCGTGAACGGATCATCTAGCAAATTGAGATGACTATCCAAATCTAGGTAATCGGCATAGGGCGCAAGCTGGCTCATGGCGGTATTTGCCAGGGCACTGTCGGAATAGCAGCCATACATCATCTGCAATCCCATGGCTTGGGCGGTCTGGATCATGCGCCACGCCTCAGTCAGTCCGCCCGCCTTCATCAGCTTGATGTTGATGCCCGTCGCCCAAGGGGCGACACGCACCACATCGGCCGCTGTAAAGCAGCTCTCATCGGCAAAGAGTGGGAGTGGGGATTGCGCGGCAAGGGCGGGATAGTCTGCTTCTCGCGCCACGGGTAGGGGTTGCTCTAGATGCCGCACGCCGCGATCGCCCAGCCAATGGGCCATTTCGATCGCTTCCTCTAGCGTCCAGCCGCCATTGGCATCCACGGTGAATTCAGCCTCGGGCGCGAAGGCTTGCACCGCCGCAAACATCGCGCGATCGGCCACTACCCCCTCGGGAGAACCGAGTTTGAGCTTAAATACCGTCGCGCCGACAAAATTCTGCCACTGCTGGGCGCGGGCTACCGCCGCTTCCGGTGTGCCGATCCCGATTGTGAAGGAGGTTTTGACAATATTGGTGCGATCGAGCCCCCAGAGTTGCCACAGCGGCAAACCTGCGCGTTTCCCCAGCCAATCGTGGAGAGCGGTATCGATCGCCGCTCGCAACGCCGAAGACACATTCAATCCGGCTAACCGACAGTGAATCTCGTCTCGTTGCAAGGGATGCAATGGCTCTAGGTGAGGGATGAGCTGCTGGAGTTTCTGGATTATCTGTTCCGTCGTCAAGCCACCCTGCCGCGACACGGAAAACGGGGTCGCTTCGCCCCAGCCTTCAATCGGATCAGTGCGATCCGCTCGGACTTTAACCCAGAGGTTGGTGTTCTGGGCGGTTGTGCCCCGGCTAATAGTGAGGGGGAAGCGTTTGTGGAGGGTAACGGGCTGAAACGCAATCTGCATGGTTGGGGCGCTGAATTCGAGATGCGCTCATCTATTATCGATCGTGAGCGATCGCGCCAGAAGTTTTTGGCGATCGGGGTTGACACATTCAGAAAAAACGGTAACAATAGATACAGAAAGCAAAGCAAATCGTTCATCCCTTCCGGGACGGAAGTAAAGGGTTGATTCCCTTGAAGGAACGCGCCTCACTGATTCATCACTTCAAACTATCTAGGAGGCGAAAACGATGAAACTCTCTTACCGTGGTCAAAGCTACAAAACTGCTAATGCTCCTGTGCAAGGCGAAACGGTTAGCGTGACCGGAACCTACCGGGGCGTGAAAACCATTTTCGCACACCAGCAAGCGAACGTAGCTCCCGCTAACGAGCTGACCTATCGCGGTGCGCATTACGCTGGCTAGTTCCTAGCCCGGTGCTATTGCAAGCCCAATCGTTCATCCTGATGAGGACGGAAGTAAAGGGTTAATTCCCTTGAAGGAACGCGCCCCACTAAGTTGATTCAACGTAATACAAATTTTTGGAGGCGACAACAATGAAACTCTCTTACCGTGGTCAAACCTACAATCGTGCTGACGCTGCTGTAGAAAGCAATGCGGCGAATGTGACCGGAACCTACCGGGGTGTGAAAACCACATTTAAGCATTCCCAAGCTGAAGTCAGCCATAATGAAAATCTCACCTACCGGGGTGTGAATCACGCTGGCTAGTTCTTAACCGCTTGAAAGACTTTAGCTCTTGCAGGCTTTGAAAACTGAATGCGAACACGTTTGAAACGTAAAGATTAGAACTCAGGATGCTGTGCATAACAGCATCCTTTTTTGTGTCAAGCAAGCTGTTGTAACGGTTTTCATAAGTATGCAGTATGTCCAGGCTCCATCCTTTGAGGTAACCGTCCCAGGCGTTTAACAAGTTTTGGTTGTTTCAACGATTTCATGGCTAAATCGCGGGTTGTTCGGCAGCTTAAACCCTATTGATTTCGTTGAGATATTGACTATTTTTAAGTCCTAGGGACGGCTACGATCAGGTTAAGTCTGTGGCAGAGATCACGAAGGCTTGGAGTGGAACTGTTTAATATAAAGGTTCACCCCTTTCTTGCCGTTATTACGGTTTTGAGAAGAACAAATGCTGACTGAATATTTTGCCTACATCCCCCACGGTCATTGCTTTCTCTGGCAAAAACCGCTGGTCATCTTACACATTATGTCCGACAGCTTGATCGCGATCGCCTATTTTTCGATTCCGGCAATGTTGCTGTACTTCATCTTCAAGCGCCGGGATATGCCCTTTCCGTCATTGATCATCCTCTTTGGCGTCTTCATCGTTGCCTGTGGCTTGACCCATTTGTTGGGAATCTGGACGCTGTGGTATCCAGATTATTGGCTCTCGGGCGGAATGAAACTCTTCACCGGGCTTGTCTCGGTCTTGACTGCGGCGGTACTCTATCCGATTATTCCCCAGGCCCTGGAGCTACCGAGCCCTGAGGCCTTGGCGGCGATGAATGCCCAACTGACGCAAGAGGTAGAGGAGCGGACGAAGGCAGAGGCAGCTGTCCGACAACTCAACGAAGATCTCGAAACCCGTGTCAGCCAGCGCACGGAAGCACTTGAGCAAGCCAAGCAAGAACTTGAAGCCGCTCTAGCGAAATTACAAAACACCCAAGCCCAACTCATCCAAACCGAGAAAATGTCGAGTTTGGGCCAGCTCGTGGCGGGGGTCGCCCATGAAATTAACAATCCGGTTAACTTTATTCATGGCAACTTACAACCGATTCAAACCTACTTTGGGGATTTACTGGAGCTGGTTGGCGAATACGAACAGTGTTATCCTCAACCCGTAGATGCGATCGCCCAACTCCGAGAAGACCTCGACCTGGACTTTTTAAAAAGTGACCTGACAAAGGCCCTCAACTCAATGGAGTTGGGAACCAGTCGCATTCGCTCAATCGTCCAATCACTGCGCACCTTTTCTCGACTCGATGAGGCAGAAATGAAAGCGGTGGATATTCATGAAGGAATGGAGAGTACATTGCTGATTTTGCAAAATCGCCTCAAGGGCAAAGGCGATCGCCCCGCCATCCAAGTCCAGAAGCATTACGGTGATCTGCCTTTAGTCGATTGCTATCCCAGTCAGCTCAATCAAGTTTTTATGAACTTAATTAGTAATGGTATCGATGCCCTGGAACAGTTACCGAGCGATCGCCCCCCTGAAATCACCATTCAGACCCAGCAACCCGAGCCCGAGCAGGTTGAAATTAGCATCTCGAATAATGGGCCAGATATTCCCCCTGAGGTTCAGTCCAAAATTTTTGATCCCTTTTTCACCACTAAACCAATTGGCAAAGGCACGGGCTTAGGTTTGGCAATTAGCTACCAAATCATCACTGAGCGCCATCGCGGCACATTGCAAGTGGAGGCCGAGCGCAATTTCGGCACTATCTTTACCATCACGATTCCCGCCCATCAGCCAGAACCCGAAGCAGAGGAACCGTCTACAAATGGTTCCCAAACATCGTCTTAAAAAAGTGGAGAAGCATTGCATACGATGCAATGCTTCTCCGCTTTTGAAATCAACAATTTCCATTTCTACAGACTGACCTGCTCAGAGCTGCTGTTCATCCTGAGTGGCTTGTAAGGCATAGCGGGCGACCTGAAGCGTATAACGCGCCCGCTCAACCGCAGAGAGTGTTGACCAATCTTGAACCGTGATCTCTGGCGTAGTCTGAGCACTCCGCATCGCCAGCGCCATCGGGCGGGCAAAGACCTGCAAGTCATCGACGCTCCAGTCCGAGAGGAGAGGTTGTACGCAGTCCACCAGTTGTTCTAGGGGAGAACTGGCACTTTGGGCAAGTTGCTGGGCGCGATCGCCAATGGTTTGGAGCCATGTGAGTGGGATGGCTGCGCCAAACTGAGCCTGGAGTTGTGCGACCAAGGGGTTCGAATCCGCAGACCAGCATTGGTTAAAACTGGCAAAGAGGCGATCGCAGCCTGCCTGAAGTTCAGTCTCTGACCAAGCCGTCGTGGGGAGCGCCGTTTCAATTTGCGCCCAGGCTTCATCTGTCAGGCGCTGAGGAGAGGGGTAGACCGGCTCGACCGTCAGTAGTTGCTCTAGCAACTGGGCAGGGGCTGCGTCATAGTTAGCATCCAGCATCATTTGTTCAAGGGAAAGACCAGTCATGCATCTATTACTCCAAATTATTCTTCACGTGATTACTCCATTGCGGCATTACGCCATCAAAACACGGTGCGGGTAGAGCCGGATGGCTCAACACCTGATGTTTTAAAATCTTGGGGCTCAATACCTTGAGTTGGATGGAGGTGACTACAGCCCGAGGACCGGACGTTCCGCAGTCTAGGCGTAACTTTTTTTCACGCCTGTGCGTAGACTCCCTAACTCTGACGCGGTACAGCTTGCTTGTAGAGCTGTTGAATCTTTCTGAGTAGGGTCTTTCCCCAGTCCGATTCCCCCCCCGCTGGGGGCGACATAGCTTGAACTTCCGTGAGCACTTTTGCTTCTTCAACCTGCACATCGCCATCGCTGTAAATCAGCGCACTCAAGGACTCTAGCAAGGTCTCATAATCCGATTCAGTCCCATATTCCGCCAAAAATTGGCTAATCCAAGTCATGCATTCAGCAGGGGCGATGGGCTGGGCTTCGGATAAAAGCGCCTTGATCTCGGGGTCTTGATCGAGGTGATGGGTTTGCGCCATGGTGTGGAGATATTGGCGCTCTTCTGGTTGAATGACGCCATCTAACCACGCGGCCCCCATGAGAATTTTGAGCAGGGCTTTCGTTTTTTCGGGAGCGGGAGTCGTCATGGAAGCAACAACGAATGATTAATTCTGTCAACAATGAAGACCGGAAAGAATCCGATCCAGCATTATTTTAGGATGTGTCATTCTAGCATTGCAGTTTAGGGCGTAAAACAATGACGTGACGTTTCTTAGCAAGAATGCCAACGCCTACTTTACCCCGCCACCTCATCGGCAAAACTGGCCCACTTGGCAAACTGAAATGCCCCCGCGACCGAACCCCAAACCAGCTCATCGGTTTCCGGATCGCGCCCCCGGTCAATGCTCATGAGGCTGGTCTCCGTCACTTCAAAGGAATGGTCGAGATAGGTTTCTCGATCCTTGCGAACCACTTTGCAAGCCTTGCCCGGTTCCACCTCGCCCTTAAAGCAATGGCCTGTCCAATGGACAAAAATATCGCACCCCGGACGTTTTTCGAGGCGATCGCCCGTTAATTTTGCCAACTTGTCCCGATCGCGGCTGGCCCCAAAAAATTCTTCCCCCTCCAGCACAGAATAGTTTTCAAGACGAATGCGATCCTGCTCCGGTTCAGGAATCAGCTTGAGCACCCGCAGCCGATAGGGACGGTTGAGCATATAGTCGTAGGCTTGCTCCAAAAACAAACCAATCCCCGATAAGACCTCCAGGGGGAGCGGGCGCATACAGACCCGGATATGGGCAAAAAACGGCGGATTGGCAAAGGCTTGCTCTTGGTTGCTAAAGTCGGCCGCCATCCAGCGGGCAAGGGCGACAGCATCGGTGGAATGAGTCATGGGGAAGTCGATCACTGCTGATTCGCAGTTGCATAAATACTAAAGACCCGAAGCGCGACAACCCTCCTAAGTATTTCCGAATCATCGCGTTACAGCTAATCAGAGCGATCACGCTGTTATCAGGGCTAAACTCCCATTAAACGGAAAAACAGAAACTGTGTCACTTGCTGCTCACGAAAGTTATCATCGCTCACCAGCACCAAGAGCCGACTGCCATCGTTCAGGCGCGGGCCGAGAGTCATGCCTTCCAGGTTGTCGAGGGGAATATCGAGATCGGTGAGATCCAGTAGCAGGCGCTTTTTAAGGGACGTGACGGTGTTTAAGGGGCCACCGAGCACGGCAATCCGGGAGGTGTCGGTCGCATTACCGGCCACCACCTGGAACAGGCGAGCCGTGATGCCGTTCAAGCCAAAGGAACGCTCTAGGCTCAAGAGATAGCCTTCGGTATCCAGGGCAAGTAACTCACTCAAACCGTGGGCGATCGCCAGCTCGGGCGGCGGTTCGAGCAGATAGGCATTTTCCGAAATCAGCACGGGCGAGCCCACTGGGTTGATCACGTAATGCAACAAGCGCAATCGTTCCTGGGTCTCCTCGGAGTCGGTAGGCAGGCGATCTTGCACCAGGGTGTTTTCAGTGGCGGTAAAGAGACGGAAGGGGTCTTCCGCCGAAAGCCCGGTCCAGTTGAGCGTCAGGGATTCAAACGCCAAGTTATTCTGCACCCCGTGGGGGGGATCTTCGTTGCGAATGGGAGTTTCCGGCAAAAAGCGGGCGGGCAGGCGCACGGTGCTGAGTTCCTGTCCTGTCGACAGATCAAATTCTTTAATCCAGGGGGCAATCTTGTTATCCACATCGCCCTCACTGCTGATGAAGAGCGTCCGGCGGGGGGAGAGGGCGATCGCTTCCGGGTCGAGGCTACCGGGTTCAAAGGCTTCTCCCGCAGAGGTTTTGAGCGGTGTCACCTGCTCGATCGCCACACCTGTGGGAGACTGATCGGGGGCGAACTCAAAGTTCAGGGTATAAAATCGGGCGGGGCCAAGTTGGGCGCGATCGTCGCTCAGGGCGTAATATTGCTGGGTTTGGCGATCGAAGGTGATGCCCGAGAGCCCGCCGACGGGAGTTCCCTCAAAATCTAACTGCGGTAATTGGACTTCCCCCAGAAACTCGATAGACAAGTCTAGAAACTGACGCTCTTGGGCTTGACTGGCGCTACAGGCGGTAAAGGTGAAGCAGGCTAGGCCGCAAATTAGTAAAGTTAATAGGCGTTTCATAAGGGCGATCGACAGCAGTACAATCTCAGCTTTTCGGGCTAAGTTGCTATCCTAACCCGTCGGCTGTGCGCTCTATGCCAGAGGTCGTTGATTCCCTAATCCAGAATTTGGGTTGCATAAAATATGGAAAAGTCGATCCGTTGGGCAGCTCAACCCAAACAAGACTGAGTAGAATATGCCGTGCCTGACCTAACAAGACGTAACATCGTTAACCGTAGCCGCTGCGGTATTGTTGTCGTCAAATCCGGGATTGTTGGTCGCCAGGCTACTCAAACCGACAAAATCTACGGTTCCAGCAAAATCGCTATCCCGAGATCCCGCGTCATTGGTCAGCGTATTACCCGTAAAACTGGCAATACAGGTTGTGGCACCGTTTCCCGTTACAAATAAGCCTTCTGACGATGTTGTTGCGGTTGTCAGGGTGTTGTTGAGGATGTTGATATTGGTGATCGTTGCACCTGCAACGTTGTTAGCGATGTTAATTGCAATAGCGCCTGTATTCGTAGTGGTTACTGTGTTGCCCGAGAGCGTAATGTCGCTGATCGTCGAGACCCCGGCATTGTTGAAAATATTAATCCCTGCTACGTTCGCGCCCGTCGTGGTGACGGTGTTGTCTGCCACCGTTATATTATTGATTGCGCCACCGAGCGCCAACACTAAAATTCCGGCACTGCCAGCCGTGCTGGTCACCGTATTGTTCGAGACGGTAATCCCGCTGGCTGTCCCGGCTTGGGTGGCGATGCCAATGCCGCCAAAAACGCCACTGCTGGTGACCCGGTTTTGAGTAATGGTGTAGCCGCTGGTATCTGCGCCCCCAATACCCAGACCATTACCGCCATCATTCACCTCAAAGCCAGAAAGCGTCGAGTTCTCGCCCATCACGACCATGGTTGGTACGCCCAAAACGGTTCCCCCCGTTGCACCATTAACCAGCGGTAAAGTACCCGTTCCAGGTATTGCCAAAGTGCCAATACCGCTAAAGTCCAGGGATTGATCAACGCCCGAAGAGAGCACCTGAACGCTGTTGGGGATGGTGAAACCATCGAGACCGGAGCGATCGCCGGAATCTACATAAATAACCTGGTTGGCCGCGACCACAGCCGTGGCATCGGTTACTTCCCCAAAGGGGTTTTCAGCAGTGCCATCTCCGCCGACTGCACCATCCTGCACATGGAAAAAGCGATAGGCTTGGCCGGTCAACGGATTCACCGCCAGCCGGGAAACCGCTTTGCGATCGACCGCGATCGTATCTTGCCGCTGGATCGGCCGCGCCATCCGTGCGAGCACTGACTCCATCTCGCTTTGGTCTTTCTTGCGGTGGGGTCGTCTGCCTAACGTCGCGCCAATCTGCAAGACAATATTCGTGCCAAAATTGCCATCGCTGGAGACGACCAGCCCAGCGCGGTAGCGATCGCCAAACTCCGCCTCCAAACGCCCCCGCACCCCCACAAAGGTTCCGACTGTGTTGGCATCCAGGAAATAGGGCCCGGCATGGGCGAAAAGACTACCCCCCTGCCAGTCCAGCAGACGGTAGCCCGCTTCAAGGTCAAAGCCCAGCATTGAGGTCTCTTCAAAGATCTCCACAAACAGGGAGTTGCCCGTGAACGTGAATACTCCCGTGGAGGGGCCATTTTGACGGCGATCGCCGATTGGCAGATAGGCATTAAATCGGGCTTCCCAGTCTTCGGCCATCACCTCAGCGCCCAAACCCAACTGCCCAAAGGAGTTGCGATATCCGGTCTTGAGGAAGTCTGCCCCCACATAGCCGCCCCAAACGAGGTTACTCCCAGGCTCAAAGCGGCGATAGCCCACCTTGGCATTGCTGGCATAAGCAGAATCGTAGGTGAAGAGCCGCGCCTGCCCTTCAAAGAAAAACGTACTCTCACCGGGCACTTGCGAAAAAGGAATGAAGGTGAACAACTCGCCAAAGCCGCTGCTATCGCTGACCTCCGGCCCAGTTTCAAAGCGTGCGCCCCATTGCTGTGAGAGCTTGAGTGGGGTTTCGGCTGGTGATGTTTGGGCGATCGCGTTCGGGGCATTGGATGCATTCGCCGCTGCGTCTAAGAGCAGCCAATTTACGTCTGAGCCAGGAGCTGCCGGCTGTGTGGCCAATTCCGGAATAACCTGAGCTTGAGCTGCACCAGAGGGCAGGGTGAGCAACGCCAGGGAGAGCACGGTAGCAAAACGGAGGGACGTCATAGAACAGGAATATTAATTAAGAGGACAGATAGCGCAACCTGACAAGCAACACAAGATCAAATTCAGTAGCAGTATACATAAAAATTCCCTGCTGCTTGGGGATTGGGCGAGCAACGCCAGCAGTTGCCAATGCTGCTCATACCCATCCTGCTCTAAGCCCATTCAGGAGACAGCCTCAAGCAAGGATAATAATCATTCCTACTGCAAGACAAAGTTGGCATCACTTGCCAGCGTGCCAGGCGCAACACCTTGAACCCGGACGAAGTTCTCTGGGGCAATGGAGTCCAGGAAGCTCGGGACGACCGTGCCATTGCGGTCAAACCGGACAATCGAGCCGCCCGCCCCATCGCTGATAATCGACAGATAACCCTGAGTCACCGCATCGGTATAAGTTGCCGCTGTGATGTTGTATTCATCAAAGAGTTGCACCATATTGATCCGATCATCGCCAGGGGTGAAGTCGGTGACGGTATCTTGGCGATCGTCGAAATCGGTCATCACAAATTGGTCATCCCCTGCGCCTCCGGTCAGGATGTCGGGGCCAGCATAGCCGACGAGATTATCATCCCCCGGCGTGCCCACCAGGTTATCGATACCCGAGCCCCCCGTGACGCTGGTGGGCACATCATCCCCCTGAATCGTGCCGATGCCTTGGCTATCGGCGATCGTGGCATTGGTGGGCGCAGTGAGGTTAAAGAAGAAGGTTTCATTGCCCTCCTCTGTGGCATCCCCTACAACCAGTACGTCCACGGTTTTACTCGTCTCACCGGGATTAAACGTCACCGTGCCCGTGGCGGCATTGTAGTCACTGTCGGCAGTAGTGGCGGTGTTGTCGGCGGTAGCGTAGTTGACCGTGATGGTCTGGCCACTGGCCGCCGAGAGACTGATCGTGAAGGTGGCAGCGGTGGTTCCGGTTTCGCCCTCGGCGACAGCGGCATCATTGACCGAAATGGTCGGTGCGCCGTCGTTGTCGTTGATCGTGCCCTGACCTGTGCCGTCGGCAAGGGTCGCATTCGTCGGATTAGAGAGGGTGACATCAAAGGTTTCGGCGGCTTCATTAATGCCATCATCGGTGATGTTGACTGTGACGGTTTTGCTGGTTTCCCCTGCGGTAAAGTTGAGCGTTCCGGAATTGCTGGTGTAGTCGCTGCCAGCGGCAGCCGTGCCATCGGCAGTGGCGTAGTCAACGCTGATCGCCTGACCACTGGCGGCACTCAGGCTGACGGTAAAGCTGGCCGTGCCCGCATTTTCATTCACCGTGGCATCGCTAATCGAAATTGTCGGGGCGGCATCATCATCGTTGATCGTGCCTTGCCCGGTGCCATCGGCGATCGTGGCGTTGGTTGGAGCAGAGAGGGTGACGTTGAAGGTTTCGGCAGCTTCATCCAGAGCATCGTCGGCAATATTTACCGTGACGGTCTTGCTGGTTTCGCTGGGGTTAAAGGTGATTGTCCCAGAATTGGCGGTGTAATCATTGCCCGCAGTCGCCGTACCATCGCTGGTGGCATAGTTGACCGTAACCGTTTGCCCACTGGCGGCACTGAGGCTGACGGTAAAGCTGGCCGTGCCCGCATTTTCATTGACGGTGACATCGTTGATGGAAATGG
>JBMYQW010000086.1:0-14275 GCA_049601735.1 Spirulinaceae cyanobacterium
TCCTGAAACACCAACTCAGGTGTCAGGAAATGCATAAAGCCCTCCATTTTCTGGAGCGCGATCCGGTATTCGTTGACCGTATAGGAGCTGGGGTTCTCCAGGTTATGGTTGGTTTCGGGCAATAAGCTCCAGGTGTTGTCCAAAAAGCGGGCCGAGCTGGGGTTGGCAAAGCTGCCCACATCTCGATTGGCCATGCGCACCGCTCGCTGAATCGAGCGCACGATTTCGTCTTCTTCAATGTCCAAACCGCGCTCATCATTGACGGTACTCATGCGCTGGTAGAGTTGCTGGGCTGGAGTCAGCCCCTCTTTAGCGGGTCGGAAGGGAATCGTCGCTTCAATGCAGACGACAATTTTTAGAATTAGGCTCTCGGGCAAAAAGGGCTCCAACACCTTGGCACAAACCAGCGCACTCAAAAACTCGTTTTGCCCTGCGAAGGGAGAGAGCTGCTGACCCGGAGTAAAGGCAAAGACCTGGCGCACCATCTCGAAGAAGGGGTCTGGAGGGAGATCTTCTCCTTCGCGGATATAGAGGTGATCGCGGCGCTCGCGCACGAAGGGGGCAATGTAGTAGGTCAAGTTGAAGTTGACACTTTGATCCACTTGGACATAGACGAGGTCATGGAACAGGGCCGCTAAGACTTCGATCGCGTTCGCGGAGCCCCCCACCTCAAAAATATGATCCGGCGTGTGAAAGTAGCGCCACTTGCCCGTCATCGTCTGGACAATCAACTCGGCAATCTTCGAGAGGTCGGCGTCTGTAACATCGACCTCAAGCTGACGGGTTGCCCACTGTAGCTTATCAAGACAAAGTTGGTGATCGTGATCAAAGTCCATTACCGAGTACCGATTTGGGGTTGCACCTTACACGTGATTTAACTGCCATTGTAGCTAGGTTGCGATCGCAGCGATATTATTTTTTTGTGAGCAAGCGCCCTGTCGTGGCTCGACCCCGATGTGACGCGACGCCCTCGCGGCCGTATGAATGACCCTGACAGATTGAGTCAGTGAACGCGACTGCGCTAGCTGCGCTACACAATGAAAGCCATTAGAGTGGAGATAAGGAGACTCGAACTCCTGACATCCTGCTTGCAAAGCAGGCGCTCTACCAGCTGAGCTATATCCCCATAACTGTGGTGAAGTTGAATTTCAGCCACATCCTTCATGATACAACGTACAATGGATTTTGATCCAATTTTTTGGCTAAGGGCTGTCATTATTGAGATGTCCAACCATTGCCATCATTAGCTTACAGCCCCTAGCTGATTTTGCTGAATCGGGCGTGTTATTATCGCTTGTCCCGTAAGGCTTCTGAGCTTAATTGATGGCACGCCCTAGGAACACGCACATTGCAACGCCGCCATGACCTACAGCGTGGCCACCTTCTACAAGTTTGTCGCTCTGCCGGACTGCCCCGAGAAGCAACAGCAATTGATCGCAGACAGCCAGCATTGGTCGATTCGCGGCACGATTTTGCTGGCTCCTGAGGGCATAAATGGCACGATCGCCGGGACTCCAGCAGCAGTGAATCAAGCCTTAAGTGAGCTGCGGCGCGATCGCCGTTTGGCCGATCTCAACGTCAAGACCTCCACCGCTGCGACTTGGCCCTTTAACCAGCTCAAAATCAAGGTCAAGCCAGAAATCGTCACCTTTGGTCATCCCGAGGTTAACCCCCAGCAACAAGTGGGAACCTACGTGGAGCCGCAGGATTGGAATGACGTGATTCAAGATCCGGAGATTACCCTGATTGACACACGCAATACTTATGAGGTGGCGATCGGCACGTTCCAGGGCGCAGCAAATCCCCAGATCGGCTCTTTTCGCGACTTTCCCAACTACGTTAAAACCCACCTTGATCCCCAAAAACACCCCAAAGTAGCGATGTTCTGCACTGGCGGCATCCGTTGTGAAAAAGCCAGTGCCTACCTACTCCAGCAGGGGTTTGAGGCGGTCTATCATCTCCAGGGTGGCATTCTGAACTATCTTGCCGCCGTGCCCCCGGAGCAGAGTCGCTGGCAAGGCGAATGCTTTGTCTTTGACGATCGCATTGCGCTTGGGCACAATCTAGAGCCAGGTCACTATCGTCTTTGTGGCCATTGTGGCTATCCGATCGCGCAGCAAACGCGGGTCTGCCCCGATTGCCAGACCCCCCAGCCCGAACCGAGCGAAGACGAGGTTACTTAGTCCAATAGGGTTGTAAGGTTCCCAGTTTGTGCCCCAACTCGCGCAACTGCTCTGCCGTGCCCATACAGATGATCAGATCCCCCGCATGAAGATAGGTATCTCCCGTCGGCCCGCCGATCAAGGTGCCATCCTCGCGGCGGATCGCCAGCACGAGCACGCCAGTTTGAAGCCGCAGCCCCGTTTCCCGGAGGGTCTGCCCCACATAGGCGCGACACAGCTCGGTATCAATGAAAAATTCATCTAAATACAGAGAGCGGTTCGTCCCTGTAATCATGCCATCCACAAAGTCCATCACCCGAGGGCGCAGCGCAGCGGCGGCCAAGCGACGGCCCCCGGTGACGTAGGGCGAGACCACGGCATCTGCCCCGGCCCGGCGCAGCTTCGTCACCGCTTCTTCATTGTTGGCGCGGGCGATCGCTCGCAATTGGGGGTTGAGGGTTTTGGCCGAGAGCACGGTGTAGAGATTATCGGCATCGGACTCTAGGGCCGAAATTAGACAGACCGCCCGTTCGATCCCCACCTCGATCAAATATTCGTCCAGGGTGGCATCGCCCTGTAACGTCGTAAATCCATGCTCCTTGGCTTCCAGAATGGCGCTGGGATCTTTATCCACAATCACAAACGGAATCTGCTCCGCGGCAAACTCTAGGGCGATCTGGTGTCCCGTTCGCCCGTAGCCACAGAGAATGTAGTGATGATTGAGTTGATCGAGCACGCGACGGCGTTGGCGATTACGGATTCCCTCTTGAAAATACCCCTGGATCATCGCCTCCGTAAAGCGATTGACAATGTAGCCAATGTTAATGACGCCCAGAAAGATCAAACCAATCGTAAACAGCCGGGAGCGAATGCCCAGGGGGCTCACCTCGCCAAAGCCCACGGTGGTCAGAGTGATCATCGTCATGTAAGCAGCATCGGTGAGCGACCAGCCCTCGACCAGCCGATACCAGGCGGTTCCAAGAACAAAGATGCCGACCAAGCCGCCCATGCCGAGGAGCAGTTGCTTCCGCAATCGTCGATAGTTTTGAGAGGTGAGCATCCCCGTTTCCTGGAGTTTCGATTACCATTTGTTACAACGTATTCTTCCAGTCCCTTTCGTCAGGAGTTCTCCCCATGAGCCCGAACACGCTGTTGCAAGCCCCCCCGGTCAATGCTGGTTTCTCAACGGAGCCTTTCGATCGCGCCGTGATGACCACCTACGGGCGGTTCCCCATTGCGTTGGAGCGGGGTGAGGGCTGCCGGGTGTGGGATACCGAGGGCAAAGATTACCTGGATTTTGTGGCGGGGATTGCGACCTGTACGTTGGGTCACGCCCATCCGTCGTTGGTGGCGGCGGTCAGCCAGCAAATTCGCAAGCTGCATCATGTTTCCAACCTGTACTATATTCCGGAACAGGGGGCATTGGCAGAATGGATTGTGGCCCATTCCTGCGGCGATCGCGTGTTTTTCTGTAACTCTGGCGCAGAGGCCAATGAAGGCGCTATTAAGCTGGCCCGCAAATACGCTCATCAAGTCCAAGATATTAAGCATCCGGTGATCCTTACGGCGAAAGCCAGTTTTCACGGTCGCACCTTAGCCACGATCACGGCAACGGGCCAAGCCAAGTATCAAAAGGGCTTCGACCCGCTGGTTCCGGGGTTTGAATATGTGCCCTACAACGACATTCAAGCGATTGAGAATGCGATCGCCGATATTGACGAAGGCGATCGCCGCGTCGGCGCGGTGCTGCTCGAGGCCCTCCAGGGCGAGGGCGGTGTACGACCGGGTGATTTGGAATATTTCCTGCGGGTGCGCAAAATTTGCGATGAAAACGGTCTACTGCTGATTCTGGATGAGGTGCAGGTGGGCATGGGGCGCACCGGAACCCTCTGGGGTTATGAAAATCTGGGCATCGAGCCGGATATTTTCACCAGCGCCAAGGGCCTCGCGGGCGGCATTCCCATTGGGGCAATGGTCTGTAAGTCCAGTTGTGATGTGTTTGAACCCGGCAACCATGCGAGTACGTTCGGCGGCAACCCCTTTGCCTGTGCGGCGGCATTGACGGTGGCGCAAACGATCGAGCAGGAAAACCTGCTGGCCAATGTCCAAGCACGGGGTGAGCAGTTGCGGCGGCAGTTGCGGGCGATCGCCAGGCAATATCCCCAATATTTCGCCGAAGTTCGGGGTTGGGGCCTGATCAACGGCATGGTCTTGACGGAGGAGACCAAATTGACCTCGATCGAGATTGTTAAAGCGGCGATGGCGCAGGGCTTGCTCTTGGTTCCTGCGGGGCCGAAGGTGGTGCGCTTTGTACCGCCGTTGATCGTGAGTAGTGACGAGGTGGATGAGGCAGTAGAGAAATTGAAGGGGGCGATCGCTACCCTCGGTTAAGCATAGAATGCAGTTATGTTGCAAACCAGTCCCAAACCGATCACGGTTGATGAATTTATTGCTCAATATGGCGAAGACCCCCGATACGAACTCATCGATGGGGAGTTAATTGACTTGGAGCCAACTGGATTACACGAGCAGGTGATTGATTTTCTGGCTCGGAAGTTTCATGGAGCGATCGATCGCCACGACCTGCCCTACATCATTCCCCATCGTTGTCTGGTTCGAGTTTCTGAGCAGACGGCGTTTCGACCCGACTTGATCATTCTCGATCGCACCCGTCTGGTGGATGAACCGCTCTGGCAATATCAACCTGTAATTACCTCCAATATCGCCATTAAACTGATTGCGGAAGTGGTCAGCACGAATTGGCAAAATGATTATGCCCGCAAGGTGGAAGACTATGCCCTCTTCGGTGTACCAGAATATTGGATTGTGGATTATCTCGGGCTGGGTGGCCGGGACTATATTGGCCAACCAAAGAAACCGACAGTGACCCAATGTCAGCTCGTCGAAGATCGCTACGAGAAGCGGTTGTTTCGGCAGAAAGATACCCTTGTTTCAGCTCTATTCACAGACTTTCGGCTTCCGGCTGAGGCTGTTTTTGCAGCAGGGCAGATGGGTGGGGTGTGATAAATATAGCTAAAGGCAGAAGGCAGAATCCAAAGCTCTGTCTACATCAACGTTTGCACTGCTGGCACTGTCCTAATCCTCTTGCTTACTGCTATACACCCTAAGAATAATGTACTATTTTTGTATGCATGGTTCATTCATCCCAAAACATTTGCGCCAGCAATGTGTCTAAATCTTCTGCAAAGGGGTTAACGACAGGGAATGCTGCCTGGGGGTAGAGGTCTTGCACGTCAGAGCGGGCGTCTTGCCAGATTTCGGCTAACACTTTTTCGCCATAGGTCTTGAGGCTGGGCGAGGCGCGGAAGAGGCGACGGAGTTGTTTGCGCTGTTCTTTAATGGTGAGTTCCCAACCACGATTGTCGTAGCGGCTGCTGATGTAGCAGCGTTTGAGCAGGTGCTCTAGCAAGACTTCGAGGCGATTTTCGAGTTCGCGGCGATCGCTGCGTCCCAAGGTGGCAATTTCCTCTCGAATGTTGTCCCAGTCGATGGCGTTGAGATTACGCTGTTGCAGGTGCTGGGTTTGTTGTTCGACCCAGCGAGCAAAGTCGGTTTCGTAGAGGGAGGGCTGCATTTTGGGCCGATTCATCGGTTTTACCTGATATTCTCTTCTGGTTTAACACGACTTGAATACGATGCGATCGTGCTTTTTGACCCTAGATGCATAGTTGGGGGGCGGGAGGGCACTTTACTTTAATCACATTCCCCATCTCCCAGAGACGGTTACGAATTTTGTAGGGGTAAATCGCATCGACCCCAACCCCTTCGTGAATAATGCAGGCTAGGGGCGGCCAAGATTTGAGCTTGTTTGTATTCGCTTAAATCTGCCGTAACGCACCAATTCGCCGATGTGTGGAGTCGGCGGTGATGCGTTACGTGGGAAGCATTATTGATGCAGTTTATTCAGTTAGCAGATGAGATACGTAAACCCTGTGTGGTGGGCAATGCTCACCCTACAACTACGCGTCACACGGAACAAAGTTGCGAATTCCAATATTGGAGCTGTCGTACTCAACCCATCCTTCAACAGGATGATCAACCCTCAACCATCTGGAACTCTCCAAACGATTGATTAAAGGTTCACCCAACACATGAATTCTCTCACCAGGATAGACAACATCTTCAATTTCTGAAGTTCTGTTAGATGCACTGTAGATCCTGAAAAAATCCACGCCACGAACTTGGTTGTTCACACAAAACTCAGTAGGAGTTCGGGGGAAAGAGTTACAGTTAGGTGCTAAGTCTTGGCTGGGAGCAAAACCACGAACAGGCCAGCGGATAGCAACCCATCCCCCCAATGAATCAACTTCATTAATATACAAAAACTCATGTTGTCGAACCGATAAAACCTCACTAGACTGCGATGAGCGCGCTTCACGGACAACCAAATCTTTGTTTGTTTGACGACATTCACCGCGTAAATCCGTTTGAGCAAGGCCTATACTCGAAAAGACAGTTGAAATACCTACAAAGTGAAGGCAGACCGAGAGAGTTAGAACCCTGAGAGCATTCGCTAGTTGCATATCTATAATTTAAGAAGCAATTGATAAAACTGGATTTGAGCTACTTGGGAAGTCGTATTTTAAACATCTAGCAGGGTGATGAACTAATCCTTGACAGAGAAGCAAGCCGAACCCACCCTTCCTGATAGGGTTCGTCTTCGGTACTTGTGATTACCCGAATCCATTGCCGATTTGAACTATCTAGCTCGGGAAAACCGTCTACCAACCGAACTGCATCTGTACGTTTGAAAGTATCTCCGGTTGCCCTTGCTGTTGAAACAGGTCGCTCACGGACAACAAGAGTATCAACAGACGATACATAGCAACCAGGTTCCACAGGAGCTGGAGTCGTCGGCTGTGGGTTAAAAACAACACTTCGAGGGCATGGTCCAGTGGGACCGAGGTACCAAGAGCGAAGGTAGCCAGTGATTTGGGTTTGATTTACTCCTGGCTGATCAAGAGGCAAAACTTCAACCCATTGAGATTGACTATCACTATCAAGGATCGCAACTATATCTGTCTGCCTTAACGTACCCCAACTTGGAGCACTGTCTAAAGTACTCGTTAGAAGTTGCGTATCTTCAGATACAGCAGCGCATAGAGCAAGAAATTGTGGCGCATTGAGAGGTCTAGATACAGGGGGATTAAGTTCAAGTGCCAACTGATTCCCAGGAATATCCCGATCGCCCACCTCCGATTGTGTAGAGAGAGTAGAAGGCAGCGCGGCAAGGGCAGCACCCTGGCCAATCACACCGAGGGAGAGCACCCCGAGCGCCAACAGTCGAGTCAAACAGTTCATCGGTCTCATCGTTCTAAAGAAGTTCCTACCAATATACAAAACAACGTCCAGTCTGGAAGCACAAAGTCAAAACGGCTTCCATAAGATCACTCTGGGAAGCGACGCTGCTTTTATGCAGCACTGCCCCCATCGTCACTAAAACCAATCCGTCAACCCCGTGGGGCTGTGAACCCTCCTAGACCCAATCGTGCGCAAACAGTTCCCGCAAGGTGGCATCTCCTGCCTCGAAATGTAACAGAAAGTAAGCAAACTTGAACTTGAGTTGCAAACTGACTGCGACTTAAATCTTGTGCATTTGCCTCAATGCTAGTCTGTGTGGACACAACAAGCCACGATAGCAAAAAGACTTCATGAAGGCCAACACTCATCTGATCGAAGCCGCCCTCATTGCCAGCCTCGGCGCAGGGATCGTCACCTCCTTCGCCATCAGCCAAGGGCAACACCCGCTCCAAGCCCTGCTGATCACCCTACTGGCCGCGACCTTTGCCACCCTCTGTCGCAAATATGGTCTGGTCTGAACGGCTTGGTCTGAGGCCAACGATGGCGTTGAGGGCAGACCAATACCGTGTTTTTTGGGCGCGATCACTGCGGCAAACAGTCCATTGAGTCGTGGTAGGGCAACTGTCGTGATACCGGAATGATGGGGTCAAACCGTAGATTCGGATAAAATGCAAACTTAAACGACAACACCCATCAACCATGCCCCTGATCAAAGTCCAAACCTCCGTCGCTGCCCCTGAACCCAACACCGTTGAGGGCTTACTCAAGACGCTCTCTAGCAAGCTGTCAGGTCACTTTGGCAAGTCCGAAGCCTACGTCATGACCGCCTTTGAACCTGATGTTCAAATGACCTTCGGCGGTACCACGGAGCCCGTCTGCTACATCGAGATCAAAAATATTGGCACAATGAAACCCGAGCAGACCCAAGCCATGAGCCAAGACTTCTGCCAAGTCGTGGCAGAAAACCTCGGCGTACCGCCCGGCCGCGTTTACATTGAATTCACCGATGCCCAACGCCACCTCTGGGGCTGGAATGGTCGCACCTTCGGTTAAGGGCGCTCATTCCCCCCAAGCCCCGAATTCCCCAGCATAAGCCCTGCCTTGACGAGACTGGTTTTGGTAGAATACCATCGGTTCCCATGTCCCTTACCCGGTACAGAGTTTGAGTCAACCCATTGGTGTTCAAGAGATCGATACGCTTGCTCAGGAATTGGCCGCGATCCAACAGACGAGTTCCAAGCGGATTGCCCTACTCGGGTCTCGCCATATCCCGCTCACCCATCAAAAGCTAATCGAAACCATGAGCTATGCACTGGTGCTGGGGGGAAATCGTCTCATGACCTCTGGGGCAATGGGAACCAACCTGGCGGCGATTCGGGGGGCGATGCGAGCTGACCCCAACCTGCTGACGGTCATTTTGCCCCAGAGTCTTTCTCGTCAACCCCGTGAGTCGCGGGATGTGCTCGGACAGGTGATGCATTTAGTCGAGCATCCTAACCATGACAATCTCTCTTTGGGTGAGGCGAGTTCTCTTTGTAATCGGGAAATTATCTCCCGTTGCCAGCAGCTCATCTGCTTTGCCTTCCATGACAGCGACACGCTCCTCAATACCTGTGAAGAAGCCGAAGACCAGCGCAAGGTGGTGACGCTGTTTTTTCTGGATTAATGGTCAAGCCGTTATCGAGAAATGTTTACAAACCGGTTTTGGTGGGCAATGCCTAGGCAGTTCATTCTGTCACTTTTCAGGCTGATCAATCTCATACAAAAACCGTGGCGGGCAAGATGCCCGCGCTACCGAATTTCCCGTAGCGCAGGCGTCCCGCCTGCCAGCACGGAAGATGCATGAACTTTTCTGGGGCAACCCCCCTCAAAGCCAACAGCCTAGGCAATGCCCACCCTACATCTCAAATATAAAGAGTGTTACGTTAAATCGTGCTGTGTATTGCGGCAAACCGCTTTTTGTTTTAAGTTTGTGGGCCGTCCCCCCGCCCTTTAGTAACTGTCCGAGTAATTGTCATGGCATCTTCCTCTTCCTTTGATGTAGTCAGCGACTTCGATCGCCAGGAAATGGTCAACGCAGTAGACCAAGTTCAGCGCGAGCTAAAAAATCGCTACGACCTCAAAAATACCAACAGCACGGTCGAACTCAGCGGTGACATGATCACAATTACCGCCAATAATGAGATGACCCTAGAGACCCTCGGCGGCATTCTGCGCGAGAAGGCCGCCAAACGCAAACTCTCCCAGAAAATTTTTGACTATGGGGCGATCGAGGGCGTCAGCGGCGGTCGGGTCAAGCAGGAGATCACGCTCAAGCGCGGCATTGAAAAAGACCTCGGTAAAATCATCACCAAACTGGTGAAAGACCAAAAGCTCAAGGTACAAGCCGCCATTCAGGGGGATGCGGTACGCATTTCCGGCAAGTCCAAAGATGACTTGCAGACGATCATGCAACTGCTGCGGGAGCAAGATTACCCCGTGGCATTGCAGTTTGATAATTATCGTTGAATTTTCTGAATCCCCAGCATCAACTGGTTGCGAGGATGGGCATATTGCGCGGCATAATCGCTCAATTGAAATCCGTGCTGCGTTGCTAAAGACTCAAAAAAGCTTTTGGGATACCGGAAATCCTTGAGGTTGGTTTGGGTGTATTTGAGTGCAGATTGATAGGTGAAGAAGAAAATCGATTGATCGTCCATAATGTCACCCACGTAGGCAAAGCATTCTTGGATATGCTCTGGCTTAAGATGCGTAAACACTGACTGTGCTAACAGATAATCAAAAGTTTCCCCAGTGAATTGCTCAAACTTAAGATTCTGCTTACTGTTGACGAGTAATCGAGGGTGTTTATCAGCTAAATTTTCTGTCTCAAGGAGCTGCTGCCCCGCTGCGATCGCCTTGGGGGAGAGATCAATACCGGTGTAGTTTCCCGTATTCAAGTATCGGATGCCATGTCGTCCACCCCGCAATGTTCCACAACCAATATCGAGTAGCTTATGTTGAGGTTGCATCCCTTGAGCCCGTAAAAAGTCAAACTGTAACAGGCCAATCTCTTCCCACATACCACCAATTGCTGTTTTGGGGTCTTGGTCAACTCTCAGATCAGTATGTTTTCGATAGGCTTCTAGGTATTTTTCTTCCCCATAAAGACGCTCAACCCTAGGCGGATTTTTGGGTTTATTGTTTAGGAGCTGGTGGAGTTTGCGAGTTAAACGGGTCAGCGGTGAAATCATATAGCGGTTTTTATAAGCATGAGGTAGGTCAATCCCCCTCAATCCCCCTTGGGAAGGGGGAAGTGGTGTTCTTGTACTTTCGCAAAAGGCTATAGGGGTATAGCTAAGTTTTATATCGTTAATCTGCATCAATCAACACTCGCACTTGCAGATTGGTCAGATCGCTCACCCGCTCACTGTCCGAATCTTCCAAGCGCACATCTACTTCCACGATGCGGGCCTCGCTCTGGCTAATCGGGTTGGGGTCATAGAGGCTATTGCTGAGAACTTCTAAACCCACATTCTCGACAACGCCAACCAATTCACCCGCAAAGCCGCCATATTCGCTGACAACCGTCGCCTTTTGACCCACTTCGACCCGTTCAATATCGGCTTCGTAGACCTCGGCGATCGCATACATGGCATCGGTTTGACCCAGCGTCACAATCCCTTCAGCCGCCACCACCTCGCCCGGTTGGGTATGGATTTGCAGAATTTGCCCGGCGACAGGAGCGCGAATGATTGTGTCTTTGAGGGCAACTTCGGCCCGTTCACGAGCGGCGATCGCACTGGCCACATCCGTTTGAGCAACGCGCACATCTTCGGGACGCACCTCTTCAATGCGGTCTAAAGTAGCCCGCGCCTCTCGAATCCGTTCATTACCAGTAGACACCAATCGATCCCGCACTTCGCGGGCTTCCTGGAGTTGCTCCCGTGCGGCAAGCATGGTGGTACGGCGAGCATCTCGACTGGAGGCAGAGGTTGCCCCCTCCGCAAACAACTCTTGATAGCGGTTATATTCAATCTCGGCATTTTCATATTCAGCTTTGAGCCGAGAAATCTGAGCATTCTGGGCTTGTTCATCTCCCTCGACCTGAGCCTTAAGCTCAGAAATCCTCGCTTCCTGAGCATTGATTTCCCCTTGTTGCGACCCCGCTCTGACCTGCGCCAAACGGGCTTGGGCATTGCTGACCTGGGTCTGGGCTTCGGCGAGTTCGGCCTCGCGTTCATCGTTGGAGTCGAGCACGGCAATAATTTGATTCGGCGCAACCCAATCCCCTTCCTCGACGCGGAGTTCTTCAACCCGTGCTTGGGCAGCCGTGGAGGGAGGCGCTAAGTTGACCACTTTGTCCTGGGGTTCGAGGCGGCCGAGGGCAGAGACGGCATCGGGTTGCACGTCAGCCGTGTCTTCCTCGGCCAAGCTCTCCGAGTTGGAGGGGAGTGAGCGGAGGGCATAGGTGGCGATCGCACCACTGAGAATGCCCACCGCAAAAATTACTGCAATCCAAACCTTTTTCATGATTCCGCTCTCCTAAGCCCCAGTGAGTTGTGAAGTTGTTTAAAAATGTTTAAAATTTAGCTTGCTTTTTTCAGCTACTCAGAGAAACCCCACAGCGATGGGGGTTGTGTTGGGTTTCGCTCCACTCTACCCAACCTACAGTATCAATTTAACCGGGGGTTAATTCGCCTTCTTTTTCAGCCGCTCATAAATCATACGCGCAATCTCCTCATGCGTGACCTGGGAAGCCTCCATCAGATGTTTAAACACCTCCAGCGGCAAGGCGATCACTTCCACGGTGGTTTGTAGGTTCGCCCGGACAGTGGCAGTGCGGGGACGCTGCTCTAAGAGGCCAATCTCACCGAAATATTCCCCCGGGCCCATCGTTGCCACCACACGCTGCTGACCCTCGGCATCGGTAATGATAGCCTCCACCTGGCCCGCCGCCACAATGAAGAAATACTTGGGCAGATCGCCCACATTGACCACATTGGAGCCCGGCCCATACTTGAGTCGTTCCACCTGGGGCAGAATCTCTTGCAGGACATCCATTTCTAGGGTGGGCAGGGCTTCGGCCATCACCGTGCGGTTGAGGCGCTCTTGCAAGGTTTGAGCGATCGCCATCTCGGTCAGGTTCGAGCCCTGCATCAGCCGCCGGAAGTCCTCTCGCTTAATCGTCATTAGCTTGGCGGGAGTGTCATCGGTGATGCGGATCGAGGCACTGCGCTTGCTGTTGGGGTCGAGCAGGCCAATTTCGCCAAAATATTGCCCCCGACTCAGGGTATTGAGCACCCGGCGCTGGCCCGGAATGCGCTCGTGGTAGGCTTGCACCTGGCCCTGGAGCACCATGTAGAAGCGATTGGCCTGATCGCCCTCCCGGAAGACGATCGCCCCCGGTTCGTAGGTGAGCAGATCCGGCTGAATCTCCATAGCTTTGATCTGCTCTTCCTTGAGCCCCGGCAGCGCCAGCGAAATCTCTTGGGAATAGGCGAGGCCAAGTTGGCCGTCTTCGACCTGGACGATGCGATCGGCCACATCCAGAATCCGGGGGTCGTGCGTCACCATCAAGACCGCCGAGCCCTGTTCCTTGGCCAGACGGTGCATCAGTTCGATGGTCTGGCGGCCAGTGTGGCTATCGAGGGCGGCGGTGGGTTCGTCAGCCAGCACCAGCTTGGGCTGCGTGACGAGAGCGCCCGCGATCGCCGCCCGTTGCTTTTGCCCCCCTGAGAGTCGTCGGGGATGGGCATTGATCTGAGGCCCTAAGCCCACGTTTTCTAGGATCATCTCAGTGCGCTCGCGGATAGTGGTGCGATCGGTGATGCCGAGGAGTTCCATGGAGGTGGCAATGTTCTGGGCCACGGTCAGGAACGTGAGCAGGTTACTGGCCTGGAAAATATAGCCAAACTGCCGACGAATAATGGTGCGGTGCTCATCGCTCGCGCCATTGAGTTCTTGCCCCAAGACGCGCAGGCTGCCAATTTGCACCGAGCGCAGACAGCCCACTAGGCTCAACAGGGTACTCTTACCCGAACCGGAGGGGCCGGTCATGATCACAAACTCCCCCGGATAGATCTCCATGTTGATGTCATGGAGCACCTGGCGGCGGAGCACATCGCTGCCGTAGAAGTGGTTGAGTTCTTTAATGGCGATAATCGGTTCTGCCATGGTCTGGTGGTTGATCCCCCTTGAATTCCCCTTTAACGGGAACTTAAGAAAATAATTAGGTACTCCGCAATCGCAATAACTGGCTTGAGGTGGGCAATGCCCACCCTACATAAAAATACATCGCCTAAAAAAGATCCGCCGGATCAGATTCATCCAGCTTCTTCGAGACCAACAGACCGGAAACAATGCACATAAAGATCGTCATACAAAAAACCAAGATGGCGCGATCGTGCGGCATATAAATCGGCAGATTGGTACCGGCTTTGACAATGCGGTAAAGCACGAGGGAAAAGAGATAACCGGGAATAAAACTCGAAACCGAGAGGATCGCCGCCTCTTGCACCAGCATTCCCCAAAAATAGCTTTTCTGATAGCCCTTGGCTTTGAGAATGGCATAGTCCGGGATGTGATCGGAAATATCCGTGTAGAGGATCTGATAGACAATATACATCCCGATTAAAAACCCCACGACTGCTCCCGTCTGGAAGATAAAACCAATCGGCGTGGCCGATCGCCAATAGTCCTCCTCCCGTGCGATAAATTCATCCTTGGTCAGGGTCAAGGCATCGCTGGGGATCAGGGCATTGAGCTGGGCGGCAACCGCCGCCGAGTCAGCCTCGGGCTTGAGAGTGATG
>JBMYQW010000087.1:0-14186 GCA_049601735.1 Spirulinaceae cyanobacterium
GCGTTCAATCCCTTGTCCCATAAGGCTTCTGAGTTTAATTGATGACACGCCCTAATCAATCCCCCCATCATAACACCGGAAAGTTTAGGGAGAAACGCCCCCCTGATCAGGCTTAAGGGGTCATGCTGAGTAGCGAAAACATACCCGCGAACCGGGACGAATATCCAGATGCCAGACGCCCTCACCCGAGCCAGCTAGGTCAATTCCTTTAATTTCGGGCACGGATTTAATCCCATTGAGCAGACCCTGATAGTCGCCATTCAAAAGATTGCACATCCAACGCCCGAGCATATTTATGCTGCGAGCGGCTCGCGCCAATTGGTAGGCACTGGGGTGATTTTGCTGACCCTTCGAGTCATTCAAGCACTTTAGGAAAGAGGGGCTTTGGGCCAGGCGACATCGGGCAAGCTCTCAGCGGTTAACGGGGTAGCGGTAAACAGGAAAGGGGCATCGTATTCCATCTCGTTGGCGGTGGCGATCGCTACCCCCCGCCCCAGTAGTTTAGCCACCATATAGAGCGACATATCAATACCCGCCGCAATGCCCCCCGAAAACACAATTTTGCCGTTATCCACAATACGGCGTTGGGGCAGAATCTCCGTCTGGGGAGCTAGGTCGCGCAGCAAATCCATTGCGGTATGATGCGTGGTGGCTTGAAGACCGTCGAGCAAACCCGCCTTGGCTAAGACCAAGGCCCCCGTGCAGACCGAGAGCAGATGGGTCAGACTGGGAAATTGCTGATTAATCCAAGCCAGGGTGCGATCGCAATGCATCACGCGGCGTGTGCCCTGGCCACCCGGAACTAAGAGGATATCCAGCGCCGGACAGGTTGCAAAGCTGTGGCGCGGCGTCACGCTCATTTGGTTGCGCGTGAGGATGGGGTCGGGAGTGGCGGCGATCGTAAACACCTGAAAGGGTCGAGGCTGCTCGGGCTGATCTTCCCCCGTCACGCCAAATACTTCGTAGGGCCCACAGAAATCTAGGATTTCCACATCGTCGAAGATGAGAATACCAACGGTTTGGGATGGTTTATTTGTCTGCATATTCATAGTTGGTTGAGATAATGATTACTTTGCTGACCCCACAATCAAGACTCGCAGGAAAGACATAGTACATCCCAGCGATCTTGAGGTTAATTTTAGGCAAAATCTTGGGATTAACACTGAATTATCCCAAACGACATTTCAGAGTACGCTTGCTATAGTAGCGATCGCAATCTTCCTGAATCTGAGCCATGAAGCGCCCATTGGCCACGCCATCTCTCCTCCTTGGTCTGTTGTGTTGTGTTGGTTGGGGGGGCGGGCAGATCGCCCAGGCGCAGTCCATCACCCCCGCCAACGATGGCACAGGGACGATTGTGATTCAGCAGGGGAGCGATCGCTTTGAAATTCAAGGTGGCTTCTTGTCCGGCGATGGGCAGAACCTCTTCCACAGCTTTGAGCAGTTTGGCTTGGATGCGGGGCAAATCGCCAATTTTCTAACCCAGCCGCAGCTTCAGAATGTCTTGGGTCGAGTGGTGGGGGGCGATCCGTCTTTTATTAATGGCCTCTTGCAGGTATCGGGCAGTGGGGCAAATTTATACCTCATGAATCCAGCCGGGATCGTCTTTGGGCCCGGAGCAAGCCTCAATGTGGGCGGCGATTTCTTTGCCACTACGGCGGATGGTATTGGTTTTGGCGATCGCTGGTTTAACGCGACAGGTAGTCATGATTACGCGACGCTGGTGGGAAACCCAAACACCTTTGCCTTTGAGGCAATCGACCCCGGTTCCATCATCAATGCCGGAGAGCTGACGACATCGGGAAATATCTCGCTACTGGCGGGTGAAGTGGTCAATGCCGGGGAACTCGCTGCCAACACCGTGACGGCCTACGCGATGCCTGAGAGTGGGATGGTGCGCATTGCCCAGCCGGATCATCTCCTGAGCCTGGAAGTCTTGCCGCCACGGGATGCTCAGGGGAATGTGGGCGCGATCGCCCCCCTGGATCTACCCACGCTCTTGACAGGGAGTCCCGCGAGTTTGAGTGCTGAGGCGATCGGGGCAATTGACCCCGGCACGACCTGGGCAGCGGGGACGATCACAGCGGATCAAATCAATCTTCTCGGGGAACAAGTTGCCGTATTCGACACCCTCACCACACCCACGGGCGGCTCCGTGCGCATCGGTGGTGATTACCTGGGTGAGGGTACAATTCCCAACGCCCAACGCACCTATGTTGATCCCGCTGCCGTGATCAATGCAGAGCAAGGTCGCGTGATTGTCTGGTCAGATGAACTGACTCGATTTTCCGGCACGGTGAACGCGGCAGGCGGGTTTGTGGAAACCTCCAGCAAAGATCATTTAGAAGTGATCGGTTCTCGGGTCATTGCAGCCGATTGGCTCCTTGACCCCCGCAATGTCACGATTACCAATATCACCAATGGTGGCGTCCTCAACCCAGTTACTGACGTGTTCACGCCGACGGCTGACAATGCCACGATCGACGCGGCCGAAATTGTCAACGCCCTGAACCTGGGGAGCACCGTCACCATCACCACGGGGAGTACAGGGGGCCAAGCGGGTAATATCACAGTTGATGCAGAGATTAAGCCGAATGGGATTGGCGGGGGCGGCTTCGCCAACCTGATCCTGAATGCCGCCAACGACATTACGGTGAATGCTGAGATTGAAAACATCGATCCGACCCTGGAGCATTTTCTCAATGTGGAGCTGTTTGCGGGGGGCAACATTGACATCAATGCGCGAATTATCACGGGCGGCGGCAAGATTGAACTGCGCAGTGGGGGCAATATCGATACCACAGGCGTAACCCTCAGTTCAGCCGATCTGCGGCTTAATGCGACGAACGCTGTGGGCGGTAATGTGATTTTGAATGCCACGGGCGCGATCGCCACAGGTGCGATCGATGCTTCGGCGACGGGCACAGGAGCTGGTGATGCTACGGCCGGTAATGTCACCCTGACCGCGACCGGAACCACGCCTAGCCTCACCAGCCAGCGGGTTGCGGACGGCTCATTAATCACGCGGGAAGCGGGCAGCGCCATTACGACGACAGTGATTGATGCGTCGGCTACCAGCAATGCGGATACCACAGGCGGCAATGTCACCCTGACCGCAGTGGGTTCGGTCAACACCGCTGCCATTAATACCAGCGCCACCGCCATCGGTGTTGGGGCAGCAACAGACGGGATCACAACAATCACCCAAACCCCTGCCACGACGGTCTTTGTGCCGGATGAAATTATCGAAGCGCGATCGCTCGACTGTGTGGGCGAGGGCTGCGGCAATTTTCCGGAGGATGCCCCCGAATACCGCGCCCTCCGCTATGGCGACTACCCCATGCCCACCGCCTATTGTCAGGGAGATACCCAGCAAGCGGTGACGGTGGCAGAAGATTATTACTCCCAAGAGCTGGGCAGTTATCTCAACCTGGGGCGCTTACCTGCGCTCCTGAGCGGGGTGCAAACCCAGCAGGTGTTGCAGACTGTCGCTCGTACGATTGGCCAGGACACGGCGATCGTCTATATGGGCTTCTGTACGCCGAGCCAGACCACGGCGCTGGAAACGAGGCTAACGGGTGATCCGAACAAGCAAACCGAGCAGCTCGAGCAGCTAGGTATCCAAGACCGCGATCGCCTCGTACTCGTGGTCGGGCGACCTGAGGGTGAGCCCCTGCGCTACGAGGTCAACGTCAGCCGCAGCGAACTGCGCCAGGTGAGCGATCGGTTCCGACGCATGGTCGCCAACCCGAGTCGCCGCACAGCCTACCTCAAACCCGCCCAGCAGCTCTATGACTGGCTGCTCAAGCCCCTCGAAGCGGACTTGCAAGCGGCCGGCATTGACCACTTGGCCTATGTTGCCGTGCCAGGACTACGCACGATCCCGCTGGCGGCGCTGCACGATGGCCAGGACTTTGCGATCGCCCGCTACAGCTTGAGTCTCTTGCCCTCTCTTTCGCTGACCAACCCCAATCCGGTCAACCTGCAAGACCAGACTGTCCTGGCCATGGGTGCGTCCACCTTCGCCGACCAACCCAGCTTACCCGCCGTCCCGGTGGAGTTAGCGGCAATTACCGAACAACTCTGGCAGGGGGAGGCCTACCTCAATGAAGCCTTTACCTATCAGCGTCTGCATCAAGCCCGCCAAGCCACGCCGAAGGGTCTATCCCATCGTCCCGCCCATGGCATCGTCCATCTAGCGACCCATGCCCTCTTTCAGCCAGGACGGCCGGAGCAATCTTATATTCAGCTCTGGGATCGACGCTTGGCGATCACCGATGCTCAGAGCCTCGATTGGCGATCGCCCCTCGTCGAGTTGCTCGTGCTCAGTGCCTGCGATACGGCGCTGGGGGATGCCGATGCCGAGTTGGGCTTTACGGGTCTGGCGGTTACGACCGGAGCCAAGTCTGCGATCGGTAGCCTCTGGATCGTGAGTGATTTGGGTACGTTGGCGTTGATGGCGGAGTTTTATCAACAGTTGCAGGGGGGCGATCGCGCCCAGTCCCTACAACAGGCCCAGTTGGCGATGAGTCGGGGCCAGGTGACAATTCAGGATGCCGTGCTAGGGCTCTCGCCAGGGGCATCGGGCACTGCGCCCAGCACCATCCCGCTGCCGCCGGAACTGCTGCGGTTTGCTCCCGCTGACCTGAGCCATCCCTTCTATTGGGCCGCCTTCACGCTGGTGGGGAGTCCTTGGTGAGGGAGACGGGATGCAGTGGCAAGTCGCAGCGCAGGGCCGGGGGCGCAGTGGGGAGTGTTAGGGTGATGGTGGTTCCCGTCTCGGGCTGGGATTCAATGCTCAGGTCGCCATAATGCTGCTCCACAATGATCTGATAACAGATCGGTAGCCCCAAACCTGTGCCTTGCCCCACGGGTTTTGTCGTGAAAAAGGGATCGAGGATACGAGTTTGAATCTCTGGGGTTATGCCGTTGCCATTGTCAGCGATCGAAATTTGGACTGCCTCGATCGCCGTGTTTTCCGCCAAGTCAGAACAGAGTAAGCGGGTGGCAATCGTGATGGTTTTAGGGTCGACTCCATGCTCTTCAACCGCATCGATCGCATTATGGAGCAGGTTGACAAATACCTGATTGAGCTGACTGGCATAGCCCTGAATGGTGGGGATTTCACCATAGTCTTTATGGACTTTAATATCAGCCAAACGGTTATCTAAAACCAGCAAAGTATTGTCTAAGCCTTGATTAAGATCCACCTGCTTCATGCCCATTTCATCGAGCTGGGAAAAACTGCGCAACGAGAGCACAATATTACGGATGCGATCGGCACCGGTTTCCATGGAACGGACAATATCCTGAAGATCTTGCTGGACAAAATTGAGATCAATGTCGTCAAGTTTTTGACGCAGGCGGGGCGAAATATTGGGATATTCCGTTTGATAGCCTTGAATGACATCCAGCAGATCTTGACTATAGGAACGAACGTAGTTCAAGTTGCCATAGATAAAATTAACCGGATTATTGATTTCATGGGCAATGCCAGCGATCAGTTGACCCAAACCCGACATTTTTTCTTTCTGCACCAGTTGCGCGGTCATCTTGCGATTCGCCTCGGCAATCTGGGAAATAGTTTCAAACCAGGGCAGCCAATCGACCGGCACATCCGGAATGGTATCGATTTGATTTTGATTGACTGAACGAATATGCGCAATGAGCTGGGTAGCGGGGACGATGAACTCGCGGCGAATCAGACGATCGCTAATGAACACCGACAAGATCAGACCCAACAACAATAAGCCCCAGCCGATTCCCAAACGGAACAGTAACGGTAGCAAAAGACTGGTCTTAGGCAGTACATAAACCAATTGCCAGGGGGCTTGGTTCAGGCCTTGAAACAGAACAACATGGGTTCCTTGTTCAAGAATCGTAACCCGGTCGGAGGTTGTAGCTGCCTGAATTTGAGTTTGTAGCTCGGGTGTTAAAACCTCATCCACTGACCAGACTAAGGGGCTGGGTACGTCGGGATTAGCCTGGGTATCGAGATAGGCTAAAACCTGGTGGCGATCGTTGATTAAGAAGTTCTGTCCAGCCGACCATTGCTGACGGTGCAGGATTTGCGTGAGAAAATCTAGCTTGAGATCTAACCCGACCGTGCCTCGAAACTGCGCGTGGTCATAGACGGGCGCACCACAACTAATAATCGTTGCGGTATTGGTTGCATCGAGATAGGCTGCTGTCCAAAATTGGTGGCGATCGGGATTGTTTTGCGGTTTGCCCAGCGCCAGAATTTCGTATTGTAAAAGTTGGGGCTCAAAGTGGAATTGAGCCGATGGCGTCCAGGGGGCGCGATTGATAAATTGCTCGGTCGATAGATAATAGGCAAAGACCCCCGGACTGACCATGGTTCGCGCCGTCTGGAGAATAGGGTTGAGCGAGAGCGCCATGGCCAGATCTTGGTAGAAGTGTGCTGCGCGATCGCGCAGCGTCCCCAATCCCGTTAAATTACCAATCGTTTCCCGGCTGTAGGGCTTGGGGATTTGGTCTAAGCTGTAATAGGGTAAGCCATTGATGGTCTGGGTTGCTAACCCGCCAATCAGCAGCGATTCCGCATATCCCATCTGGGCGGTGGCATAAAATGAATGGGCTTGGAGCTGCAACTGCTCTACAAAGTCCGTCGTGGTCTTGAGCGTATTGTCGAAGGTGGCGACTTCTTCTTGAAAGCGGTTTTTGACGACCGCAACTTCATACTGATACTGCACACGAAACTGCCAATAAAATAAGCAAAGGCTCACTAAACTAACTGCAATTAAGGCAAAGCGAATAATAAACTTGTAGCGTTTGAATATCATACAGTCAGAGCAAAAAACACGAAAACATGACGATACATCGCCCGTGATGTTGAGGTCATCAACCCATGTCACTTACGGCCGAGACCTAACCCCCAGCGAAGATTGTCATCGATAAATAACAATCTTACCATTCTCTTATTTCCTTGATCCCATGCCCCGATCCACCCAAAACACGCCCCGACCGAGCAAAATCTGCCCGGTGTGTCAGCGCCCCTTCACCTGGCGCAAGAAATGGGCCGACTGCTGGGAGGCGGTCAAATATTGCTCCGATCGCTGTCGGCGGCGGCGCTCTCAAGCCAAAACATCTAGTTCAAATTAGCCCGCTCCCCTCCATCCTGCCCTTGGGCATAAAGGCGCTCCCACAAGACAGCTAACTGTTCGGGCGGGCAACAGTCGAGCAGCGCGGTATACACCTCAAAGAGTCGCGCTGCCTGCTCCCCCATCACCGGGTTCAAGTCCCAGATATCCTGCGCCCAGTCGGCAGGGTCGGTCTGTTCAAAGATGAGGCGATCGAGGAGCTGTTTGAGTTCCGCTTTAGAGAGAGACATGAGGCTTCAGTTCGCAGTTAACAGTTCGCAGTTGGCAGCATTGGCAGTCCGCCAAGATTGGACGTAATTTTCATCCGTTCCCTTCCTCTTCAACCCATAGATAACTGAAGAGTTCTTGCAAGCGAGCGCGATCGCGCAAATACAAATAGCCAACGAGGGTTTCAAAGCCACTGGCCTGCTGATAAATCTGGGCATCTAGCCGACTGGGGCGACGTGTGGTTGCGTTGCGCCCCCGCCGCACCCAATCCTGCTCCTGGGGCGTAAGGTGGGGCTGCCAGCAGTTGAGGTATTGAGCTTGCTGCTCGGCCCGGACTTGCTGGACGACTTGCTGATGATAGTCCCTAATGCGCTGGGGGGGGAAGAGATGGGTCAGACGCATATACAGCTCGTAAACACTATCGCCAAGGTAAGCCAGGGCTGTGGGGGAGAGCTGCTCTGGCTGACAATTCGGCGGCAGGAGGATAGAACAGGACTCGAATTGCGCTGCGGCCCAACGGGCGATCTCGCTTTGCGCAGTACCAGGGTTCATCGTAACCGTTGGCTTTAGATCAACCACATCTCGATCCCGTCCGCTGGTTGCAGCCTTAATAAGTCACTGTCTTGAAGCATGAAGCACTCACGCAGATTTTAAATTCTCAAGCGCCGCCTCTAGAGAGGGTTGCAAAGACAAAAACTGCTCCAGCCGAACCAGCTTAACGGTTTGGGTCACGCGGGGGTTTGATACCATCTGTACGCTGCCCCCAGCGGTTTTGGCTTGCTTGACCAGCCGCACCAATGCGCCGAGCCCCGAACTGTCCACAAAGTCAATTTGGGTCAAGACAAAAATGATATTTTTGGGCCCCTTCTCAATATGATTGCTAATCACTTTCAGAAATGTCGGCTCAGAAAACGCATCCAATAGACCCGTCAACCGAAAAATTTGACAGTCTTTGCGAACCTCAACGGTGCCTCGGAGGCTGACTGTTAATGCAAGTTGTTCAGGCAATTCCCTTACCCTCCCCTAAATCGTCATCAGATCAGTCCATTAGTATAGCAGGGTGCTGAGAATTTTCTGAATTCAGGCCGCTGCGCCTGCCTTGTGCTGCTGCATGAGCGTCACAAACCGCCTAAAGAGATAATCCGCATCATGGGGGCCAGGACTGGCTTCAGGATGGTACTGCACAGAAAAATAGGGCAGTGTTTTATGCTGCAACCCGGCCACGGTTTGGTCGTTGAGGTTGAGATGGGTCACTTCCACCGTTTCATCGAGGGAATCGGCGGTGATGGCAAACCCGTGGTTTTGACTGGTGATCTCCACCTGTTGATTAAGACCGCAGGGATGATTCAAGCCGCGATGCCCAAACTTGAGCTTGAAGGTTTTGGCGCCCAGAGCTTGCCCAAGAATTTGATGCCCCATGCAGATGCCGAACATGGGCTTGTGGGCATTGAGCAGGTCGGTGACAGTGGCGACCCCTTCGGTGACCGCCGATGGGTCTCCCGGGCCATTGGAGAGGAAAATGCCGTCAGGGTTATGGGCCAAAACTTCAGCAGCGGTGGCATGGGCGGGAACCACGATCACACGGCAGCCGTAGCTCGCCAGACGCTTGAGGATGTTGCGCTTGACACCAAAGTCGATCGCTACCACGGTGAAGACTTCGCTGGGGGGAGCGTCGGGAGTGTTGAAAGCCCAGTTCGTCTCGGTATCTTGCTGCCATTCGTAGCTGCTGTCAGTTGTGACGGTGGCTACCAGGTTTTGTCCGGCCATGGAGGGGGCGATCGCCACCTGGCGCAACAGGTCTTCGGGCTCCAGGATCTCGGTAGAAATGCCACCGTTCATGGCCCCGAGCGATCGCAGCTTCCGGGTCAGGGCGCGGGTATCAATGCCATAAATACCGGGGATGTGATGTTGTTTCAGATAGTCGGGCAAGGACTGGGTTGAGCGCCAATTGCTGGGGCGGGTGCAGATATTGCGGGCGATGACGGCGCGAATCTGCGGCTGGTCTGACTCTTCATCTTCGGGGTTCACACCCGTATTGCCCAGCTCTGGATAGGTAAAGGTAATGATCTGACCCGAGTAGCTCGGGTCGGTGAGCACCTCTTGGTAGCCGGTCATGCCGGTATTGAAAACCACCTCACCAATGGCTGTGCCCGAAGCACCAAAGGAGAAACCCCGGTACGTGGTGCCATCGGCTAGGACGAGAAGCGCGGGGGTAGAGTGAGAAAGGGGCATAATCGTCGATCGTCTGGAGATGTATTCTGGATCTGTTATGGATAATAGCCAGTTGTTAACTGTAGCAGCCCGAGCCCTCGAATTCAGTAGTCTGCGGTGCAGAATTTGCAAGGTTTGCTGGATCTGAAGTCGGGACTCGATTTTTCTTACCCGCCATCCCAAACGTTCATTTCTGGAACGGTTTTTCCTTGAACGACTCTAACCCATCCCATGCCAGACCCAACCCTACAGCCTTGGCTGTGCCACATTACCACCACAGCCGCTTGGCAGGCCGCCCAAGCCGAAGGCGTTTATATTGCCTCTTCCCTCGCGCAGGAGGGCTTTATTCATTGCTCCTACCCGGAGCAGGTGGTCGCCACGGCGGCGCGATTTTTTAGCGATCAGACGGGCTTGTTGCTGTTGTGGATTCGGCGCAGCTTACTCACCGCACCCCTGCGCGACGAACTCGTCCGCGACCATGGCAGATTCCCGCACCTCTATGGCCCCCTCAATCTGGATGCGATCGCACAAGTGAGCACCTTTACGGCCGATGGGCAGGGGAAATTCACCTTACCCCAGCCGCCAGCGCATTAAGGTACGGTTTGATGTTCAACAAGGCTCCTAACCTAAACCTGCTACCACGGGGTGGAAATAAAAGGCAAAGCCCAAGACCATATAGGTTGCCAGCAAGAGGCCGCCTTCAAGCCAGTTGGATTTGCCATCGGAGCTGACCGAGTTAGCGACCAGCACTGCCACCATCACTGCCACCAGCTCAAAGGGGTTAAAGTCCAGATCCATTGGCTGACCCAGGAGCCAACCCGCAATCACGAGCACCGGAGCAACAAACAGCGCAATTTGTAAGCTAGAGCCCATGGCGACCGAGACCGAGAGATCCATTTTGTCTTTCATCGCCACGGTGACGGCAGTGGCGTGCTCGGCGGCGTTACCAATGATCGGCAAGAGAATGACCCCGGTAAAGAGGGCGGTCAGCCCCAAGCTAGAGGTGGCTTCTTCGAGCGAATCCACTAAAAACTCAGATTCAACGGCCACAAACAAGGTGACAACAAGCAAAACTCCTGTCCAGAGCCAAAAATTGGGTGGTTCGCTGTGTTCATGACCCTCCGTTTCGGGGGAATCGGATTCGGGGGAATCAGATTCGAGAGCATTGGTATTTTCCCCAGCTTGCGGCGCTTCGAGGTCAAATTCGGCCAAGCCCACATCGTAGAGATAGGCATGGGTTTTCATCGAAAACAGGAGGGTGAGCGCGTAAACCAAGATGAGGATGATGGCGACAGCGATCGAGAGCTTTTGCAGAATCGGCTCCTCAATTCCGGTGGAGGTGTATTGCATTGCCGTGGGCACGAGCAGGGCGATCACGGCCAAATTCATTGAAGAGGCATTCATCCGAGCGGCGGTGGGCTGAAAACTTTGCTCCCGGTAGCGTAGACCGCCCAGCAACATCGAGAACCCCATCACCAACAGCAAGTTACTGATGATGGAACCTGTGACTGTGGCCTTAACCACCTCGACCAGACCGCTGTTGAGGGCGACCAGGGCAATAATCAATTCCGTGGCGTTGCCGAAGGTGGCATTGAGCAGCCCCCCCAGGTTCGGCCCCACAACCACAGCAATTTCTTCCGTGGCGGTTCCCATCAACGCCGCGAGGGGGACGATCGCCAGACCCGCGGTGATAAACGTGACCGCTGCCCCCCAACCCAGCAAATGGGCCGCGATCGAAACGGGGATGAAGACGAGCAGAATGTAGAGGAGTTTAGCCATGTTGTTCGGGAGGGATTTCGTCAGTAGGGGCAGGTTTGAAACCTGCCCTGACCGTATTTTTGGGGCGAAGATTTTGAATCGACTCTTCAGCAGTAACCGAACGCATTGTAACCGATGTCACTGGGGGAACTCGCTCGTTATCCGGGCACAGTTAAACCCCGCAGCGCGATTTGCTGCTGGTCAGGACTCAGTCCCTTGGCTTGCACCAAGACACCAAAATTCCCCAGCCCGGCCGGATCGATGAGCTGATGGAGGCGATCGCGACGCTGAAACACCGTAGCCAGATCATGCTGACCCGTCGAGAGCGCCGTGAGGCGATCGCCGAGGCCCAACGCCATCAAGAACAGCCCCTGCTGCGTGAAGCCCAAATTTTTCAGCCCCACTGCTGTGCCCCACTGCTCCAGCGCCGTAAAGTTCACATGGGCCGTGAGGTCTTGCCGCCCGATATTCACGTAAGGGTCATTGTGATGCCGATGCTGATAATAGGCTTGCAGCGTGCCCTGGTGGCGTTGGCGGTGGTAGTAGCGATCGCTGCGGTAGCCATAGTCAATCGTAAATAGGTAGCCCTGGCGCAGTTTGCTGGCGACGGTTTGCAGCCAGTCCAAGGCAGCCAGGTTGACCTCGGTGCAATAACCCTCGGGATAGTTGGTCAGGTCAAGTCCGAGGTTTTGGAAGTAGGTGGCGATCGCCCCCGTCGAGAGTTCCCCCACCGTTTCTTTAATCTGCCCGTCCTCGGCCGTAACGTAAATTTCCTGGAGTTTGCCTTCCTGAACGATCACGCGATGCACCGGAAAGGCATCCACCAGCTCATTGGCCAAGCAACACCCCTGGAGCGAGTTGTCAGCTAAATCTGACCCATCGCACCATTGCACCGCATAATCCTGGAGTCTTGCCTGCTGTTGCGTCCGCTTGCCCGCCGCCCGCTCAATGATCCGGTAGCGCACCGCAGCGAAACAGTCCGATGCAGTTTGCGCCAAACATTGCAAAATATCCGCCGCCAGTTGGCCATCGCCTGCGCCCATCTCTAGCAAATCAAAGGGCTCAGGCTGCTCCAAGATTTGCCAGAGTTGCACCACTTGGACAGCCAATAATTCGCCAAAGTCTGGCCCCAAGGAAACGGACGTGAAAAAATCCCCCTGAGCGCCGATCGCCGCCTGGTGTTGGCTGTAATAGCCCTGCTCTGGGTGATAGAGCACCCAGTCCATATAATCAGCAAAGGGGATGGGGCCGTGGGCTTGTAGATGGTCAATGAGATGCGCGACTGGGGCGCGATCGCTAGCGTTCATGGTGGGTGGGTCGGAGTCGGGTCTTCTCCTACAATTATGACCAGCAGGGCGATCGCCCTGGCAAAGATTCACAGGACTGGCGAGATCCCCCCTGCCCCCCTTACATGGAACTTAAGAAAATAAATCGGTAATACACGATCTCTAAAACTGGCTTGTGGTGGGCAATGCCTAGGGAGTTTATTCTGCCACTTTCTAGACTGATCAAGCTCATGCAAAAACCGTGGCGGGCAAGATGCCCGCGCTACCGAATTCCCGTAGCGCAGGCGTCCCGCCTGCCAGCACGGAAGATGCATGAACTTTTCTGGGGCAAACCCCCTCAAAGTCAACAGCCTAGGCATTGCCCACCGATCGAGGACTTCAGCTTCTGTAAAATGTCTCAATCGCCCATATCGTTACTCTATCTAGGTCTTAGCTGGCTCATAAGTTTCGGCTTGCAAGGCTGGACGATCGCCGATGAACGGGCTTTCCAGCAGCGTCAAGCGCAGGCCATCCAAGCCCTAGCCGCCCAATCCCCCGGCTCGATCGCCTACGAATACGAGAAAAACAGCTACCCGAGGGCGATCGCCCGCCTCCTGGAGGGGGATGCAGGCGCGATCGCCTTCCTGGAGCAACCTGACCCTGAAGCCGAGCAAACCCAGCAGGTAGACCTGCTCTCGGGCTTTACGCTGAAAGTCCAAATGCGCAAATATTTTGCCCTGCCCCTGAGCCCCGAATATCGCGTTCAGATGCAGCAGGCGTTTGCCCAAGCCACAAGCCAAGATCCCCTAACGGTGGCTGCTGACCCCCCCCGTAAGTTTTGGCAGAACTCCCAGGATGACTGCGAAACGCTAGTCGATTGCCGAGAGACGGAGAATCTGCAAACCATGATGGAGACGTCGGTTTACCTGATGGCGGAAGAGGTGGGGAACGAGCCCGTTCGGGTTTTATATGCCGAGAAGCTGCGCGATCGCGTCGATCGCCTGGCCCGCTACGGCTTTGCAGAATGGAATAGCAGCAGCTATCTGGGTCATACCACCGCCGCCTGGCTCAACCTCTACGACTATGCCCAAGATCCTGAAATCAAAGCCCTCGCCCAGCAAGCCCTCGATCGCGCTTTTGCGATGGCGGCTCTCAAATATTGGCGCGGCACCTGGGGTCACCCGGCCAAACGCTACGCGGGTGATGGCGCAGCCCGCTTCTTCTGGCTCTATTTTGGCGAGGCGCCCCTGCCTGAGCGACCCGAACCGGACTGGGTTCACGCTGCTCTGAGCAGCTATCGTCCGCGACTGCGCACTCTCCAGGTTGCCCGTCGCGAATTCACCAAACCCTGGCAGGTGCAGCGCGTCCATGCCAACTATCCCCGCACGCGGATCGGTTTCCGAGAGACGATTTATTTTGGCCCCAATTACGAAATCGCTTTTCTCAACCGCAAAAGTGGGCCCGACTGGACGAGCTTTGGGCTGCGCTGGTGGGATGGCCAGCAGATTCGGCAGGTTTACTATTGATACTGAATCCGGATTGTATGAGTACAGAAAGCCAAGGCTGATGCTGGTGGCGGGCAAGATGCCCGCGCTACGGGATATTGAGCACAGAAACCTGTAGC
>JBMYQW010000088.1:0-14171 GCA_049601735.1 Spirulinaceae cyanobacterium
TAGCGCAGGCGTCCCGCCTGCCTTGGGATAATTATTTTCAAGGAGTACTCTAAGGGATCGTTCGAATCGGTATTACCAGGGGCTTCCCACCAGCGTAAACGCACTCCAATAAAACGGATGGGTCAGGTCAGGGGTGCGATTGCCGCTCAGTCCCGTTAGCGCCGCTAAATCAGCGGCGGGCTGATTTAGCAGGCTGGCGTTACCCTGCAACAGCGTCAGTTGTGCTCGGCGCAGAGCTTCGGCTTTGGTGGCTACGGCTGGATCAGCCAGTTGGCGATAAAACTCATCCATCAAGACCACTGTCCCCCAGTCCGACACCATCCAGAGACTGGCCAACACAGATTTCACTCCTGCTTGTAGCGCCGCACCCGCAAACCCCAACTCCGCTTCCGGATTGCCAATCGCTGTCTGACAAGCAGACAGCACCAGTAGCTCTACGGCAGGATCTTCATAGAGTTTCAGATCCCGAAGGTTGTTGAGTTGCAAGGTCTCTTCGCCCCAGAGCTGCACATAAGCTGCTTGGGGCGCACGCGGGTTAAAGGTCGCATGGGTCGCTAGGTGCAAGATTTTGAACTGTCGCCCCTGGCTCTGGGCTTGAAGATTGGCATAGGTGAACTGATCGTTGAGATACTGCACGCCCGATCGCGCCTCCGTAATCAACGCCAACTCAGCAGGGACAGCGGGCAAGGAGACTTGGTTGACAAACTGGGAAGCCCCCATCGCCAACACGGGCGCTTTATGCAGGGGCTGGTAACGCCAGTCAATCAAGGAAAGACTCGGGATCAGCCCGACGCTATATTGCTCAATGAGAAAATTTTCGCCATCGTGCAATGCCGCCATGGGGAGCGATCGCAACCCTTGGGCGGCAATAATTGAGAGGTTATCAATGCCGAGGTGCTGCAAATGGGGCTCCAGCGGTGCGATCAGCCAGTCATGGAGCCGCTGGGCAGGTCGCAGATAGCGTTGACCTTGGGGCTGCACCAGGCCCCGGCGAAAGGCCCGCAATTGCTGGTTCACCAGCCGCCGGGTAATCCGGGGCAAGCGCACCACGATCGGATCACCGTAGGCCGTCACCAGCGACAGTTGCAGGTGATCCGCCTGAGAATTTTGGCCGGTGAAGTTTTGACTCACCCAATCACTGCCCCGATCGCGGCCCAGATCCCTCAGCTCGGTACTCGCCACCAGGGTTTCTGGCTCACCCTGAGCCACCACAGTGGGCACAAAATTGAAATAGATGAGGGCCGGTTCTTCCCCCGTTTGGGCCGTCAGTCGCTGCAAAATATTCTGGCTCTCACTCAAGGAGACAGGCGCGATCGCCTCATCCCCACCGAGATCGGCGTAGTCGTTGGTAATATTGGCCTCCGCTTCCTCTGCACCTGCATCGAGCAGGCTCTCGCCATCCCCTGTGAGTTCAGGCTCAGGAGGGGAGGTGGGCGGCACTGGCGTGCAGTCGAGGTCACAGGTGGGGGGCGTTACGGTCGTTACGGTCTCGGTCTGTACTTCGTAGGCCCCAATATCCACTGTGCCATCACTAATGCGCAGGTTCCCAGCTTGGTCGAGCGTGACGCTGACCAAAGTATTATTCCCGCCGTTGATCGCCGGACTGCCCGTAAGCAGGGCATGGGTTGCGGTCGAGCCACCGTTGTTTTGCAGGGGCCCCAAGAGCGGGTCTTGGCCAATGATGTTGCCGTTTACGCCATTGGTGAGCGTCAGCCCGGAAATCCCGGCGGTATCGGGGATCAGGCTATTTTGCACCGTACTACTGCTCAGATCAGCCCGAATATCGTTTCCGAATCCGGCAGCGGTATTGTTGGCGATGATCGTGTTAGCGATCGCGCTCGTCACCGTGTTTTGAGTATAGAAGCCGCCGCCGTAAGCGTTAGACGTGTTGAAGGCGATCGTGGAATTTGTGAGCGTCACATCACCATTGGTGCTGCTGATGCCGCCGCCATTGGCGTTGGTTGTATTGCCGGACACGGTGGAATTGACAAGGGTTAAGGTCGCCCCGTTCACGATGGAAATGCCACCACCTCTATTTTGAGAAGAGTTACTAGATACGGTGGAACTATTGAGCGTGACGGTTCCAGTATTGCTAAAGATGCCACCGCCCTCCCGCGTATTGCTGGTGTTGCCCGACACCGTAGAATTGGTCAGACTCAAAGTGCCACCGTTCCAAATGCCGCCGCCAATCCGATTGGCAGCATTACCCACCACGCTGGAGTTGGTGAGCGTGAGCGTCCCCGGATTGTTGAATATGCCCGCTCCACCCACGCCAGCGGTGTTGCTGCTGATCGTGGAGTTGATAAGGGCCACAGTGCCGTTGGCATTACGAATTCCGCCGCCTCTGCCACTCGCGGAATTGTCGGTAATCGTGACATTGTTGAGGGTTAATGTGCCATTGGCATTGCGGTTAATCGCCGCACCATCACCGGACACTACGCCATCCCGAATCGTTAAGTCTTGGACGGTTGCATTGTTTGCTGTGATGTTAAATACCCGTGAACTACTACCGCCGCTGACCGTGCCGCCATTGCCATCGAGCGTGAGGTTGTTCGTTGTCCAGTTAATTTGTGCGCCGCCGAGGGTGACAGTCGCGGCCGAGGTAAAGAGAATCGTGTCGCCTGCGGCGGCAGAATTGATTAAGCTGCGCAAGGTGTTAGCCCCGCCTCCGTCACTGAAATCCGTCACGAACAGGGTGGCGAGTTTGCCGTCCCAGGTGTCTAACGTTGCACTTGTAAAGGGATTCTCGGCTTCGATCGCTCCCGTCTGATGTTCAAGCTGCCAATCGCCGCCATAGTTCGCGCTGCCTGTGGCATTGAGCGAAGCCGCCACATCCGCCCCGGTTAAATTGGCCAGACTCGTGACTAAGGCTTCCCCCGTTGCGCCCAGGGCGGTGAAACAACTGTAGAGCAACAGATCGGCGCTCTCAGTCAAGGCCGATCGCCAGGATTGCAATTGGGTCGCATAATCGCCAATGTTATCGCTGCGAATCCATTGGTTGCCCAGCCAGAAGCTGCCTTCGTTGCCCTCGGCGACGATCGCCACCGATTCCAGTTCACCTACCGATTCGCTAATTTCAGCTAACTGCTCACTGATCACCGCAATTCCGTTTTCGTCCGATTCAACAATCTGACTGACGGTTCCCGCCGCCGCACCGTAGAGCAAGTTTTCGGGATGATCCGCCCTGGCATCAATAAACACCGCTTGGTCAGGGTTCTCGCCTGTGTCGCTAAAGCGAATCACCCGCGTATCGCCTTGAATTAAACCTGCATCGGTGGGCGTGACTTGGCCGGCGGCGTAGAGGTCGATTTGTGAGCCGGTCACTTCGCCATTGATGACAAGATCTCCGTTGATTATGGAACGGGTGGCAGGCAGGATGCCTGCGCTACGGTTGTAGAAATTCTGTAGGGGTAACGCCCCCGTGCTTAACCTGGTTGGGTTTGGGGCAACCACGGGGGGATTGCCTCTACCAGACCCCGTCAACAATTCCGGCAGATCGAGCGGGCGAATGGTGGCTGTTGCTTCAGGAGGCAAAATATCTAGACTCAGGAGCATTCCCGGTTCTGAGAGGCGCACCAGACGGGTTCCGGGGATCGCGGCGATCGCCACCTTCCCCGTCGCTACAATTTCACCTTGGTTCACCACCGTGCCGCCCAAGAGCGTGAGATCGCCCGTTGTGGTCAGTTCTCCAAAGTTGACGATCGCCCCCGGCTGTTCACTGAGGAAGGCGAATTGATTCGGTGTGCCGACGAGCGTGGTGTAGTCATTAAATCCTGTGGCGTTGAACTCGCCGTCTGTAAACCCGATGCGATCGCTCGTCGTGGCAAAAAAATCACCCCCCACGTTCAGGCTGGCATTGGCGCCAAACACCATCCCCGCCGGATTCATCAGATATAGATTTGGATTGGCCTGGATCAACCCATCGATGATCGAGGCATTGCCCCCCGTGACACGCCCAAAAATATTGCTAACGCTGGGATTACTCAAGAAGTTGGCAATTTCACCGCTGCTCAAGCCAAAGTCCTGAAACGAATGGAAGAGGTTCGCCCCCGCTTGCGTGCCGCCCTGGATGTGGTAAGTGTTGCCGTCGATGGTGATAATTGTGCCAGTGCCATCGGGGATGGTGGTAATCGATTGAGCCCACCCAGGAGCGGTCAGACTCAAGGAGAGTAGGAGTGAGCCTGCCATCCAAAAACGTGATGTAAGCATTCAGGGTTGGAGATCTGTAAATCTGAACTGAACTCCAGTCTGGCACAAGAAAAATTCACCCGGCATATAGAAAACCGGATAGAAAGTGATCGATTTGAGTTAGCCGATCGCGCCAAGGATGTTTTAGCCCGATATCATTAAGGTCTAGAGTTCCCACCTCAGCCGAGCCATGATCGCTAATCGTGTTTTCGATACCCTCTCACCCGCAGCGTATCTGCGCCAAGAACAAGACAGCTCTCGCAAACATGAATATCGAAATGGAGAAGTCTATGCCATGGCGGGCGCAAGCGATGCCCATGTTACGATTTCCCTGAATCTGGCCGCTTTGCTACGCAGTCATGTGCGCGGTGCGGGTTGCCGAGCCTACATGGCTGATATGAAAGCCCGCATTGAAGCTGCCAATTGCTATTATTATCCTGATGTGATGGTGACCTGTGATGAACGGGACAAAGAGTTTGATGATTTCAAGAAATATCCCTGTTTGATCGTAGAAGTTTTATCTCCTGGAACTGAAGCGTTTGACCGAGGCGATAAGTTTTTTGATTATCGTAGGTTAGAAGCACTCCAGGAATATGTCTTGATTAGTCAGAATAGCCAACGGCTAGACTGCTTTCGCCGCGATCCGTCAGGATTTTGGGTTTTGCAATCCTACGTTCCTGGCGATGAGATTCATTTCAAAAGTATCAACTTAAAAACCAGCTTTGAAGTTTTGTATGAAGATGTCATCTTTGACCAAACAACTTTATAACGACCGTAACCACTGTATCTCCTTGATCGATTGAAACCATGACCACGGCAACTGGGGGCGATCGCTCCCCTCTTCTGTTTGGGCGCCTGCGGGCCACCTTCACCAGCGCCACCGCTTTCTACATTTACAAGCGCCTAGGTCAGGCGATCTTGACCCTGCTGCTGACCTCGATGCTCAGTTTTGCCATCATTCAGCTCGCGCCGGGGAGTTATCTCGACACTCTGCGCGAGAACCCGACGATTACCGAAGAAACTATCAACGCCTACGCAGCCCAGTTTGGCTTGGATCAGCCGCCGATCGTGCAATATGGCAAATGGCTGGGCAATGTGCTCACCAAGGCCGATTTTGGCAACAGCTTTGTCTACGATCGCCCCGTTTTCTCGCTGATCTTTGAGCGCATGGGTGCAACCCTGCTCTTGGCAGTCAGTTCAATTATTTTTACTTGGGCAGTGGCCCTCCCCCTGGGCATCCTGGGCGCAGTGCGTCAGAACCAATGGAGCGATCGCGTCTTGCAGGTCGTTAGCTACATTGCCCAAGGTTCTCCTAGCTTCATCACTGCTCTCGTATTGCTGGTTATCGCTCAATACACCACGCCCCTCTTTCCCGTGGGCGGCATGACCAGCATCAACTACAACCAGTTCTCTCCCCTCGGCAAGGTGCTCGATATCGGCTGGCATATGATCTTGCCCACCCTCGCCCTCACCATTGGGAGCTTCGCCGGGCTGCAACGCCTCACCCGTGGTTCCCTGCTAGATGTCTTGCGCCAAGAATATATCCAAACCGCTCGCGCCAAAGGCTTACCAGAAAATCGCGTGATCTATGTCCATGCCCTGCGCAATGCAGTGAACCCCTTGGTGACCATTTTGGGCTTCGAGTTTGCGGCACTCCTGAGTGGTTCGTTTATTACCGAGTTGTTTTTTAATTGGCCCGGTTTGGGACGGCTAATCTTTCGGGCGGTGATGACGCAGGATTTGTATCTGGTGATGGCGGGGCTGATGATGGGGGCGGCAATGCTGATTGTGGGCAACTTGCTGGCGGACTTGCTGCTCAAGGCCGTTGACCCAAGAATTCAACTGGAGAAGTTGCAGTAGGTGAATGGTATGGCCGTGACACAGCCATACTGTCACCTTCCCTTTGAGATTTATGAACTCAATAAATAATGAGGAGGTTCAATCGTGGGAACGTTGCAACTACGGACATATATGGGTGATGATGGCATTTTGGCCATTCAACTCCCTCAACAACTAATCAATCAAGATTTGGATGTTGTTATCGTCTTTCACCCAACCCCAACTTCACCCCAATAAATACGAGAGAAAACCTCTCAAACACCGAAAGAATTAGGATATTCTCGTCAGTTTCTCGAAGAAGTGATTGGCAGTTGAGGGCACTGGACTCTTAAAGAGTGATGATCGGGCTGAAACCCATATGGGAACCTCGAAAAATAGATTCTCTTAAGAATCTTGGTCCCTGAAACTCTCATCATCCCGTTCGCTATTCTCAATATAGTCAGGAGATTCTCAATAAAGTTGAATTAATCGAGATGCCCGAAAAGTAGTGAATATAACGTTACACTTACTTGTGCAGCTCACTCCATTTTGAGAGATTTATTTTGAGGAGCCAACCTGTACAGTAGCCGTAACACAGTGCTGGCAGAAAGTATGCAAAAATGGTCACTGGGAACAAGAGCATGATCTGAATCCAATAATATGGATTATCTGGATTGTCTATTGGTGCGAATATCACTAAAATCCTGGGCAAACCATAACTCAAGAATATTCCAATTCCCAATCCCAGACCGCTACAAATTGACCAAATCCAATAATGCTTGATATGTTTCCTCAAGACTAACATCTGAAAGCCACCAATCCACAGACCAGTCAGTCCCGAGAGCAAAGATAATGTTGTGTGGATCTTAACGGGCGAAAAATTTAATTGAGTTACGATTTCACTGGAGAGAATGATAGTCTCAAGTGGGCCAAGGATGATGCAAAATGCGCTAACAAAGCCCGCGAGAGTCAACCAAAACCATGTAAGTCTCAGTGGAAAATATCGCTTGAGACAATGCCATTGAAACCAACCTACTCCTATACCTAAAATAACACCTTCCACCGTAGATGCAACAATCCTAGCAAAATCCAGAGCTGGCGTTGAAACTGAATTAAATCCAGGTTCAAGGATTCGTTCAAAAAAAGCATCAAATAAAGCTCTGACGATCAGTACAACCGGAAATATCCACATATTCAAAGATACCCAGCGTTGCAAAAAAGTATTCTTGCGACTCACTGTAGGATCGCGTCTTTCGTTCATGAATCTTCAACCAATCGATTGCCCATTAATCTCTAAGAACCACATTATTTAAAAACACCTGCACCGCCTCATTAAACACTGTTGGCTCCACCAGAAATGGCCAGTGATTTCCGGATACTTTGACTTCTTGCAAGTTTTCTAAATATTGGCGATAGGGCTGTAACTGCCAGGCCATGCGGTTGAGCCCCGCCTCGGGTAACAGGAGCAAGCTGGGCATCGTTAAGGGTTGTATCAAACCATCCACTGCCATCATCTCTGTGAAAATACCATCTCGGGCCGCCTGGGTGAATTTGCTACCCCATTGTGCTCCCGATTTCGGCTCAATGCTGTAGTCAAACACCTGAGCTTGAAAATTCGACCAGCCCTGATATTGCTTAAAAGTTTGTGCCGCGGCCTCAGCCGCAGCCCGATTGGCAAACGGCCCCATCGCCTTGAGAAAGGGCAACGTCCGGTACAAGATCGGGAAGGTAATACTCAACCAACTCGGCATACTCGCCACAAACGCCGGATCAACGAGGGTCAGGCTCTGGATGCGCTCCGGCTGCTCGGTAGCCCAAACGCAAGCCAGCTTGCCCCCCCAGGAATGGCCCAAGAGGTGAAACTGTGACCAACCGAGCTGCTCGCAGAGCTGGTAGACATCACTCAAGATCTCCGCGCAGCTATAGCCCTTGGCCGGCTTACTGCTCTCGCCATGTCCCCGCAGGTCGGGCGCGATGATTTGGAAGTCGGCGGCCAAATGTGTGTCTAGATGTGCGGCCAAACTGGCCCAGACGCCGCCATGATCGGCCAAGCCGTGTAAGAGCAGCAAGTGGTTCGGCCCCTGGCCCCATCGCCAATAGGTCAGGTGGCAGTTATCCGGCAATGCTAAAACCTGACGCTGCTTAGAACTCAGGGTCGTCACAGCTTTTCTCCACTCAAGATAAACATCGGATTAACCGCTGCAAACGTCTGATGGATGCCGCGCTTTTCCAAGCGGTTCACCGCAGACTGGATCACTTCAATGTTACGAGCGTGGCGCTCGGCGAGGCCTTCCGAGAGGGCGTAGAGCGTTTCTAAATTACCAGCGGTCGCCACGAGCCGCCCCTCTGGTTTGAGCAGCTCCCAGGTGGCGAATAAAATGTCTTTGATCGGTCGCCCACCTTCGAGACAGATGCGATCGGGGGGCGGGGCGATATCCGCCAGACAATCGGGGGCATTGCCTTGAATCACCTGGACATTTTTGACTCCGAAGCGATCGCAGTTGCGCCGAATTAAGCTCGCCACCTCATCATCCCGCTCCACAGCAATGATCTGGCTCTCGGGACAGAGCAGAGCGGCCTCGACCGGGATGGTTCCCGTACCCGCACCAATATCCCAGAGCACCGAGTCTGCCGCCATGCGTAGCGAAGAGAGCAGTAGGAGACGCACTTCACGCTTGCTCAGGGGAATGCCGGGGAGCCGTTCAAAGCGATCGTCAGGAATACCAGGGGTTTTATAGGGCCACATTCAAAAGAGGGAGCGATTTGCTATCGATACCATTGATCCTAACCAATCGTCCTCCCGGCGCTGCCAAGATTCCGTTTTTTGTCGGTTTTGGCGGGCTCAATCCGCCCCAGAGCCGCCCGATTGCATAAAATGAGATTGAGCGCGATTGCGTAACCAATTTCGTAACAACGGCCGTCGTGGCGGGCATTTACCCTAGGCTAGATTTGAAGATATAGGGAGCTGAACCATTCAGGGATGCCGATGTCTGACCAAAATAGAACCTTTTTTTACTGGGTTGCCACGATTTTAGCCATTGTGACGCTGGTTAAACTGCCCGGTGTCCCGGAATCATCTTGTCTCGACTGTGGCCAGGGCGCGAATACAGCACTTTTAGAATAGGGAAAGACGAAGGCAGAAGGATGAAGGATGAGGGACGAAGTTTCGCCAGTTATTCCGTCGTCATTTCGGCTGGCATTGCCCACCTCAACACTGGCATTGCCCACCTCAACAGGCGATCGCGCCTTCCGGGCAGGAGAGACCGTCTAAACTAGAGTTGCCGTCCTGCCTTCTTGACCATGCAAGCCCAATGGCAACTCCCCGAAGCGCCCGCTGTCCCGTCTGAGTTCCTGGCGCAGGTCCAGTCCTATTGTCGCCCTCCTGCCACGGGGCAATTTGCAGCGCAACTGCTCTGGCAGCGGGGCATCCGCACCGCACCGCAACTGGAAGATTTTCTTGATGTTAAAACCTACCAGCCCCGCAGCCCCCTGGACTTTGGCGCGGAGATGGTGCAGGCGGTGGAACGGCTTAAACAGGCCCGCGATCGCCGCGAAAAAATTACCATCTGGGGCGACTTTGATGCCGATGGTGTCACCTCCACCGCCGTGCTCTGGGAAGGGTTGGGACAATTTTTTACGCCAGGGGAGCAACTGGACTACACCATTCCCCACCGCGAACGAGACTCCCATGGATTGAACTTGGCGGGGATTGAGCGCCTGGCCGCCCAGGGGACGCAACTGATCGTCACCTGCGACACGGGCAGCACTAACCTGAGCGAAATTGAAGCGGCCCAACACTTGGGCATGGAGATCATTGTCACCGACCACCATACCTTGCTGCCCGATCGCCCCCCCGTGGTTGCCCTGGTTAATCCGCGCTATTTAGAGGCAGCCCACCCGCTCCATACCCTCTCGGGCGTGGGTGTCGCCTACAAACTTGTCGAAGCCCTCTATGCTGCCTTGCCGGATGTGCCCCAGCAGCCCCTCACCGAGTTACTGGATTTGGTCGCCATTGGCTTGATTGCCGACCTGGTCGAACTACGCGGCGACTGTCGCTATTTGGCCCAAACCGGCATTGAACAACTCAAAAAGCAGGCCCAGCCGCTGACCGCAACCCGGCCCGGTGTCGCCCAGCTCCTGGAGCGCTGCAAACGGACGGGCGATCGCCCCACGGATATTTCCTTTGGCATCGGCCCCCGGATCAATGCCGTGAGCCGGATTTACGGCGATGCTCATTTTTGTGTGGAACTGCTCACCAGCCGCGATCCGGCACGCTGCCAAGAACTGGCCCTCAAGGCAGAATTAGCTAACAGTCGGCGTAAGGAAATCCAAAAACGTACCCAGGATGCGGTGCAAAAGCAACTCGAACAAGTGGATCTCTCCACGACCAATGTGATTGTCTTGGCCGATGCCCAATGGTCGCCAGGGGTTTTGGGGCTAGTCGCTGGACAGATCGCCCAGGACTACGGCCGCCCCACGGTCTTGTTCACCCTGACGCAAGATGGCTTTGCCCGAGGCTCGGCGCGATCGACCCATGGCATTGATCTCTACGAGTTAGTTCATTCCCAAAAACATCTCTTGCACCGCTTTGGTGGTCATCCCTTCGCGGCGGGTTTGAGCCTGCGGGAAGAAAATCTGCCTCTGTTTATTGAGGGCATCAATCAGGAACTGCGCAACTACCTCCCCGATCCCGAGCAACTGGTGCCGATCGTCACCGCTGATCTAGCCGTAACAGTTTCAGATCTCGGTCAGGCGCTCTTTAAAGACCTCAATCTGCTCGAACCCTGCGGCATGGGCAATCCCGTGCCTCGGCTGCTGCTGCGTAACTGTTGGTTCCAAGACCTGTTCAACCGCAACATCAAAGATGCACGGAACCAAAAGCTCAAATATCTCAAGACCACCTTCCAACTCTGGGATGCTACAACCCAGCAGGGTTTTCCGGGCATCTGGTGGGGCCATAACAAAGACGAGCTCAACCTGGACCAACGCTACGACGCGATCGTTGAGCTGGACTACAACACCTACAGCCGTCAATACGAGGTGCGCCTGATTGAGGTGCGTCCTGCGGCCTCAGCAGGGGTTGTCGATGGGCAACGCCTGCAGGATGCCCTGCTCGACTGGCGCGAGCAACTCCCCCTCGAAACCCTGCCTTGCGTCCAAATTTCCCGCTGTCCCCAACAATGGGATGAGTTGCACCAGGCGCTCCATCGGGCGACCCTCCAGCAGCAACCCCTGGCGCTCAACTATGCCGCCCCCGAGCCCCGAGCCCCCGACGCCCTCTGGCAAACATTGGTGGGCATTGCCAAATATCTCCAGCGCACGGGTGAGGCGGCAACGCTGGATCAATTGCAATCGAAGTTGGGACTCGATCGCCCCCTCCTCTTCCAGGGGTTGCACCTGTTGGGAGGCTTGGGCTTTGAATTAGGGCAAAGCACCGACGAGATTCGCGTGGTGGGTTGGCAGGAGCCCGATGCGGGGGCGGCAGCTACTGCCGTAGAACGGTTTATTGGGGCGGTAGCCGAAGCGCAGTTTCGCCAGCAGTACTTTGCCCAGGTTCCCCTCAAGACCGTGCGGCAACAGTTAGGGCGTGTCAACAACTAAGCTGCCCAGAAGCTGCCACCTAGACGTTGAGAGTTTCTGAACTTATCCCAGGGTTAGCCATGCAGAGGATTATCATCAGGGTAGGTCGAGTCTACGTCCTCCCTCTCAAGCCCACGGAGCCCGCCCATGTCTGTCACATCCCCCAGTTCTCTGACCGTTCTTGCGGTTGACGACAGCCCGATTACCCGCAAATTGATCCAGAACGCCTTAGCCGATAGCTACAGTGTTTTGCTAGCCGATAATGCGGTCGATGCCCTCTCTTCGATTTATCATCAGCCCATCGACCTGCTGCTGCTGGATGTCACCATGCCCGGTGTAGACGGTTTAGAACTCTGTCGCACCGTGCGCAGCCTGCCCCAGTTCGAGACTTTGCCGATTATCATGCTCACGGCGCGGGATGGGGCCTTTGATAAAGTCCAAGGTCGCCTCGCTGGGGCCACGGAATATCTGACCAAACCCTTTGAAGAAGACTATTTGCGCGAGACGGTCGCTCACTTCATTCAGACGGCGGCTCAACAGTCTTAGGGTCAGCAGAATTCGATTCACCGGCATTGGCGTCAGCCGTTTTGGCGTCAAGGGGCTGGGCTGCTTCGGCGGCGGATGGTGTCCGGCGAGAATCGGCCAGGGTTGCTAGATGGGCGCGAATACTGGCCTTGGTGAGCAGACCGACAATTTGCTCGGTGTCGTTCCGTACCAGCAGCGGTTGCTCGGGATTTTGCTCGATTAGGGGCACAATTTCGAGCAGCGATTGGTAGCTATAGACCGTTGCTAGATCGGAGCCCAGTCCAGGAACTGGTGCGGCGGCGTCTCGCTCGTTTAAGAGATCAAACAAGGTCATTTCTATCCAGCTTGAGGTGGGGATTTTCTTGAGGTCATCCGCTTGCAGAATGCCCTGTAACTGGCCGTCAGCGTCCGTGATCAGGTAAAGCGGCAAGGGCGTTTTGCCAATGATGTAGTCGTTGACGAAGCTGCGCAGGGTGCGATCGCCCGGCACAACTGCCCCAGACACCATGGCCCCCTGCACCGTTTGCGCTTCCAAAGTGCTCTGCACCTGGGCCGATTGGGCCGAGAGCCCAGCGTTTTGCAGCAAAAACAGCCCCATAAACGCCGTCCAGAGGCTGCCGTAGGGACTAATCCCCAAAAACCCTAACGCACCGAGAACGAGGGCGAAAATACCAAAGCCTTGACCCATGCGACTGGCCCAGAGCAGGCCAGTGCTGGCGTTGCCAGTGAACTGCCAGACGATCGCCCTGAGCACATTGCCGCCATCCAGGGGCATTCCCGGAATCAGGTTAAACAGCCCCAGAATCAGATTTAAGGTCGCCAGGGAGGTGAGCATCATGACCAGCGGCGGGGGAAGACTGCTGCTCGTCAGTTGAACGAAGGTCAGCACAAAAAACAAGCCAAAACTGACCAGCGGCCCCGCCAGAGCGATCGCCAGCGACTTGATCGGGGTTTGGGCATCTTTTTCCAGGAGCGCCAGACCGCCAAAAATGAAGAGCGTGATCGACTTGACCTGGATGCCTTGAGCGATCGCCGCCGCACTATGACCCAGCTCGTGGGCCAGCACCGAGGCAAAGAGCAACAAGGTGGTGAGCAGCCCGAGGACGATCGCGCCACCCCCAGCTAGACCGCCTAGGGCAAGGACGCTGGGCAAACGGCCATAGTCTTGGGCAAAGGCAAACGTACCCAACGCCAGCACGACAAACCAAGATGGATTGACAAAAAAGGGAATGCCAAAAAGTTGACCGAAGCGTAGATTTCCCTTAAACCAGTTGCTATTCATTCAAGACCCGAGGTTAAGAATGTTTCTATTCTAGCGAGGCGGGCGATCGCCGATAGCATGGCATCCGGCGGAATTACTTCTGAGGGAGATCGGGTTTCCGCCACCGCATCCGTTGCTGCTTCGGCATAATAAAGAGTGAATTCTGCTGGTTGAGCCGTTATGACCCCGCCGACAACCCATCCCTCTCCTGTGCAAACCCCTACGCAAACCCCGACACAAGCCCCTGAGCAACTGACCCTCTATCCAGCCGATGATGTTCAAGAAATCCTGCGGCTGGCGATCGCTCGCCAGAGCCCCGAAGAGGTACTAACCAAGGCACAACTGCTCGAGATTGCCCAGGAACTCGAAATTTCTCCCGAAACTTTGGAGCAAGCCGAACAGGATTGGAATCATCAGAAGACCCAATTGGCCAAGCGAGAAGCCTTTAATCTGTTCCGCCAAGACCAATTTCGCCACAAGACGGTTAAATATTTACTCGTCAGCGGCTTGTTTTTGAGCCTCGATCTGATTAGCGGCGGCGGTCTCGGCTGGTCTCGCTACGTGCTCGTGATTGCGGGCTTCGTCACGGTGTTTAATACCTGGCAGACATTTTTGGTTCATCCCCGGCATTACGAGCGGGACTTTGAGCGGTGGGAGCAGCGTCAGCAGGTGCGCCAAACGTTGGGGAATGTCTGGCGATCGATTCAAAATGCCCTCTCTCGTTAAGGAGTGTTGTTGGTGGCGGGCAAGATACATCCGTGTGAACTTAAGCGTGAAACCTTTTATTCACAAGGCTTCC
>JBMYQW010000089.1:0-7433 GCA_049601735.1 Spirulinaceae cyanobacterium
GGAATGGCTGCGGTAGGAGGCGCTTGAGCGCCTGTGAGCGCGATCGCCCGCTCAATGCTTAACTGCTCATAGCGAGCGGTTTTGTCCAGGCGATCGATCGCCGCTGCCCCCACTGCATAGGTCGCAAAAGCACCATAAATCGGTTCATTGCGCTCCGGTTGACGACCCAAAAACCGGGCATCCAAGCGCCGTCGCCCGTCAATGAAGTAGAGCGATCGCGGCGCAGCAATCTCTGATTTAGTATCGCAGGCGACCCAATCCGTTTGCTCCAGTTCCAGTTCTACTTGCGAGGGGGCAGTGGCATCTTCACCCCATTGAATCGGGGTGTCAAACTCAAGACCCCAAGGCTCCAGGCGGAAGTTATGGCTTTGCCAAAATTCACGACTCATACGGTTGCTGAATCCGCTCCAGCTGAGGATGGGCAGAGCAACAACATCCGTCAGCAAACAATGGAGCTAGGTTAACGCTCGATGGCTCTCGCGGGGGCCAGCGGGCAATATTTTGCAATGTTCCGACCCTGAGACTGCTGTACCGTATTCCTGCATCGGGCGATTCACAGAGGATGTTTAACCTTATCCAAGTTGACAACGGTCATTTGCTGAATTAGAAGCAGACATTATTGAGCATATCGATTATCTCAAAGAAAAGTTGGAGGGGCTAAAAAAGCGTATGCAGGAGCATATTCAAGCTCATGATAGTCTCAGTACAGCAGAAGAGCTATTAGTTTCAATTACCGGGATTGGACAGACGACAGCAATGAGCTTGCTCGCCGAAATGGGTGATTTTTCTCGCTTCAAGTCTGCTCGTCAATTAGCCGCATTTGCAGGTCTCACACCTCAAGATCGAACGTCAGGCACTTCTATTACGGGGAAGACTCGTTTGTGCAAAATCGGCAACAGCTTTTTGCGCAAGGCACTCTATTTCTCAGCGATTTCTGCTAGCCGTCATTGTCCTGTTATTCGGGCTTTCTATAATCGTTTGATTGCTGCTGGAAAGCCAAAGATGCAGGCTCTTGGGGCTGTCATGCACAAGCTCATTCGCATTGTTTACGGAGCTCTAAAGTCTGGCCAACCTTTCAAGCCTGAGCTTTTGCTCTCATGCAATACACCTGCACCTGTTACATCCTGACTTCTAACACAGTATCTACATTTATCGGTTGTGCAGGTGTTACTCCGTGAAGCTATACTCCATTAATACGAAGCGAGGTGATGGATGGTAATAACAAACTCTTCAAGAGCTACGATCGTACTCTTTTCTTGCACCATGTTAATGGTGGCATCCGGTTGTGCAATGATTCAAGAACGACTCAATCTCACCCCCGATCCTTCCGGGCCCTACACCGACGCTGACACTGAACCGGGTACTGGAGATGTTGTGGGCGAAGTTCGCTGGAATAACGCAGGTGTAGAAGACATTGCGGTTATCCTTTGCGAAGGAAGTCTCGTTGGCTTACCAGGACTATCTTGTAGTGGAAAAAGCCATCTCACAAGAACAGATGCTCAAGGTCAGTATCTGTTTGAAGATATGCCTGTTGGCTCATACACTGTCGCTGTACAAGTCTTTAAGAGCGGGAGATGGGTCTCCTGGTTTGACGGATCAGTTACAGCTTCCACATTGGTGGAAGAAGGGAAGGCTGTGAGATTTGCATCAGTGGATATCATTAAACCACTTGTAACAGTACCTGGTGATGAAGAGCTATTGGATAGCAATAATCCTGTTTTGTCTTGGGATGAAATACCAGAAGCAAGCACCTACAACTTGAGTTTTTCACTACCGGGTGGTGGTCAACCAATGGGGGCTCAAACTTCGGATGCAGAGTATCTGCTAGAAAGGCAGGATAACCAATGTGTATATGAATGGCAAGTTACTGCCTTCAATGAAACTGGGGCGCTGATCGCTCAAAGTGAGGAGCAAAAATTCGAACTCGATCCGTGTTGACATAAATGATGATGTAGTCGCAGGGTGAGCATTACTCACCCTACACCGATGACTTTTTTGTTTCCGTAATGCTTTGGGCAAAAGTCTGCATCATTTGTTCATCACTGATATACTCCATCACACTTTTAAGATGCTGATACGCTGCCACTGAGATACGAATGGGTATCGCTAAATCCGCAGCCTTGGCATACGCAGAAGACTCTGATTCGGCTTGGTGAGGACTGTATGTAAGAATACGCTGTGTTAGTTCCTCTGTGGTAAGGCTGCCGAGACAAGATTCTAAAAATTTTGCGGTGCTTTTGGTGATCCAAACCTCGACAAGATTATCAGCGACGATATTGCCTTGAACCCGAAAATAATAGAGATTGGGGTCGCGCGGTGCAGGAACATCGAAATAAGGTTGAATTTTTGCGCCTGCGGTAGTTGTTACCGAATACCTTTTGGTATTGGTCTCCTTTTCATAAATCCACAATGAACGCGTTGCCTTTCTTGCACCCCGAGCGGGTGTCACATTCCATTCCGCATAGAATTGATCAGGATCAGGTGATTTCATGGGTTCTTCAAAATAGATAAATTCATCCAGAAGCTCCTTCCATAACAACCAACCTGTACGCATATCGGCAACGCCATCAGGACTCGCTTCGGCAACTTTGGCAGTTCGCTCACGAATCAGATCGCCATACTGCGTGAGGATGTCGTAAGCCACTTTATGGGGATCATCCTCTGCTTCTGGAATGCGAATCGAGCGGGTCGCGGCGGGATGCATCAAACTGGTTCCACAAACCGTTTTAATCGATGAACGACGCCTCACACAGAGCATCTTATGCTCAACGCCAAGGCCCTGATGCGATACATCAATGCTGAGGTTACTCCAGCCACCTTCTGGAATCCGCTTGGCGTTGCAGTAAACGAAACTCCAATCGCCTTCCTCCATCTTTCTGCCCAGCATCGTTGCAACCTTGGCAGCGAGCAGGTGGGTTGCATCCCTAAACTCTGTTTTTGAGAAAGCTGCAATTGTGTTCATGCTGATTGATCTGATCGAATGACCGCTTCACCGACGACTTTAGCAAGAAGCGGGGGCACAGCATTCCCGATCTGAAACGCTCTTTGCATCCGGGTTCCGTGTAGATACCACCAGCGGGGAAACGTCTGGAGCCGAAGTAACTCCTCGTCGGAGAGATATTCGTGTTCCACAAAAACGGGGGGCGTGTCGCCTTGGCGTCTGCCTAGCGTATGCCACTGTTGGCGAAAAAGCTGTGCTGGGGGAACTCCCTGCGGGGCAAAAGCCAGTTTTGCCCCCTGATGCGCCCCAATCGTGGGCGAGGGCCGGTCTAACGTCCAGGTGACGGGCTCATCGTGGGGCCGAACCACATTCTTGACCCACAGTACAGCTTGCTCCAGGTCATATGCGCCGTAACGCCAATGCCCATTGCGCCATAATGCGTCTTGCATCGTCTTCCAGGGGAGCAGCTTCTTGCTGGCGAACAGATCCAGTTGTGTCCCATTTTCAGCACCACTCGCTTGCTGATGGGTCGGCTTAGGCCAAGTAAAGGATTTGCCGTCGCGGTTGCCGACAATGAACAGGCGCTCGCGGATCTGCGGTGCGCCAAAGTCTGCCGCGTTGAGCGATCGCGCCGAGCAGGTATAGCCAATCTGGGTGAACTCGTTTTCGATAATCTTCAGCGACCCGCCGGGCTCATGGCTAACTGTCCAAGTCGTAGCGGCGGAATGGCATTTTGTACAGGGTGGGCTATTGGGCGTCACCTCCCCCCATCGTTGTCGTTGGCGGAAGGTTGCCAGTGATTTTGAACCGCATTTTCGGCATACCGCATAGACAACATCGGTTTTGGTAAAGGCGAGCCCCTTCACATTCTCAAAGATGAACCAGCGGGGCTGGAGATCCCGAACAACCCTGACAAATTCATAGAACAAGTCGCCATTTTTAGTGCAATCAAGGGTTTTTCGTTTGCCGGCCTTGCTAAAGGGTTGGCAGGGCGGGCCGCCCGCAATCGCAAATAGCTCAATGTTACGAGGAATCGACTGGCGAAAAATCTCACTTGGCAGAGTACGAATGTCGCCTTCTAGCACCATCGCCTGTTGGAGACAGGGGAATCTGTGGTCTTGAAGGCGGCTGAAAAAAATCTCCAGTTCTGGGGGCGAGAGCTTTGCAAAGCATCGCTGTTGGGCGGCTTCTCTGACGAAGTCCTTTAGCTCTTTGCCTTTGAGGCTGCTGAGGCGCTGATTCCGCCGCAGGGTTTCGCACGCTTGTGGCTCAAGTTCATTGGCAGCGATTGTTGTAAAGCCCGCAAATTCAAGCCCCAGGTCGAGACCCCCTGCACCGGCAAACAGGGAAATCAATGGATAGCGCATTCTGAAAGGTCTACTCTAATGACGACCGACTCAAAACCCTACAATAAGTCGCGTGGTGAGGAATTAAACCTATGAGCCCCATTGTCCCTGACGAAATTTTAGCTGCAACTCGCCTGACTGAGGCGGAGATGCCTCAAGCAATGACCGTTATGCTCTTTGAGGGCAAAGAGCGAGCTTCTGCTCGGGCCAGCCAATGGTAGGGCTGCTGCTGTGGTTGCTGTCATACAGTGTTCCCTTCCGGCATCTCCTCCCGCGCTGCCAAATTTCAATCAGTTCTTGCCGCAGTCGCCGCTTGAGAGCCCGGCCGTTGTGACGAAAGAGTGTGCCACCCCCAGGAGTCAATGTTTAACGGCGGTGCGAGGGTCTCTGCTCGACCTGATTCAGAACCCGTTTTACAGTCCAGAAATCGAATCCGCCCTCATAAAACCTGCTCCAAGATGGCCCGTCTGAATGCGCGATCGGAACGAAGCAGACGCATCACCTAAGCATCAGACCAGCGATAGATGCATTAAAACCGCTTGGGGATCAAACTTAACTGTATAGATTTTCTTAAGTTTTATTCGGTCGCTGATTTTTCTTTCATAATGAAAGATATCGGTTTGTGACAAATCCTCAACAAGTATTCCGCCTTGTTAAGCGATGTTGCGACCTCAACCCATGCCGCAACAGGAGCACCATGCAAAAAGAAGTTGAAACCATCTATTGTCCCAACTGTGGACGTGACGCCCAGCGCCTGTATCTGCGGCAGCACGAGATCGTCCAGACCCAATGCCCTGCCTGTGACTATTTCCTCTCTACCTGTGCCCGCACTGGCGCTGTGCTCGAAACCTATGGGCTAGGCGTCGCCCTACCGTCCCGCTAGAAGGAGCAGGATGCTGCGGCAATCATCTCTACCGCCTGTAAGACGTGGCGGCTGCCCCAGTTCTGGTAGAGGTGCGCCGCGATCGCCATCCCCCCAGCACCCACGCCTTCCTTGACGTAGCCCTGTTCATAGGCCCGCAAGCTCGCAAACTGGGCGTCTGAAAAATCTAGCTGGCTCGCCGCGAGCATGACATCACCAATCTGTTGGGCGAGTCGGACAGTCTGGCCCGTGGGATCGGCCATGACCCAGCCGGTTGTCCCCACAATCACCTGCTGCGGTTGCCAAGGGAGGGCGTGAAAGTCAGCCATGGCCTGGGCGAGGGCATAGACGGCCAGCATTTGGGTTCCACCTGCCAGCAGTACGGCTTGGTGGCGACTGGCGGCGATCGCCATACCAGCCACCACCATTTGCATCGGGTCGCCAACGGCTGCAACCACGGCGATCGGGTCGGGCGGCTGGCCGAGTCTTGCCAAGGCCAATCCCTGCTCAACAATCTGTTGTTTCTGGATATGGTTGCATTGGGGATGGGAGCTATTGACACCGCCCTGGGCCGGAATTCCCAGACCCAGCAACACCCCCAATGCGGTGGTCGTGCCGCCTACCACGCATTCACCCAGCACCAGATAGTCGGTTTCAGCCTGGGTCGCCAGTTGCTTGCCCCAGGCCAGACCCTGCTGGAACAGATGTTCAACCATTGCTTGGGACATTGCCTGCCCCGTACTCACGCAGGCGGCGGGTTGACCCTGCAAATCCACAGCCGGGATCGGGGGCGGAATCGGCAGCCCAGCATTTAAAATCGTGACCGGAATCTTCAGTGCAGCCGCGATCGCCCGACTAATCAAAGCGGGTGAAGCCCCCTGGTGGAGGGGCGGTAGGGGATATTGCGGCGCTGCGGTGGGGCCGTGGTAAAGAAACTCGGCATCGGCGATCGCGGTGGTGCGGCGATCGCTGGGCGTGGCCCCTGCTGCGGAAATGCCGGGGATCAATCCGGTTGCCGTGAAGCCCAAGATACAGGCAAAATGAGGACGTTTGCCCCGCTGGGCCTGGAGCCAAGATTGACCCCGCTCCGGTTGGGTGTAAAGTTTGACTAGCGTCACTGCTGCTCTATTTCCTGAACGCTTGCGGTTTGATGAATATCTCCCCCCTCTTACGACAATATTTGTGGAAGTCTGCCCTTTGGGTTGGCCCCGGACTCATTACCGCAGGCTTGATCGTGGGGGCGCTCCAAACCGTTGCCGCTTGGCTGGCGATCGCACTGGTTTTGGTCGGTCTGGCTTGCACGATCGTGGGGGTGAGTTTCTGGGGCGGCCTCTCGCAGAGCCTCTTCCAGCGTCGCTCCACCCAGGCCGGAACCGATGCCGTGATTGCCGTGCTCTCGTTTGTGGTCATTCTCGGGCTGCTCAATGGTCTAGCGGTGAAATATCCGGTGCGCTGGGATCTCACGGAAACGCGTCTGTTTACCCTCGCGCCCCAAACCCAAAAGCTGGTGGAAGGGCTAACGCAGCCCATGGAAGTTTGGATCTTTGAGCCAACCCCCAACCCCCTCGATCGCGAACTCCTCAACAGTTACCGCCGCCTCAACGATCAGTTCACCTATCGCTACGTGGACCCCCAAATCGAGATTGGCCTAGCCGATCGCTTCGATGTGCAGGTGGTGGGAGAAGTCTACCTCGACTATGACAGCAAACAGCAGTTGGTTCAAACCTTGCGGGAGGGCGAATCCCTCTCAGAAGTGCAACTGACCAATGGCATTGAAAAGATTCTGCGCGATCGCCAGCCCCAGGTCTATTTTCTTCAGGGTCACGGCGAACTGCCCCTCGAACCGGTGGAAGGGGGCCTATATCAGGCTATTACTGGACTCGAAGAAAAAGGCTATGGCGTCTTTCCCCTCGACCTCACCGAGGCGGAAGACGTACCGGAAGATGCCACCGTAGTGATCATCGCCAGCCCCCAGCAATCCCTCCTGCCGGGGGAAGTGGAGGCGATCGCTGACTACCTGGAGAATCAGGGCAGCGTCATGGTGATGCTCGATCCCGAAACCTTCTCCGGACTCGAACCCCTGCTCGAAGACTGGGGCATCACGGTTGATGGCCGCTTGGTGATTGACGCCTCAGGAGTTGGGGCCAGCGCCGAACTGGGCCCCGCCACCCCCGTCGTCACCGACTACGGCACGCACCCGATCACCCTGGACTTTCAAGATCGCATCTCTTTTTATCCCCTGGCCCAGGCTGTGCTCATCGATGAAGACGTTGAAGATGTCGAA
>JBMYQW010000089.1:7443-14145 GCA_049601735.1 Spirulinaceae cyanobacterium
TGCTGACCCCGGCCGCAAGCTGGGCGGAGAGCAATCTATCTGCTGAGACTCTGGACTTTGAACCGGAAGAAGACTTAGAGGGCCCCCTGACCCTGGCGGTGGCGGCCGAGCGATCGCTCGCTGATGAAGAGGAGGCGGATGCCGGCCTTGAGCGCGATGCCGAAGAGGAAGGGATAGACGCGGGGGACGCAGACGAAGCAGACGCAGACGAAAACGATGAAGCGTCTGAAACCGCACCCGAGGCGCGTCTGGTTGTGTTTGGCAATGCCACCTTTGCCAGTAATGGCTGGTTTGAGCAGCAACTGAATGGGGATGTCTTTCTCAATTCGGTGAAATGGCTGGCGAATGAAGCAGAAGACCTGCTCTCGATTCGCCCCAAAGCCCTCACCGATCGCCGCCTCAATCTTATGCCTTGGCAAGCGGGATTATTGACTTGGTTGGCGATCGTAATTTTCCCCATCGGGGGCTTCACAGCAGCGGGCTGGCTTTGGTGGCGAGGACGTTAGGTGCGTAAAGCATCGCAACAAATCCCGTGCGGATTTCGTCAAGGTTCGTCAGAATAACAACAACGTGCCCACCGGACGCTTCACCTTGATCATGTTGCCCAACCTTTCCCGCCTTCGTTCAACTCGCAAATTCCGTTGGCCCAAGCTCCATTGGCCGAGAACCCGCTGGTTCTACGGTCTCGTCAGCTTTGTGGTCATGACCAGCATCGTGCTCGGTTCCGCCGCTGCCACTCCAGCTAAAGACGCCCAACCCGCTCAAACCACTCAGCAAGCCCAAGAAAAGGGCATCTTCGACATTCTTCGGGGTGCGGGCAGTATTTTCCAAGGCATCCAATTGGAGAGCATGGGGCCGCAACGCGAAATGCAATACGGGACGCAGATCGATGCCCAAATCAAACGACAATTGGCCAATAATCGTACCCCCGTCGTTAGCCCCGACCATGAAGCCTCGCAATATATAAACGCGCTGGGTCAAAAAATGGTCGCCCAACTCACGCCGGAAGAACGACGGGTTCACAAGGACAAAACTGGCGAAGGGATTCAATACACTTTTCAGGTGGTCAACGACCCCGGCATTAATGCCTTTGCGACGATGGGCGGGTTTGTGTATATAAACTCGGGTCTGATCGCCTTTGCGGAAACGGAGTCAGAACTCACCAGCGTCATTGGCCATGAAATGGGTCATATCATCGAGCGTCACGCCATTAAGCAAACCAAGGACGAAGCCATCCGGCGCGGTTTACTGACTGCCGCGGGTTTAGGTAATGACCAAATTGTGAACTTGGGGGTGACGGTGGCGCTAACGCTGCCGAACAGCCGTGCGGCGGAAACCGAATCGGATGAAATTGGCTTAAACCTGCTGCGCCGGATTGACTACTATCCGCCCGGAATGCCAGATTTCATGGCTAAGTTGGGTCAACAAAGTCGTGGTGGCCCGCCGCAGATCTTGAGTACGCACCCCAACCCCAATGGTCGCGCCGAGCATCTGCGCGAGATCCTGGCTGAGAATCCCCCTGCGCCGGAAGATAACCTCGGCAATGATCCGGCAGCCTACTGCAACCGCATCAGGAGCTTCTTCCGCAATGCAATCACCTGCCCGGTATAAACCAGCGCATTGCCTGTAACAACATTGCAAAAGAGGGACCGATTCGGTCCCTCTTTTTGGGTTTCAGTTTGTTACTGGGCTCTGCCAGGTAATACTGCTTCCATAAACTCAGGCTACATATCCAGTAGCATGAGGACTGAGCTTGTCGTAAGACCAAGGGCTGGCTTCGCCTACGCGCAGCGTCCCCAGGGGGGAAAGTGAAAGTCGGCGCATTGTTATTAGTCTGGCTTCTATAGCAAAGAGAGGGCGGTGCTGCTACCGTCACTACTTTTGCTGCTGTTCTGGGCTGAGGGCACTTGCCGCGAGGGTCGCCCGAAGCCGGCGCAAGTCCCGAATCCAGAGATCATAGACCCCATACATCAGCGCCACCACCACCGCTGCCTGGATCGCATACATCAGGTTTGACATCCAGGGGCCATGGTTCATGTAGTAGAACTGGGACGGAAATTCCCGTTGATTGCCGGGCTGATCGCCCAGCGTCAGCCAGACCTTGGAGGTGAAAAGACTCAAGCCCCCCAACACCCAATAATGCCAGGGCTGCCAGGCTTGGCGCAGCGATCGCGTCGCCAACACAATCAGCGTCACCAACACCGGATAGAAGTTCACAATATGTCGTGACTCGCTATCGAGACTCAAGACAAACATCAATGCCGCCCAGAGGCTCAAGCCTAAGCCGTAGCGATGCAAGAGTTGGCAAATCGGCCGCCAAAAAAACAGGGCAAAGATGAGCAGCGGCCCGTAATAGACAATATGGGCAACCCAAAAGACCCCCGGCTGCAAAATGCTCATCAGCACAACCAGATAGAGCAGATGCCCCACCGTCATCGGGTAGCCCCCGGCGGTCGCCAGCAAACCCGGCAGCTTAAAGAGCACCGCTAACCCGATGAGCTTGACCCAGAACTGCCAGGACTGGAGGTAGGGCAACCAGGTGGACCACTGATAAAAGTTTGCGTTGCGCAGCAGCTCGCTGAGACCCACAAACAGGTAGCTCGTGGCGATCGCAATACTGAGATAACCCACTCGCTCCAACGGCACACCCCGACCCAAATAGTCCAAATCCCCCGGTAGGAGTTCTTGCATATAGATGAAGCCTGCGATCGTCGGCAGCAGTGCGAGGACGTAATGCAACCTGTAAGGGGGTGGACTCACCTGATAATTTTCTGGCAGGTCTCCCCTGTTTGGGGAATCGGGCCAACCGGGAAAAAGCCAGAGCAGCGTACACATATAGATGCCTGCGGGCCAGGTAAACGTGAGGGCGATTGTCACCGTCAACATTCCCAGTCGTCGCCCCCAACCGGTCGGCTGGAGATAGACCCAAAAGAGCAGCAGCGAGAGGGTGTAAGCACAAAAGTCGGTGAGGATCGGGGAATGTCCAGAGTTCTTGAGGATATGGTGGTTGAGAAACAGCCCAATAAAGCCCAGCCAAGCGCCTGCCGCTGTAATTTGGAGGCGGCGGCAGACTAAGCACCAGACATACCCCATCAGGGCGATCGCCACCACATTGAGCAGCCCAAAGGCCGTCAGCACCTGTTGGTAGCTGGGCTCGGGGGTAAATACCTGTAAGACATGGTGCAGGAGCCAAGCGGGGAGCGATCGCCCCAGATAAAAACTATTCACCCCCTCGGCCCAACGCCCATAAAAGTCCTGCGCGAGGTAGCCATAGATGCCCGCATCACCGAGGAAACCGCCGCTGACATCATTCTTGTCGCGGGAGAAAAAGGGAATCAAGGCGCTGGTCAGCGCCCCGGCCATGATCAACCATTCGTGGCGTTGGAGCGAGCGGAGATGGCGATGGAGGCGGTGTCCAGAGGTAGTGAGCAGGGGCGGCATCAAGAGCACAGAAAAATCCGATTCGATAGGGGGTGCTAGGGAATTTTACGCTCTTCTGCTGCGATCGCCCCATTGCAGGAGCTTGAATTTAGAGTGTTTTACCCCATTCAATCCCCTGCATCATAGAGATTGCTACTGGGGAGATTGTTTCTGGATGGGCAATCTTTAGAGAATGCCAAGAACAGAACCATCTAGGAAGATGATGGCTCGGTGGCAGGCAAGATGCCTGCGCTACGGTTGTTCCGGTAGCGCGGGCGTCTCGCCCGTCTGGGATCATTTTGTGGGAGCAGGCTTAAACTGCCTAGGGCTGACCCTGGGGTTGGAACTGGAACAATGAATAGACCACATTGCGGCGAATGTCGATCATGGTTTCCAGGAACATTTCATAGCCCTCTTGCTTGTATTCAATTAAGGGGTCTTTTTGCCCATAGCCCCGTAGACCGATCGCCTCTCGCAAGGCATCCATCGTTTGCAGGTGTTCCCGCCAGAGGGTATCGATCTGCTGCAAGATAAAGAAGCGTTCCGCCTGGCGCATCAGACCGGGTTGAATTTTCTCGATCTGGTTTTCCTTGATGTCGTAGGCCTTGCGCACCTCCTCGTGCATGAAGACCTTAATTTCAGAAATGGTCATATCTTCGAGGTGGCTGGGCTGGAGGTCTTCGAGCAAGTAAACAAACTCCTTGGTTTTGTTGATCAGCTCATCCAGTTTCCATTCTTCCGGGGGCAGTTCGGGGTTGGTGTAGGCATTGACGATATCGTCCATCGTCTGCTCGGCGTAGTCGATCACCTGCTCCTTGAGGTCGCGGCCTTCCAGCACGCGGCGACGCTCGGTATAGATGGCGCTCCGCTGGTTGTTCATCACCTCGTCATATTCAAAGACCTGCTTCCGGGTGTCGTAGTAGAAGGTTTCCACCTTCTTCTGGGCCCCTTCGAGGGAGCGGGTCAGCATTCCCGATTCGATCGGCATATCTTCTTCCACGCGGAAGGCATTCATCAGACCCGCGACGCGATCGCCCCCGAAGATCCGTAGCAAATTATCTTGCAAGCTCAAGAAGAACTTGGTCGAACCTGGGTCGCCTTGGCGTCCGGCGCGACCGCGCAGTTGGTTATCGATGCGGCGGGACTCGTGACGCTCCGTGCCAATCACGTGGAGGCCCCCGCGCTCGATCGCCTGGTCATGCTCGGCATCGGTGAGTTGCTCATATTCTTGGCGAATCTGTTTGTAGACCTCCCGCAGTTTAACCAACACGGGGTCTTGGATCGGGGCATTCTCGGCGGCGATCGCAATTTTTTCTTCCGCTTCGAGTTCGGGTAACTTCTGCTCACCGTATTGCTGCACGGCAAAGCCCACCACTTCCTTGAGCTGGCTCTCTGTTTCCGACGCTAGGGAACAGGGGTAAATATCCGGTGAGGCTTTCCAGGTTTTGGGTTTCTTGCCGGGATCACTCCCAAAGCCCTGGGCCTTAGCACGCTTGCTCGGCGCACCGGGGACAGCGGCCATGAGCTGTTTATCATCCTCCGGCATCACGACGCGCGGCATCAGATATTCCCGAATCTTGAGGCGAGACATATAGTCCGAGTTCCCGCCCAGGATGATGTCCGTACCGCGCCCCGCCATGTTGGTGGCGATCGTCACCGCTCCCGCACGACCGGCCTGGGCAACGATTTCTGACTCGCGCTCCACGTTCTCGGGGCGGGCATTGAGCAAGTTATGGGGAATCTGGCGCTCCTGGAGCAGCCCCGAGAGCAACTCAGACTTCTCTACGCTGGTCGTGCCCACCAAGACCGGGCGGCCGGTTTCGTGCATTTCCACACATTCGGCGGCGATCGCCTTCCATTTTGCCTCTTCTGTCTTGTAGACCACATCCGCCATATCGGTTCGAGCTGAAGGGCGATTGGTGGGCACGATCGTCACTTGCATCTCGTAGATCTTCTCAAACTCGGCTTCCTCGGTCTTCGCCGTCCCGGTCATCCCGGCGAGTTTGTCGTAGAGCAAGAAGAAGTTTTGATAAGTAATGGTGGCCAGGGTTTGGGTTTCTTTCTGGATTTCCACCTCTTCCTTAGCTTCGATCGCCTGATGGAGGCCATCACTCCAGCGCCGCCCTTTGAGCACCCGCCCGGTGAATTCATCAACGATCACCACTTCTCCATCGCGCACAATGTAGTTCACATCCGGTGTGAAGAGTTCCTTGGCCTTGATGGCATTGAAGACATAATGGGCCCAGGGATCTTTGGGGTCGTAGAGATCCTCCACCTTGAGCAGTTGTTCTGCTTTGGCAAAGCCGTCATCGGTAAGCAGCACGGTGCGGGCTTTCTCATCCACTTCGTAATCCCCCGGCCCCTCTTCTTCTTCCTGGGGTTCGAGTTGAGCAGCGATCGTCGCTGCGGCCACGTATTTTTCCGTGGGGCGCTCCACCTGACCCGAAATGATCAGCGGCGTCCGGGCTTCATCGATCAGCACCGAGTCCACCTCGTCAATGATGCAATAGTTGGGCAGGCGCTGCACCACATCTTCAATTGAGGTCGCCATGTTATCGCGCAGGTAGTCAAAGCCGAGCTCGCTGTTCGTGGCGTAGGTAATGTCGCAAGCGTAGTTTTTCTGCCGCTCCGCCGGACTCATGCCCGCCTGAATCAGTCCCACCGAGAGCCCGAGAAAGCGGTGAACTTGACCCATCCATTCCGCGTCCCGGCGGGCCAGGTAGTCGTTGACCGTGACCACATGAACCCCTTTGCCCGTGAGCGCATTGAGATAGGCAGGCAGGGTTGAGACGAGGGTTTTCCCTTCCCCGGTTTTCATCTCGGCGATCTGCCCCTCATGGAGCACCATGCCCCCTAAAAGCTGCACGTCGTAATGGCGCATACCTAGCACGCGCCAGGCGGCTTCGCGCACCACTGCAAAGGCATCGGGCAAAATATCATCAAGTAAATCTTTTTGGTCTCGCTCGGTCTTAGCCTCGGTCAGCTGTGCCTTGAACTCAGCGGTCTTGGCGCGCAATTCTTCATCGGAGAGGGCCGACATCTCTTCTGCGAGCAGGTTGATATCCGCCACATAGGGCTGATACTTTTTCAGTTTCCGTGCATTAGGGTCGCCAAAAAGAGATTTAAACATATGCTTTTAAAATAGCCTTGAAGGCCTTGAATACTAGCCGCCGATCGCCGTTAGAGGTCATGCTGTTACGGGTCATGGGTCGGGCGGGCTCCCCCTCTTCCCCCATTGAGCTTAAGAATATAAATCGGTCAGACGCAATTGCGCTGGGGCAC
>JBMYQW010000090.1:0-14098 GCA_049601735.1 Spirulinaceae cyanobacterium
ATGATGTAGCAGGTGGTTGCGGTGAGGAGGGTGGGGATCATCAGGACACCGAACCAACCGACATAGAGGCGGTTGTTGGTGCTGGTGACCCACTGACAGAAGCTCTCCCAGGTGGAGGCGCTCTGTTGGGTTTGAATCGTTGTTGTCATTTTAGGAATGATTGCAGAGATATATAGACTGGATAGAACCCGAGTGGGTTATTCAGCCACTTCATGATAGCCGATATGAACTTTTGTAACAAGATCTTAGCAATAGGCTTTGCTTGTGATGCTGATTGGTCTTACTTGTCAATAGCAATGCTGCGACACCGAACATCTAGCGCATATGTGGTGAAGATAAGATGCAAGGCGTCCTATTGACACAATCTAAAAATGTAATGGGGGCATGGGTTGCAGGACGTGTCATCTGCGATGGGCGTGAGCTAGGGACTGAGTTGGGTCTACCTGCTGAGAAGATGATTGGGAACAACCGTGAATCTTCCTGTGTAAGATAACGGTGTGACTCTTACCGTTAGCGATCGATGGTTCATGGCTTCTAGCAATCGACTCGATTTTGGCCTCCAGAAATGGTTGGAGCGGCTTTGGGCAGCGGTGTTATTGGCCGGGCAAGCGGTTTGGCATCTGGTCAGAGTACGGCTTAACTACGGCAATACCTTGAGCCAATGCCTGGGTGTTGGCCCTGGCTCTTTGGTGATTAGCTTGATTACTGCCGCGTTTGTGGGGATGGTCTTCACGATTCAGGTGGCCCGAGAATTTATTTACTTTGGTGCCGGAGAGGCAGTGGGCGGTGTTCTGGCCCTGGCGCTGACGCGGGAACTGGCCCCTGTGCTCACTGCTGTCGTCCTAGCGGGTCGAGTGGGCTCGGCCTTTGCCGCCGAAATTGGCACAATGCAGGTGACAGAGCAGATCGATGCGCTTTATATCCTCAAAACCGACCCGATCGACTATTTGGTCATGCCCCGTATGGTTGCCTGCTGTCTGATGCTGCCGATTTTGACCCTGCTGTCGTTGATCACTGGGCTCACGGGCGGCTTCATGATTGCCACTCAGCTCTACGATATTTCCCAGTCGGTATTTGTTGACTCGATTCAGAGCTTTATGGGGGTCTGGGATATTGCCAGTGCCCTGATTAAGGCGATGGTCTTTGGGGCGCTGGTGGCGATTATTGGGTGTAGCTGGGGTTTGACTACCAGTGGTGGTGCGAAAGGCGTCGGGCAATCCACAACCACCGCTGTGGTGACAGCATTGCTAGCGATCTTCGTGGCAAACTTTTTCTTGTCTTGGTTGATGTTCCAAGGCCCAGGTCAAGCCTTGACGGGTTAACGGGTGGCTGGTGGGTATTTGTTCACCTTACGCAACCCTCTCGTGCGCTGTCATCTCTAAGATTTAGAGTTGATTGTTCTCCGAAGCTCTTCTCTGAAGAGTCTGTCTAACGTCGAAAACCCTAAAATTGGGTTTTGACGCAGTACTATAGCATTTTGCGGAAATGTGAGGATCAAGCCTCCCCCTTGGAAAGGGGGATTGAGGGGGATTCACGCACTCCATACTTATGAAAACCGCTATAGCTGCTAGAAAAATCAATCGATAATGCACCCTAACTAAATTGACGCTATGGCTGTTCCTGGTTCTTACAATGCCAGCACCTATCACCGTGACCTCGAAAGTGAATTGAATCGCTTGCGGGCGCAACTTGCTCTGAGCTGGAACAAGGAAGCTCGTAACCTGCAATGGCTGGGTTTGTGCGATGGTATGTCCGTGATTGAACTGGGCAGCGGGCCAGGGTTTAGTACCGAAAACCTACTCCAGCTTTTTCCTCACAATGTCATTACTTCAGTTGAAATTGATCCCCTCATGGCCCAACAAGCCCGTCAGCAATTGCAGACCTATTCGTCCGCTGGACGGTTTCAATTACTTGAAGCCAATGCGAATGATACCGGATTACCGGATAATTCTCAGGACTTTGCGATCGCCCGCTTGCTCTTTCAACATCTGCCTGAGCCCCTCACCGTTTTGCAAGAGGTATGGCGTGTGCTTAAGCCCGGTGGCAAGTTAGTGATTACGGATGTCGATGGCGATTTATTCTGGCTCTTCGAGCCACCATTGTCAGAGGCTGCTTTGATTTCTGAACGAATGAGCCAAGCGCAGGCCGCCCAAGGGGGCGATCGTCAAATTAGCCACAAACTCTGGCGCTTACTGCAAGCTGCTGGCTTCCAAAACCTGGACTTGGAACTCATCGCTGCGCACAGCGATGAACTGGGTCTACCTGCGTTTTTACCCCAGTTAGACCCAGACTTACTCCTCAATCTCGTCAAGGTGGGCTTATTAAGTGAGCCGGAACTGGCACAAATTGCCCAGTCCCGAGAAGCGTTTGTAACTGCGCCCGACCCCTTTGTACTCTTGATGTGGTTTATGGTCAGCGGCGTTAAAGTGATATAGCTGCTCCAGTCACTTAGGTTTCAGCCTTTGTCATGGCCAAGTCCTCACGAGGGTTCCAGCGCGATCGCGACTCCTCAATATGCACATTGGCTTTGTCTTTTTTGAGGTGGCGGGGGCTACTTTCAAAAGATAGGGACGAAGGCAATGGGTCGGGCGGATAGGTCGCTTGGATAAACGCCATCACGTCCACGTAGGTGGGCGAAAACTCAGCGGCATCGGCCCCGAGTTGCTGCCGCAAAGTCGCAGAGAAGAGCCCCGTGCCGTCATCAAAGAAGCGTTCTGTCGTTGCACCGTAGGCTACGTAGTCATGAAAGACCAAATCTTTTGGTGCTTGGGCGGCCACCCAGGAGGTGTAGAGCCAATATTCACTAAACGTGCCAAAGTCATTGGCCGATCGCATCATCAGCAGCAGCCAAGGGTCACTGGAATTGTAATAACGCTGCACCTGGGCCGCCAGCGATCGCAGCTGGGCCTGCTCAAACCAGAGATGGTGAGGCACAAACGTGCCCACGGCATTTTGCAGCGGCGCGACGCCCAGCACCGTTTCAATCCACTGGGCCCATTTCGAGACGATCGCCGGATTACCCCAGTCTTTATGTTGCAGCAGGGCAAACGGGTGCGTCGTGGTTTCGCCCTCAGTACTCCAGATGGGCCAGGCGTTCACGGGCAGCAGGTCACTATCCCAGACTAAATACCATTCGCTGAGGTCGGCAATGCCTTCATAGGCCCCCAGTTTCAGGAGTTGCTGGTAAAACCAGCCGGGCGTATAGAGCGAAAGTTTCAAATCCATCTCCGCACAGATGCGCTCCTTAGTCAAACCCAGTGGCGCAAAGAAGGTTTCCTCGTTATGGATCTGGAGGGGGGGCGTCTGCCAAGGCCCCGAAAGCTGCCGGAGCTGCTCGGCCGTAGCTTCTGGGGCAATGATGTGAATCGAACGCGGTTGGTAATGAGCCGTCAGCCCCTCCAGCACCGCCTGAGTATTCCAGCGCCAGCGGAAGAGGGGAATGACGAAATCGAACGGGGGGTGTGACATGGTGCTTAGAATACTCCTTGAAAATAATCATCCTGAGGCAGGCGGGACGCCTGCGCTACAGTTCATCTCCCGTAATATCCGTAGCGCGGGCATCTTGCCCGCCACTAACAAAATTCTTGGAGCACTTTTTTCCTGGGAATACTCTTACAGCCGGGTTTTATGGGTCGAGAGGGTGGGCGCGGCAGCGGCACTGTTGGCGACTTCACCATTCACGCCTGCGCCATTTGCCCCTTCGCCATTCACCCGCTCTAACTCGCTACGGTGTTGACCCACGGTTGAGGGGTCTTCGAGACCCACATCACTACAGAGGGGCTCAATGCCCAGACCCTGGCGGGGGTACTCGGCGCAGAGGGCTTGGTAGTCCGCGATCGCCGCGTAGAGCTCCGCCTGACTCAGATGATTGAGATAACCACATTCACCCAGCTCTCCCTTCGGCAGGGGAGCCGCCAAGTTCATGCCCCGTTTCTGGACAATCTTGACCTGGGATTCCCAAAGGAGTTCCTTATTAAGCAGGATGTCATGCCAGAGGCTCAAGCCAAAGCTGCTGATCAGCTTGAGAATCCGATGCAGGTGTGCTGCGCTGATCCAGCCCTGGCGATGGCTCAAGTAAGCGCCAAAGCCCATCCCGATCGCCACCGCATGGCCATGGAGCAAGCCCGCCGCAATTTCAAAGCCCGGCGACCAGGTGTGGCCGTAGGCATGGGGACGGCATTGATGGGTTTCATAGAGGTTGTCGTACTCCGCCGCAACATAGCTGCGCAGGGCGCCGCTGAGGATTTTCTGGGACAGCTCATCAATTTTGCTGCCGGGCTCGTGGTCCAGCGTGCCAAAGTGGGTGGTGAGCAACTCCGGGCCAGCAGCTTCGAGGTTGCAGAAGAGTTCCGCATCCTTGACGACTGCCATCTTGATGATTTCGATGATGCCGTGGCGCAACCAACCCGTATGGAGCGTCTTGAAAAAGAAGCGGTCGGTGATCGACAGAACCGGCGGATGGTAGGCACCAAAGAGGTTTTTGTAGCCAAACCCATCACAGCAAGTACGCGGGGAGGGGCCTGCATCGATGCCAGCGACGATCGAGGTCGAGAGCATCACATAGGGGGTATTGCGATGATACAGCGCACAGGCCAGACCCGCCGTATCTGCCAGAACGCCGCCACCGACGATTAGAACAGACTCGTTACGGGAGACACCCAAGCGTTTGAAGTCGCCGAGCATCCGCTCGACGGTACCGACTCCCTTATCCACCTCCATGGCACGGTAGACCAGCTTTTCCAGGGGGATGTTGTGATGCGCAAAATAATGCTCAATTTGCTCACCAAAGAAGCGCTCCACGTTTTGGTCAATGACACAGATGCAGCGTCCGAGAGCGATATAAGTATCGCGCAACAGGCGCTGCTCGGGGTCAAGCACGTTGTCCACAAGGCGAATGCTGGTGAAGGTGCTAGAGCGCACCACGACCTGAATATCTGTCGCATCCTCGGTACTCTCCACATGGCCCTTACTCTCCCGGTAGCTAGAAGTGGGATAGATGGCATGGGGATTCTCTTGGACGAGGCGATCGGCCAGGTCTTGGTAGAACGCCCGCTGGTTCGTCATCATCAAGCGATCGAGCAGTTTCTGCGATCCCAGTTCCGAGGGATAGAGGCGATCGGTAAACCGCTGCCACTCAGCGCCGACGGCGGGCTTAAAAGCCGTCACCAGCTCGGCGAGTAAACCAAAAAAGCGACTCAGGGAAAAATTGAGGCCACTGCGGAGGTTCCGACAAGCGGCAATGCCTGCAACGGCATCGGCAGCCGCAAAGTCTTGGCCCAGTTCTGGGGAGAAGGCAGGGCTCTCAATCAGCGCCAGCAGCAGCGATCGGAACGCGTCGCTGCTGCAAATCGTGTCAACGCTGCTGGCCAGGCTCGGCTCGGCCAAGGGGGCGCGATCGGAGGTGCGAATGAAGGTCTCGATCGCCAGGGTCGTCTGTGTCATTGAGTCTCAGTTCCAGGAAACGACATACGTGCAATAGCGGGCAAAGACGGTACTTTGCTTCACACAACTTAACACGATTAATCTTAAAATATTAAGAAAGTATTATAAAAATTGATTAAATCGGCTGTATATGGTGCTACCTTTACGATCGGTTAACCCTCCGCTAGTGCAACGTTAAAACGATGGGCTGTCAGTGCAGCAATCCAGCTAACCAAATTCGCTCTTGGCAGGCGAGACACCAGCCACAGGCTCAAATTCAAGCGCAACAGGCTTTTTGGCGTTAAGTTCACACGGATGGGCTCTAAGCGGATCACCGAAGCCGATGAGCAGAATTCGCTACAATGCCAAGCAACGAAATGTAAAAAAATATTGAAGATGTTTGATGAAATTCTGCCCTTGGGCCAAGTGTTTACCCAGCAACCGATCGCGTTTTTGGGAGGGGTCGTCACCGGGGCATTGCGCCTGAACCCGCAGCAAGACCCCCTCAAAACCTGGTTAACGCAGCAGGGCATTGGTACACAAGCGGCGGTGATCTCCGAGCCGCCGCAAAATGGTCAGGCCCCAGAAACGATCGAGATTGATTAGGGCTAGGGGCTGTCATTACTTAAATTTCAAACTATCGCTGTGTCTAGCGTACAGCCCCTTTCTGTTTGGGTCGGGCGCTCTATCGCTTGTCCCATGGGGCTTCTGAGTTTAATGGATGACGCGCCCTAAAACGCGAAGACTTTGCCCCACAGCGCATAGCGCCGAAAGGGTTGGGCATAGCGTCGGCTGAGGTTCATGGAGGGATTCGCTTCATGCATCAAGGCATGGATGATGCTCTGGTAGCCCTGCTGTGCTGCTCGTTCGTGAAATACAACCACCAGCCAACGTCCTAAGCCCGCATACTGACGCTGGGGCAAGATAGCAACGGTTTTGAGGATGATCGTGCGCCTTGAGGCGTTGAGCGCATCAGGAAGGCCCAGCGCAAACCCCACCACGGTCTCCCCCACTGTGGCTAAGAGAATCATTTCCGGATCTAAGGCGGGGAGTAGCGGTACGTAGAGCTGACGAAATTCTGTGAACGGGATCGGGGTAAAGCAAAAATTTTGGGCGAAGGCGGCGATCGCTACCCCATAAATTTGCTGTAACTCCGCCTCTGGGTTGTGGAAATTGGCCTTGCGCAAAGTGACCCCTTGCTGCGTGAAGCGATCGCGCAGCTCTTCGTAACGAGGGTCAAACCGGCCGAGATCCGCACATTCTGCCGAACGATAGAAGGCGATCGGCTGAAAGCCTACTTGGCTTAAGGCGGTATGCCAATAATCCGGGAGTTCGGGCTCTAGCCAAAACAAAGGGCGGCCCTTACTCTCAACAATGCAGCGATAGTTGCTATGCCAAGTATTGCGTTCTAGGGGCGCGATCGCCCCCCGGTAGCCTGCTGCCTGTAGCCGTGCCGATTCTTGCCTAAGATAGTCACGAGTTGCCGCCTCGCTTGGCTTAGGGGCGGGGGCGATCGCACCGACTTGCCCCTGTTGCCATTGCTGGTGAAACCATTGGCAAACGTGCAGAGGAATGATGTCCTGCGGGGAAGGCGGGGCAAACGCAGTCATAACGATCACGATAGAGAAACTTGAGCCTGGCAATCAGCTCAGTCATAGCCCCAGCTTAAAAAATAGAGATCAACGCCTAGGTGCAGACAGTCCAAAAAAACAAGGGGCTTGTTGCCCCTTGCTCAACCCATTCAATTACGCTACTGAGAATGCTGTAGAAGCAGCTTACAAACCCCGCTTGAGTGAAATCTCAACTTGGCGAAACTCTTGCTTCAGACGCTTCTTGAGCTTCGACGAAAGGGGACGATTGCCGTAGGAGCTGTAGAATCCCGCTAGGCTATTGAGGGCGGTTTGCATCGTGGTAAAGGAGCGTAGTCCTTTGTACTTTGCGTCACGACGATAACGGGCAATGTAGTCATTGATATCGGTGCGGGCCTGGTCACGCACATCGGCCACTTCAGCCGTGTCTTCGGGAGCATTAACCAAAATACTCAGCTCTTCGAGCATGGTGAGGGTATCTTGGCGGTAGTTGCCCGTTATTTCAGTGGCGATCGCAGGCGCAGCAGTACCCACCGTGAGGCAGAGCACCAATAGCAGGGCCAATAAACGGGACAAAAGGGGTCGCAAACGCATGGCTTTTCGTTAAATTCTCTTTACAATCTTGGCTCCACTCTAACTGGTTTTGGGGACACAGGGATCAATTGACGCCCGCTCCCCTTTTCCACCGAAAAACGCACCTTAAACACTGGCGGCAACGGGAACTGGCTGGGTGAGCACCGCATTACGCCTCGGGAGCGGCAGAACGACAGATTTCTGCTTTGCGGCGTAAAACTGGCGAGCGGTTTCACCCAGGATGTAAAGCAGCACCGCATTGCTAGAAGCGCCCACCAACGCGCCCAAACCCGGCACCATTTCCAAGACACTCAGCCCGGCTTTAATTGGCGTACTGCCACCCAGCGAGGCCCCGTACATTGTCACGACTTCACCGCGACGAGCCGGATCATTAAGATCTAGACGGTAGGCTGCGGCGAGACGATAGAGCATTTGGGCTTGGAGCTGGGTCACAGCGGCAAGATCAACGGCCAAGAGGGCCAGCGCGACGGGCGGGACAATGTTTGTCATCAGGCCAACCCGTCCGCCATTCCAGACTGTGTCTTGAATAATACGGCGGGCGATCGCATCCTCAGATTCTGTTGGATATTTAGCCCTTAACTTATCGACATCGGCTTGGGCTTGGGCCACATCAACTTGCCCCATCCAGACCAACAATCCACCCAACCAAGGGAGTTTAGCCACAGATTCCACCGCCGGATGAGTGGCGATCGGCTGTAAAACCTGGCCCACCGTTGCTGTAACGGTCTCAACGGACTGGTGCACCATCGCGCTAGACTGCGCCTGTAACTCGGCAATGCTCTGGGCTGACTGTTGCAGAAACTGTTCCAATTCGCTGGGAAGGGGTGATGATTGCTGGTCTAGCTGTTGAGTCATATTATGCCACTGGTGAAAAATACATCACAAAGGAGAAATAATAGTTCGTACTCAGTCAAGAACGCGAGTTCTGGATCAGCGAAGCGATCGTAATTTTTCGAGTACTTTCCTAAAAAAAAGTCCACACCTTAGACGCAACTGTCCCAGAAATGACGTTGGCTGAACGGAGTCAAAGCCAAAACCAGAAATCAAAGTCCCCTTCGACTCCGCTCAGGGGACGGTTACCCTTAGACAGAGAGCATTTCGACAATTCTCTGGGCGGAGGAAGGAATCGCCCAGGGAGTGGAACTTCGCTAAGGTGAGGGAAAGTAAAACTGATCCTTTACTCAGCTCACAGGAGGCATCATAAATGTGGCTTCAGGGCGTCCTAGCTCGACGTTTTCTCTTTCAGGTTCTCCACTTCATGCTGAACCTTGGCTTTCTCTTGCTTGAATTCACCTTCAGCTTGCTGCTGGGGATCACCCGTAATTTCGCCAACCGCCTCTTGAATTTTGCCTTCAATGTTGTTAGCAGTTGCTTCAACGCGATCTGAAATAGTCATAATCTTGATTGCTCCTTTAGGGTTTGATGTTGTTGCTTACAATTACAATCTACACAAAGTCTTAAGATTGAACTATCTCTCGCTAGGTAGAAAATTAACTCATTGTTTCAACCAAAAGAAAGAGGGGCTATCTTGGTAAAGAGAAGATCGGGGCAGAGGGGGGTTCATGATAGAGGCTGACGACTCCAAAGCCTGGATTGGCGATCGCGCCCTCCTCATGGAGACCGCCCAGCAGTTGGGCTGGGTCAAAGCCGTGCGATCGCATGATGATAACTTAGACTCAACTGCTGGGCCCCGACCCCAGCCGCCGGGTTCTTCGCCCCAGACCGTTGCCTTGGCGATTCCTCTAGCGGCTGAGGCACATCAACAGCGCCAGCGTCATGTTTTCTGGCCCCGACTTTTCCCGATTACGGAATAATGGCATTCTCTTCCCCTACGATCGCCGTCATTGCAATCAACTGCGCCTTTAGTTTGGTGAACCTGGTGCTCTGCTGGCAATTCTGGCGGTGGCGGCGGCAATGCCGAACGCAGCGTCGTCTTCTCAATGCGTTTGAGCAAACCGCTCAAGATGCTCTGGCGACCGCGACTGCGACCTTGAATATTCCCCGGCTCACCAGCAAAACCTGGCGATCGCAACTCTACCAACTCCAGCTATATGTGCATTATTTGCGCCAGGTGTTGCAGTTGCTCGGACTTTTGCAACAATGGTCACGCAAGCTGGGGATTCTGGAAGTTGAGCCCCGTTGAGGTTCTGATCCCTACGCCATCGCTGCTGGCATTATTTCGGTCTGAACGGTCTATCTCGACTTTGGATTGGAACCCTGGCTCTGAACCGTATATTTGAACGATGCGATCGCCATTCAGCTCAACTCAAAATCGTGCTATACAATTGAAAACACTCTTCCCCAGCAGTTATGGCCAAGCATCATTCTGGCTCGTTTTTGAGCGGCATTCTCGTCGGCAGTACCGTCGGTGCAGTGGTCGGCCTGTTGATGGCACCCCGCACGGGCAAGGACACCCGCCGCATCCTCAAAAAGTCCGCCCAAGCCTTGCCAGAACTGGCGGAAGACCTCTCCACTACGCTCAATCTCCACGCGAATAATCTGTCCCATTCCACCCGCGAGCGTTGGCAGGGAACCCTGAGCCGTCTCCAGACCGCGATCGCAGCCGGGGTTCAAGTTAGCCAAGCTACAGCGACTGACCTCAACCAGCAATCTGCCGACTCCGGCCCTGAGACCACACCACCGCTCGCGGATACCCCATCCTGAATGGGGAGTAGCATGGTGCGCGATCCATTGTTTTGGTTGGGTTTGTCGTTGCTCTTTGTGGCCCTGACGGCGATCGCTGTGATTGTGGCCGCCCTCCCTACGCTCCGGGAAATCCAGCGTACCGCTCGCTCGGCACGGCGGCTGCTCGAAACCCTCGATCGAGATTTACCGCCCACCTTAGAAGCCATCCGTCTCACGGGGCTAGAGCTGACCGAATTGACCGACGAACTCAACGATGGTGTCAGCCACGCCACCCATGTGGTGAAGCAGGTGGATGGCAGTTTGACTCAGGCAAAAGAGCAAGCCCAGCGGCTCCACGTTGGGACGCGTAGCCTCTGGGCGGGCTTGGGCGCAGCCTGGCAAACCTGGCAGCGAACCCCCCGCTCTCGCAAGCGTTCTCGACGTTAATCCGGATCTTCGTTGGTCAATACCACCCGACGCTGGTTGGGCGCAAGCAAGCCACTCTGGTCTTGCATTACGCTCCGGGCTTGGGAGGGATCAAAGCTGCGGTTGAAGTCCTGTTGTAGACGGTTGACTTCCTGTTCCGTAGTTTGGGCTTGTTGGCGCACTTCTTGCAGCTTGGCCTGCTGGGCCCAGTAGTAGGGGAACAGGTTCAAGAGGGTGATGACCGCCGCGAACGAGAGCACGCCGTTGACGAGGAGCTTTAGCACCGTTTCGGCGGCAAGACCCGCATTGGCAGCAGGCTGCTGACGACGGTGGGAAGTCGGGCGAGCTTGAGTTGGATGGGCTTGAGTCGGATGAGTTTGAACCGAAGGAGTCTGCGTGGGACGAATCTTGGGCCAAGGTGTGCGACGACGAGGACGCCCTGGCTGGAGGGGTCGAACTTTACCCACGCTGACTTTACCGACAGAGTGCAGCGGGCGCTGGGGTGTAAACGGTTTAAGTTGGGGGGATGCACTCATGATTAATGACAGAAACTAAAGAGAAAAATACAGATCGCAACTGAATTAAAGCAATAAACCCAGGTCAATTTGACGGTCAAGCGACGAACAACCAGACGAGTTGACAGCTAGAAACGACAAAATTCCTGATGCTAAGGTGGGGGCGATCGCTCGGCTGCTTAATTTAATTTATATGATCTCAGTTATAAAGCATTTCTCGCTAGGGAGACAGCGCCCCCTACGAAAATGCCCAAAAAACAGGGCATGGATGCCGACCAAGATGGTTCATCCATACCCTGTTTGGGTTTGTAAAAAACGACAAGTGTGAAAAATTACAGGTGTAAAAAACTTACTTGTACAACTCTGTGGAAAGGCGGTAAGCCAAGATGCCGGGGAGCAAAGCAAGGGTCAAAGCTACAAAAATCTGGGTATCTGATAGAGCCATAGTTCAACGAGTCTCCTTAAAAACTTTTTGTTCAGCCACCTTAAGGGCAGCTATCATCCCCCAATTTGCGCCATGACGGCGAGATTGTTGACGCTCCTGTTACAAAACGCTACATAGTATCGCTCTGCGATCGCCGCCAGCTCCCTGCCCAACCCCGTCCGGTATGATTCATTCAGTATTGAACGCAGGATGTGAATATGATGATGTTTTGGCCATTCAAGCCCCAGTCCCAGCGACGCGCCCCGCGTCTGCGCCCATTGGTGCTGGTTTTACTCATCACCCTGCTCTGGCTCTGCCCCCAGGCGGCGATCGCCCAGCCGAATCTAGAACAGCAGGTCTTGGAGATTGTACGCCAACATCCAGAAGTGGTGGTGGAAGCCTTGCAAGCCTACCAACGCCAGCAACAGGAGCAGCGCCAAGCGGCACGTCAGGCAGTCCTAGACACCCTCAAAACCGATCCCCAAACCCTGATTGGCGCATCGCCCACCAGCCAAGCCCTCGAAAATCGGGCGATCTTGCTGGAGTTTTCCGATTTTCAATGTCCCTTCTGCGCTCAGGCCCATGGGACGGTACAGGACTTATTGGCGAACCACCCGGATGAAATCACAGTGGTGTATAAACATTTGCCCCTCCATCAGATTCATCCCCAAGCGATTCCGGCAGCCCAAGCCGCCTATGCGGCCCAGCAGCAGGGCCAGTTCTGGGCATACCATGATGCGCTCTTTGAGCACCAGGATGAACTGGGGGATGGGTTTTTCGTGGCGACAGCGAAGCGGCTGGAGCTAGATCTGACGCAGTTTGAGCGCGATCGCACCAGTCCTGAATCGGTTGAAGCGATCGCTCAAGATATGGAGCTGGCAGAACAGTTGGGCATCAGCGGCACACCCTGTTTCTTTTTCCAAGGCCACACGCTGGAGGGGGCAGTGCCTTATGAGCAGTTTGAAGCACTGCTGAAAGGGCCTGCGGCGACCTAAACCCTCCCCTATTCCGGATTGCCTGAAACTTCCGTCTCATTAATGCCACAGTCTTCGGGTTCCGTCGTTTGCACCGTCACATTGTCATAGCCAGAGAGTGTTAACAACTCCGTGATTGCCAGCTCCGCCTTGGCGTTGGCGCGACCCAAAATATCTTGCTCGCAGGCCGCAACATCAAGTTTTCCTAGAGCTTCGCGGGAGGCCCGGGTTTGCAAGTCAGGGGCGACATCTGGCCCCAGATTCAAGAAGCCCCGATTGTAGTCGTAGACTCCAGAACGATCAACATCAATGGCCCGGTCTAAGATCTGGGGCGGTGGCAGTTGCACTGTGAGCTGGTCTTCGTTGATTGCCACATCAGCAGGCTCTAACTGCGAAAGATCAATCCCCGCCCGCACTTCCCCGTGGGCAATGTAGAGCAGCTTGGTTGTGCCGAGCACCACATCACCCCAGAGACGGTCTTGGGTGGTGGGCACGACCGTTTCAAGAGAATAGATAGCGGTCGTGAGTTCACTGGCTTCGCGGATACTCTGGACAATTAAGGTCGATGACTCCACTTCTGGTTCAGCCTCCCGCACCGAGAGCCAGCGCCCCACCGCATTTAGCAGAGAGCCTTCGCCCCCTTGAAGGATCAAGACCAGAATGAGCAAACCCAAGGCTGTCACGCCGCCGCCGAGGAGTAGAAGAAGTTTGTTGAGGAGTTTCACGATCGATTGCCCGAGCAACTGTGCAATACGTATAGCCTAACGCTAACGCAGTCTGAACTGCGTCAGCCTGCGCTACTGCCAGACCCGCATCGTCTGCTGGGGCTGGGGGCGAGACCAACACGACCCATGAGAGTTAATCCCATTTCTATAATCTTGCGACTACATAGATAAAATCCGCTCGATCAACGCTGGACTTTCCCCTCTAGAGACGGAATACGAACGACAAGCTCAGTTCTCACATCCTAGTATCGATAGCTGGACTTTCGTGGTTTGCTATAACGCCCTGCCCAAATAACGATAGGATTTGACTGCATGACTCACGATGATGCAATCCAGACTCACTCCAAGGCGCGATCGCCCCGTCAACCTGAATGAAGCCCCCGCGTTGGCAACGGCAGCGGAATGCCCCGCTCGCCCGACAGTTAGATATTTTCCGGTTTGCAGCGCAGTTTGGCGTGGCGACGGGTTGGGCACGTCTTACGGGTCACAACGACCCCGACCATATTGAGCACCGCGCCCAATGGCTTATGGATCAGTTGCTCGAACTCGGCCCCACTTTCATCAAGCTCGGCCAAGCCCTCTCTACCCGTGCTGACCTGATTCCGCCCATCTATGCCGAAGCCCTGAGTCATCTCCAAGATCGCGTACCCCCCTTCAGTTCTGAGCGGGCGGTCGAAGTTATTCAAACCGAACTGGGTAAACCCCTGCATGATCTGTTCGCCGACTTCGAGGCGTATCCGCTGGCTGCCGCGAGCTTGGGGCAAGTGCATCGGGCCACGCTCTACACAGGGGAAGCCGTCGTAGT
>JBMYQW010000091.1:0-14056 GCA_049601735.1 Spirulinaceae cyanobacterium
ATCGGACGCAAGCTGGTACGCTGTCTGCAAGCTGTATCCATGCTTTTCAGTTGCGTACAAGAGTTGCCAATCCTTGCAAGTAAGGCGCTCGGGCAGCTTTTGCACCAGCACTTTGACACTAACGCCCAGGTGCGAGAGTGATTCGCTTAGATAGCGGGCGATCGCCTCCGGTGAGCCCGTGCGAGCCAGGTGCTCATTCGAGAGCAGGGCAGTACTGGTTGCTGGGGTTGCTGGGGCCGTGCTCGTGGTGAGATTGAGGTCGGCGAGGACGATCGACTCAATCCAATCCGGCCGTTGTTGGCCCAGATGCCGACCATAGAGAATGACCTTATAGACCGGGTCTTCGGTGTTGCGAAAGAAGACCTGGAAGCTCTCGGTTTGTTGCTGGAGGGCCTGCTCAACCCGCTGGCGCACGGTCTCAGCCGTGGGCGGGCGAGAGCCTTCGAGTAAGACATGGAGATTATTCCCCCGCAACCGCAAACGTAGCCGCACCCCTGGCAAGTCAATGGCCTGATAGAGCCATTGAGACAAGGAGGGGGGATTCGGTTTTACGGGCTGTTGAACGTCCCACATAGTCTTGGGTTGCGGTTTGACAGAGATGCGGGTTGCGCCCAGGCATTTCGGGGGGAGTCACTGTCTCCTATCGACCCTTACTCCTGCCGCCTCTCCCGTATTGTAATGGTTACGGCGACTGGATTTGAGACATTCTCCCATAAACTGTGCTGTCTTGAGGGGATTCGTCGGGGGTAAGATGGAAATCTTGTCCCGCACGACTCGACCGCCCCCTTCAATTAGACCGAATGACCCAGCAATACCGCATTACCCTCCTCCCTGGCGATGGCATCGGCCCGGAAATCATGGCTGTCACCCTGGAGGTGCTCCGGGCGATCGCCCCCACCTATGACATACAGTTTGAGTTTACAGAGTCCCTTATCGGTGGAGCAGCGATCGACCAGACGGGCCAACCTCTACCGGACGAGACCCTGATCGCCTGTCGAGAGAGTGATGCGGTTTTGTTGGCGGCGATCGGCGGCTACAAGTGGGACAAGCTCCCCCGTCACCAGCGTCCGGAAACCGGGCTATTGGGCCTCCGGGCCGGGCTGGAACTCTTTGCCAACCTCCGCCCAGCGACGATCTTGCCCCAACTGGTGGACGCCTCCAGCCTCAAGCGGGAAGTAGTGGAAGGCGTTGACATCATGGTGGTTCGGGAGCTGACGGGGGGTATCTATTTTGGTCAACCCAAGGGCGTTTTTAGCAATGAAGCGGGCGAACAACGGGGGGTTAATACGATGGCCTACACGATTTCCGAAATTGACCGCATCCTGCAAGTGGGCTTTGAGACGGCCCAGAAGCGCCGAGGTCAGATTTGTTCCGTGGATAAAGCCAATGTCTTGGATGTCTCTCAGCTCTGGCGCGATCGTGCGATCGCCCTGGCTGCTAACTATCCCCAAGTGGAACTGAGCCATCTCTACGTGGACAATGCCGCCATGCAACTGGTTCGCGCCCCGAAACAGTTCGACACCATCGTCACGGGCAACCTCTTTGGCGATATCCTCTCCGATGCGGCAGCAATGCTCACCGGAAGTATCGGGATGCTCCCTTCGGCGAGTTTGGGAACACCGGGCAAACCGGGCGTCTTTGAGCCCGTCCATGGTTCTGCGCCGGATATCGCGGGCCAAGATAAAGCCAACCCCCTAGCCCAGGTGCTCAGTGCGGCAATGATGCTGCGCTATGCCCTCAACCAGCCGGAGGCGGCAACAGCCCTAGAAACCGCTGTCACCACGGTGCTGGATCAGGGCTACCGTACAGGCGACATTATGTCCGAAGGAATGAAGCCAGTGGGCTGTAAGGGGATGGGTGAGGCGCTGTTGGCGGCGCTGGTCGAGTAACATCGACTTTCCCCCTGGCTCGTTCTTGCGTGGGGATTTTATGGAACCGACACAGAAGGTGAGGCGGAGGGCTGTCGGGCGATAGCGAAGATTCGTCAGGGTGGTGAAGACTTCGTGCAGCATCGGGAGAGCGAATCAATGCATATTTTGGGGACAAATCACCAGAAATATAGATATAGAACCGAAACAGGATGCTTCTACTGACTCAGACGTTAGCGATCTAACTCTATCCATCCTCCTGAGGTGCAATGATGCTTTACTTCTCAACACCCCAAATCACCTTATTTCCCGAAGCCATAGCTGGCACGATCGCCCGCGTCGAGCCCAGTTTACGGGTTCGGTGTCAGGGCACGAGCTGGCAGGGCAAGCTCTATTCAGCGGGTCAGGCGCTGGGTGAGGCTCTGCCCCAACCGGGTCAGCTCTGTCGCATTATCGGTCGTCAGGGCATTACGCTCTTGATCCAAATTGAGCTTGAACCCCTGCCGTAAGGGCGATCGTTCGGGTAAAGGGAACCGTGCAGATTTAGCTGTAGGCATCGCTACAGCCTGGGCCGATCCCTTGCCCTGCGATCCGTCCGGTGGGATGATAGGGACTAATTCGGGGGGCGCTCCCGATGTCGCATTGTGCTATCCAAAGCCGCAATTGCATCAAAAACTCTAGGTTCCTCATAACTCTTAACGTAAGAAAATATGGTCGTTGCTAGCCAATCCCTCGAACAACTCTGCATTAACTCCATTCGGTTTCTGGCGATCGATGCCGTTCAGCAAGCTAAGTCAGGCCACCCCGGTCTGCCGATGGGTGCTGCACCGATGGCGTTTGTCCTCTGGGATCGCTTCATGCGGTACAACCCCAAGAATCCCCAATGGTTCAACCGCGATCGTTTTGTCCTCTCAGCCGGTCATGGCTGTATGCTGCAATACGCGATGCTACACCTGACGGGCTATGACAGCGTCACGATTGATGACATCAAGCAGTTTCGTCAATGGGAGTCCAAAACTCCCGGTCACCCGGAAAACTTCATGACCGCTGGGGTGGAAGTGACCACCGGGCCGCTGGGTCAAGGGATCTGTAATGCTGTGGGATTGGCGGCGGCTGAAGCACATTTGGCGGCGAAGTTCAACAAGCCCGATGCCAAAATCGTCGATCACTACACCTACGCGATTTTGGGCGATGGCTGCAACATGGAAGGCGTCTCAGGCGAAGCCTGCTCCCTGGCCGGTCACTGGGGCTTGGGTAAGCTGATCGCCCTCTACGACGACAACCATATTTCCATTGATGGCGATACCGCAATTTCCTTCACGGAAGACGTGAGCAAACGGTTTGAAGCCTATGGCTGGCATACGCTCCATGTCGAGAATGGGAATACCGACCTGGATGCGATCGCGGCAGCGATCGCGGCAGCCAAAAAAGTCACCGACAAGCCGACGATGATCAAGGTGACGACCACGATCGGCTACGGCTCCCCCAACAAGGCGGGCACGGCTGGCGTTCACGGTGCGGCCCTCGGCGATGACGAAGTGTCCCTTACCCGCAAGGAGTTGGGTTGGGACCACGAGCCTTTTGTCGTTCCCGATGATGCCCTGGCTCGCTTCCGCAAAGCTATCGAGCGCGGTGCGAGCTACCAAGCAGAATGGGAAGAAGCCTTTGCCCAATACAAGACCAAGTATGCAACCGAAGCCGCTGAATTTGAGCGGATGCTCAGTGGTGCAGTCCCCGCCGGTTGGGATGCGGCTCTACCCATGCCCGGCCCCGAAGAAGGGGCAATGGCAACCCGGAAGCATTCTCAAGCGGCATTGAACGCGATCGCGCCCAACCTACCCGAACTCATCGGTGGCTCGGCCGACCTAACCCATTCCAACCTCACCGAACTCAAATGCTCGGGTGACTTCCAAAAGGGTTCCTACGAGAACCGTAACCTGCGCTTCGGCGTCCGGGAGCATGGTATGGCGGCGATCTGCAACGGCATTTCGCTGCATAACTCGGGACTGATTCCCTACTGTGCCACCTTCTTGGTTTTCGCGGACTATATGCGCGGGGCAATGCGCCTTTCTGCTCTCGCTGAAGCGGGTGTGATTTATGTCCTCACCCATGATTCGATCGCCCTCGGGGAAGATGGCCCCACCCACCAACCCGTTGAGACGATCGCCTCCCTGCGTGTGATCCCCAACCTCTTGGTCTTGCGTCCAGCGGATGGCAAAGAAACCGCGGGTGCGTATCAAGTGGCTGTCACCAACGCCAAGCGTGCCGATGGTCCCAACCGTTCTTCTGCCCTCGCCTTCACCCGTCAGGGTTTGCCCAACCTCCCCGGAACCAGTGCTGAAGGGGTAGCCAAAGGTGCATACATCGTGGTGGACTGCGGTTGCAATGAGCCCGACCTTATCCTCATCGCCACAGGGTCTGAAGTGAGCCTTTGTGTGGATGCGGCGAAGGAAATCGCGGCGACGGGCAAGAAAGTTCGTGTGGTTTCGATGCCCTGTTGGGAACTCTTCGCGGAGCAAGATGCGGCGTATCAAGAGTCCATTCTGCCCAAAGCGGCAACCAAGCGCCTGGCTGTGGAAGCGGGTACACCCTTCGGTTGGGAGCGTTATGTGGGGTCTGAGGGCGCAGTCCTCGGTACGCCGACCTTTGGTGCGTCTGCGCCGGGCGGCACAATCATGAAGGAGTTTGGCTTCACGGTTGAGAATGTGGTGGCTAAGGCGAAGGAAGTGATGGGTTAATTCCTGAGCGGCAACCCGGTTTAATTTTTGAATGAAGCAAGAGGCGTATCCAATGCGGGTACGCCTCTTTACTTTATGACAAATTTGAAAAATATTTGTGATTGACAAAGCTACACATGGTAAGAGTAATTGTGTATTATCATGGCAGGTGTTATATAGTCCTCAGCCGTGATCCAGAAGTTAGAGGCTTTAGAGAGCAGCATACAGCAGAAACCAACCGCAGTGGATTTGTATAGTGGTTGTGGCAGTATTACTGAGGCATTAAAACGTGATGGTTTTAATGTTGTAGCTGCTGTAGACAATAATATGCTTGCTTGCAAAACATATCGTACTAATCATCGAAAAGTGAATTTGTACGAGTCTGACATAAGAACAGTTGACCCTCTCGAAATTTTACATAATGATTTAAGGGGACAAGCTCTTGATCTTCTGGTTGTTTGCGCTCCTTGTCAGCCATTCAGTAGTCAAAATCGGCTTAAGAGGGATGATGATGATAGATATGACTTAATCCTTCAAACTCCTCGATTTGCTAAAGTTTTGCGACCCAAGACAATCTTCTTTGAAAATGTACCAGGTTTAGGAGTCCATACAGAAATCCTCAAGAAGCTCAGAAGAGGGCTAAACAAATTGGGTTATCGACTCAGTCAACCAATGACAGTTGATGCAGCAGACTATGGAGTACCACAACGTCGTGTCAGGTGTATTCTCATTGCTACCCTCAGAAGCCCACCACCAACCACTCTACCTAAACCATTAACGCCAGAGGGAAAACGTAAAACAGTTAGAGATACAATTTATCACTTACCATCTTTGAAATCTGGAGAGAAAGATCCAAGTGATTTTCTGCACCAAGCTAGCAATCATCAAGCTATTGCCCTAGAGCGTCTAAAACATATTCCAAAAGACGGAGGGAGCCGTTCGGCCCTACCTGAACATTTGGTATTACGATGTCACAGAAACCACAATGGACACAGTGATGTTTACGGAAGAATGAAATGGGACGATGTAGCTCCTACTTTAACAACAGGTTGCAATGATGTTAGCCGAGGACGATTTGCTCATCCAGAAGCGGATAGAGCCATAACCCCTAGAGAAGCAGCTTTATTACAATCTTTTCCTCGAAACTATAAATTTGAGGGGACTAAAACACAAATCATTGTTCAAATTGGTAATGCAGTTCCTGTCAGACTTATGGGAGCATTCATCCCAACTATAAAAGAAGCGATTGGGAATGTAAATAATCTGGAATAGCCTATTGAAGACTAGCTAGGAACTCACTTAATCGAGAAACGCTTTTCCTCCTGGACAGATGATTTTAAAATCGCACTTTCGGCATTTCTCTGTTTCACAACCACTGAGGGGGAAATGACCTAACTTAATCGCAGTTACTGCGTCTGCGACTTCCTTAAGCACTTTTTGCTGATCGGCTTGAGTAACATCTACTCTGAATCTTTCCTCGACACCTTGTTCGACGAGTCGCTGATTAGGCTTTTCTCTTGCAAGGAAGTGAGCATAGGCTCCGTTGTCTGGATCAAAGCCTAAGTGATCAGCAGCGGCAGCATAGAGCCTCAGTTGCCTTGTAACCTCCTCACGCCTTTCAAAATAACCTGTTATATCCTGCTCATTCCATTTGTGGCTTTTGAAATCAATGACACAAACAGGAGTTTGCACTACTTCTCCTCCAGAATCATCAAAATATACACGCTCAAGAAGATCGATAGTACCACTAATTAGGGCACCACTCTTTTGATCAATAAATTCAAAAGGCTTTTCAGCTTCTAGGGATAGTTCTACGTTTTCGGGGTACTCTCGGATATAACGTGTAATTGCAGCTAATGCCGCCGCTTTTAAAATCTCAAAAGGTTCACCCTTTGTATATCTGAGATTGAAGCGATCTTCTACTAATTTTTCTAACTCATCCTCTGAAATTACTGGATTATCTTTGAGTAAATCTGAAGCTCTTTGATGAATCTCAGCTAGTATATTGTGAATTTGCTGACCATAGCCAAAATCTTGCTGAACACTTGGTCCAAAACCCATTAAACGCCGCAATTGATAGTCGAATGGGCATTTCCAATAGTAGTTCAGATCAGAAAAGCTAGTTGGCAAGACTTCAGTCTCTATGGGAGGAGTCGGCTGACCCTTATGCCGTTCAGTAAGATCAGTTCCATCCTCAGAAACATAATCATGTTTAACCTCTTTAAAATATGGAGAGGGCTTCTTTCCATACCTATCTGGACTAGAAAGGTGTAAAAATTTACGGCAGCGAGTTAGAGCAACGTACCACAGTCTCCTTTCACCATTATCTCCTCCTGCAAACTCTTTTGCTTGAAATTCTTCTGAGGTCAAGAAAGACTCAACACCTCTGTTGCGAAGACTGCTTGGAAAGTTTCGTCCAGAAATACGAGGAATAAAAACGACCGGCCACTCTAGACCTTTTGCTGCGTGGATAGTCATAATCTGAACAGCATTGGGAGTTAATCCCTCATCAGTGATGCGATCGTCTACGTTCTCAGCAGCCCATCCACCGAGGAATAAACACAAACTTTTTAATTCGTTAGGTGTTACCCATTGGTGAACAGCTTCAAACTGTGTTAACAGGTTACTAAATCGACCCAGATTATATAAAACCTCAGTTGGCCAAGGCCTTTCCCCAGAACCAGAACCAAGTTGTTGCAACATTCGCTGAAAAATAGTCTGAGGAAAAATCCTTCTACTTTTTCCTTGACGCTCTTTTTTAGGCTTACTTTGCAAACGTAGAGTGTGTCTCTCACCTGCTACCCATCCTAAAAGCCCAGTAGCATCAGCTTGTGGCATTAAGCCGTTATCATGCAATTTTTGAGTCATTTCTCGAATGAAACCTCGTGTTTCATCTACTGAAAGACACTGAATATTGCCATTCGAGTCACTGTAAGAGAAGTTACTTTCTGCTAACTGACAAAATAAAGCATAGATAAGTAACACTTCGTCATTACTAAACAATCCTCTAGTTCCTTTGACCACAAAGGGGATTTTGCGAGCTTGTAAAGCATCTACGAAATCTTGACCACATGAACGGACGCTTCTCAATAGAACTGCCATATCTGCATAATCTATTGCTCGTTCTGTTCCATCTTTCTCGATGATGACCGTACCACGTAACTGGCCAACTCTCTCCGCTACCCACTCGGACTCTTCCTTCTCAGACGCAAATGTTTGTTTCTGAATATCTCCCTGTTGTGCCATGCGCTCAGTAAGTTTTCCATCATTCCAATAATGGGCAATCATCTTTTTGTCTAAACGAGGATAGAGACGATCTGACCGGACGGCAGCATTAGCAACTTCGACAATGGCATGAGTACTGCGAAAGTTTTTAATCAATTCGATGCGAGTAACATCTGGATATCTATTTTCAAATGTAAGAATATTCTCGATATCTGCTCCACGCCAACCATAAATTGCTTGATCATCATCACCCACAACACAAACTGACATTTGCCGCCCACTATCTGAAAGAAGCTGAATCAACTCTTCTTGGCGAGGATCAACATCCTGGTATTCATCAACAATTAGATGCGTGAATTGTAATCGACATTTTGCTAAATTACTAGAATTAGAACTCAAACGTTCAATCAACTCACCAACAATAGTGTCAAAATCAAAAAAGTAATTTGGTCTTCCCGTAACAATTCTTTCATATCGCTGAAGTGCTTCTCTTAGTTCAGGTCTAACTATATTTTTTGTCTGTATCTTCTTCAGGTGCTTGATACCAAGAGTTGTTTTGAATTGTTTTAAGGTTTCCCAATAACGAAGTTCCTTTTTGCCTTTCTGACGTAGTAAGTTCAGCCCTATCCCGCGATCACTATCAGGGAAATACTCATAGTTTGCAGTGATAATTGCAGCTTGTCGTACTTCATCCATTACCTCATAATTTCGATAATTTGGATCAATCTCCTTGAGAAGTTGCAGGCAGAAACCATGAATTGTTCCAATGTACATATCCCCTAGAGAAGACTCATCAGGGTTTACTTCTTCTAGGTGCTTTCTGACTCTTGCTTTTAGCTCATGAGCAGCACGCTCAGTAAATGTAAAAGCGATGATCTCTTTGCGAGGAACTCCCTCACTTACCATTTGGGCAATTCGTTGAGAAATCACCTCTGTTTTTCCACTGCCTGCACAGGCGATGATTAGTAAGTTTCCCTTACGATGTGCAATCGCTTTTTCTTGTTCGGGGGTGTAATTGAGTTTCATACTGAATGCTCAAAACGAAGACTTTAATTTGACGAGAGATTTTGTGCTCCATGAACCACTGCCAGGATATCAACTCGGTCAGCACCGATGTAGTAGATGATGCGATAGTGAGCCTCAACAACCTCACGAATCTGCTCCAAATTGATTTCGGGTAGCATTCGCCCTGATTTGGGAAAAGCTGCGATCTGCCGAGAGCGTTTAGTGATGAGATCGACGAGACGAGTCGCGTATTCAGGGGAAATTTGAGCATGATAGCTGTGGATCGCAGTCAGTTGTTCAACTGCCTTATCCGTCCAAACAACGTTCATGGCTGAAGACCAAAGCGGGATCGCACCTCATCCACTGACTTAACCCGATCTGCTTGACTATCCGCCAAACCCGCTTCAACCGCTAAAGCAACGTAAATCTGATACATCACATCATCCCAAGTACAGTTATCCGGAAGCCTCTCAACGAGGGTGCGAGCTTGTTGCTTAATGCTGACTGTAGACATGGAAAAAGCGGTGTTTGCAGCGATCAGTAATACTGGCCCAGTATAGCGTGAATCCCCATAAGTAGGCGTGGCGTAGCGATTGACCCTTGTTGAGGGAGGCGATCGCTCCCCTCACCACCCAAACCGCGATCGCATCCTAAAATTGATACACCACCAACCGAAAACTAACCCATCAAAAACTGTAAATCCACAATCATCTGACTAATACACTGGAGTTATAGATTTGGCATAGCCCACAAATCACCCATTTAATACACAGCCAAGACACAAAAAATGAACGCCATCACCACCCAAGCCGCAAAAGAAGATCTCGATAATCTTATCGATCGCGTCAACACCAACCCCGAGCCCACCATCCTCCAAAACACCGACGAGAGACAAGCAGTCAGCAACTATAGCGATGGTGCGTTAAACAGGAATCGAAATAAAGCCGATTTCCATGATCTTTTTCACTTGCCAACGCGCCCTACTGTCGTGGCACTGTATCTTTATAAACCAACAACATCTCTCCGCATATCTCAGCACCAATGCAGCCCCTAAAACGAAAAGTTCTGATTGCCCTTGTCTGCACTGGTATGTTAGCTACCGGTGTTCGCATCTATTACCAATGGGTTCCCCGTGGGGTGGCTTATACACCGTTTACGAGCTATTCACACCAGCTCCCTATGCTTACCTCCCCCAACGGCAAAACTTATCAAGTGTTTGTCAATGATGCAGGTGCAATGCATTCAGGAAACTATTGGGCTTGGGTTATTGATAGTCACTGGTTGACTGGCCGTTACGTCGTTACTGAGGGTTACCTCACCTCAGACTATGCAAAAGGTGAATTGGAACTCATAGTTGAGTGGGACAGTGATCTTCCAGTTATTGCCTTTGAGGATGACCGATATTCGCAGTGAGCTGTAGGTTGGATTGAAGAATGTGAATTCCGTTCACAGAGATGTAGTTTACCGAAATGTAGGGTGGGCATTACCCAAAAAATACCCATTCAATACCAAACCAAGTAACAAACCAATGAACGCCATCCTTGGGAGCGACGCCACCCCGTCATGGCGGGTTAGTATCAGGCAATACCAATGCTTAAAAAACTGCATAGTCCCGAGGGGAGAGTCCCCCCAGCCTCTAGGATGAACCTTGAGGGGATAGATCTGCTGCCATTGCAGGTCGTTGTCCTCAGTACATTCAACTTTCAGCACTTTAAAATAGGAGCACACCATCATGGGTTTTCTCGGACGACTTTTTGGGAAGGCAGCAGAGACAGCCAAGTCCAAGCTACCCGCCGCCATCTCTGGTATCAAAGATGATGACGGCAAAGCCATTCCCCCCGAGCGGGTCGGACTCGATGGCAAATATGACGAGAGCGGCTTGGCCAAGCGTGTGGCTGCCGCCTTTGATGACCAGAACCTGCCCGACGATGGCCAGCTCTGGGTGGCGCAAACTGGGAGTACGGTGGTGCTGCGGTACAACCCCTCCGCCGAGTCAATTCTAGAGCGGGCAAAAAAAATCGCCAAGGGCGTAGAAGGAGCGAAAAGCGTCACCACCGAGCCGAATGGTTAGACGACCTTCGTTTTGGGCGCATCTCTGCTGAGAACGCTGGATAGTAGAGGAGGGTTTAATGGAACTTAAGAAAATAAATCGGTAATACACAATCGCCAAAACTGGCTTGTGGTGGGCAATGCCTACCCTACACAATTACCGGATTAAATTTTCAACCGTCATACAACCCTCCTGAACGGGTTCTAGAACAAGATTGCCCCTGCCCCAGACTTCAGAACTGTGCTTTACTAATTACTATCTTTTCAACTTCAGACCGTTCTCAACCCTGAAAGCTTGCCATCATGCCCCGTTTTTTATCCTCTACCCTTGCATTGGCGACCGCTTGTGCGTTGCCCCTAACCAGTCTGCTCTGGGCGGCTCCGGCGTCTGCCTTCTGGGATGGCCGCTATCGCCATGAATTCGATGCGAAGGAATTTCAACGTTGTGCAGCCGAATTGATTTCGGTAGGTGTGGCGGATGAACAGGTACAAACTGCCTGTGCAATGGCCTTAGAGCCCACGGACTTGTCCGAATGTGTGGCGGATATTGACAACTTCACTATCATTGACGAGACCGAGGCTCTGTTTTCTTGCTTCCGCGTCCGTCGGCCGCTGGAGCTGTCTGAATGCGTGGTGGATATCAACGAAGAGCTGCTCGAACCCCGCTCCGCAACTGAGCTGGCCTCTAGCACTCTCGATCATTGCCGCCGCAGTTTACTGCCCCTCCGTTTCTCCGCCTGTGTGCGCGGGTTGAGCCGTGAAGTCTACACAACCGATGACTTTGGGCCGAGCGAGGCTTTAGCGGATTGCATTGATGCAGAAGATTTCCCCCGTGAGATTTACACCCCATCAACCAACAGCACCACTGAACCCATCCCTCTACCGGGCACGAACGGACTGGAAATTTAGCCCGCTGATGACCCGTCAGCGGCGGTTACGATTGCCTCTGGCAATGTGCGGATTACGCTCGCTCCTCCTTGTAGGGGGAGTGGTTGTTATAGGCGGCTGTCAGGGCGATCGCACCGCTGCCCAATGGTTTGCCCCCGACCCCCAACTGGAGGAGCGGCTGGCATCCCAGTCGGAGCCGTCAACAGATGCAACGAATACTGTGCCTGAGTCGCAACTACCGCCTCAGGAAATGATTACGGCGGTGGACGATCGCGCAGTCCAGACCGAAGGCGAGACAGTTCGACTGCCCTTGACCTTCCCGAAAGATGTGCCCAGCTATCCCCAAGCCCAGCTCCTGAGCGCCAGCTATCGGGCAGCGCAAGGAACCGGGCAAACGCTCTGGGAGAGCACCGCTAGACCCCAAAAAATCGCCAGCTTTTATCAGCAGTTCCTAGCCGATAAGAACTGGACCGTGGCGCAACGCTACAGTGACACTGAGCCGATGGTGATTTTACGCCAGGATACTCAGGAAGTGCGCCTGACCTTTCCCGAGGAAGGGCAGTTTACGATCGCCTATCGGGATACAAGTCTGACTGATGCAGAGGCTGAGGATGCTGAGGCGAATGCTCCGAACGCTGCCACCCTACCCGCCCCCGCCACGGATGAAGTGGTCGCCGCACTCCAAACCCTGACGGTGCTACCTGCCGAATTTGACGCCAACGCGATCGTCGATCGCCGCACCTTCGCCCGCTGGCTGTTTGATGCCTACAACCAACTACACCGCGATCGCCCCAGCCAACAGATCCGCCCTGCGAATACCAGCAGCCAACCCGCCTTTCAAGATATCCCGGCCAGCGATCCGGACTTTGCCGTAATCCAAGGCCTGGCCGAAGCGGGCATTCTTCCCTCTCGGTTGACGGGCAACACCTCGGCGCTGTTGTTCCAGCCGGATGCGCCGCTGACGCGGGAACGGCTGCTGCTCTGGAAAGTCCCCCTCGACCACCGCACGCCCCTGCCCAATGCCTCGGTGCAAACCATTGAGCAGGTCTGGGGCTTCCAGGATGTGGCGCAAATTGCCCCAGATGTGCTGCCGGTGTTGCTGGTGGACTATGAAAACGGCGATCGCGCCAATGTGCTGCGCGTCTTTGGCTATACCAAGCTCTTCCAGCCCCAAAAAGGCGTCACCCAGGGCGAAGCGGCCCAGGCGATCGGCTTCTTTGGCTTTCAAGGCGAGGGGATTACGGCGGCTGAGGCGTTAAATTTGGACTAGGTGAGTTAGGGCGTGTTATCAATTAACCTCAGAAGCCTTATGGGACAAGGGATAGAGCGCCCGACCCAAAAAACAGAGAAAGGGGCTGTAAGCTAGACATATCAATGGTTTGAAATCTAAATGACGACAGCCCCTAGCAGGAGGATGAGCAATGGTTCTCAGCCAGCCAAAACAATCTGCCGCAACAGCAAAATCTATAGCAGAACCCATTGTAGGGGAGGGTTTGAACCCCTCCCCTGCGCAGCGATTTTGGTTGAACGGGATGGCCATGGGAACGGCGATCGCCCTCTGGGCCGCCATGGGCTGCACCGCCCAGACTCAACCCGGTGCCACCGTCACCGAGACCGGAGAGACCACGCCGATCGAGGCCACCACCGCCGCAGATGAAGCAGATTTCCAGATGGTAACGGTGCTGGAGAATCTGGAGCATCCCTGGGGGCTGGCTTGGCTACCGGATGGCGAGCTATTGATTACGGAACGTCCCGGCCGCCTACGGATCGCCCGCGAAGGCGTCCTCGACCCCACCCCAATTCCCGGCTTACCGGAGATCTTCGCCCAGGGCCAGGGCGGGCTGCTGGATATTGCCCTGCATCCCGACTTCGCCGAGAATCGCCTCGTCTACTTCTCCTACGCCCACGGCGATAGTTCAGCCAACCGGACGCGCATCGCCCGGGCCACCTTTGATGGCGAAACCCTCAACGACTGGGAAGTGATTTTTGAAGTCTCGCAACCCAAGTCCCGCGCCCAGCATTTCGGTTCGCGGCTGGCCTGGCTCCCCGACGGTACGCTACTGGTCTCCATTGGTGATGGGGGTAATCCACCGACAGCCATTGACGGTGAGTTTATTCGTCAGCAGGCCCAGAACCGGAGCAGCCATCTCGGCAAGGTGCTTCGCCTCCATGACGATGGCTCGATCCCCGCCGATAACCCTTTTGTGGAGGATACCGAGGCCGCCCCTGAGATTTGGAGTTACGGCCATCGCAACATTCAGGGGCTGGCCATTGACCCAGAGACCGAGCAGGTTTGGGCGACGG